>CALRTF020000108.1:0-12864 GCA_943370985.1 Paenacidovorax caeni
CCCACAGCATCGAGATGGTGGAGGGCGCCGCCGCGCGCGCGGCGATTGCGGCCGGCCACATCGAGGCGCGCAGCTCACCCGAACAGCCGCTGGACGTGCTGGTGCAGCACCTGGTGACGGTGGCGCTTGGCGGCGGTTTTGTGCCCGAGGCGCTGTACGCCGAAGTGCGCGGCACCGCGGCCTACGCGCGGCTGTCACGCGAGAGCTGGGACTGGTGCCTGTCCTTTGTGCGCCAGGGCGGGCCCTCGCTGGCGGCCTACCCCGACTACCGCCGCGCGGTGCCCGATGACGAGGGCATCTGGCGCGTGCCCGATGCGCGGCTGGCGCGGCGCCACCGCATGAACATCGGCACCATCGTCAGCGACGCCAGCATGACGGTGCAGTACCTGGGCGGCGCACGCATCGGCAGCGTGGAGGAAAGTTTTGCCGCGCGCCTGAAACCGGGCGACTGTTTTCTGTTCGGCGGCCGCCTGCTGGAGCTGGTGCGTATACGCGAGATGACGGCCTGGGTGCGCCGTGCCACCGGCAAGCGCCATGCGGTCCCGCGCTGGAACGGCGGCCGCATGCCGCTGTCGACCACGCTGGCCGATGCGGTGGTGCAGCAGCTGGCGCTGGCCGGCCAGGGCCGTTACGACACGCCGGAACTGCAGCGTGTGCGGCCGCTGCTGGAGATCCAGCAGCAGTGGTCGGCGCTGCCGACGCCCGGGACCCTGCTGGCCGAGGTGCTCAAGACCCGCGAAGGCTGGCATTTGTTTCTCTACCCCTTTGCCGGCCGTCATGTGCACCTGGGCCTGGCCAGCCTGATCGCCTGGCGGGTGGCGCAACATGCGCCGCGCACGTTTTCAATTGCCGTCAACGACTATGGTTTCGAGCTTCTCTGCGCGCAGGACGTCGACTGGCCGGCGCTGCTGCCGCAGCTGCTGCAGGTCGGGCACGATGCCGAATCGCTGGACGCGATGGCGCAGGGCGATGCGGAAGAAGGCCGGCGCGCCGCGCTGCTGCACGAGGTCCTGCAAAGCCTCAACGCCAGCGAACTTGCGCAGCGCCGCTTCCGCGAAATTGCCCGGGTGTCGGGTCTGATCTTCCAGGGCTACCCCGGCGAAAACCGCAGCAACAAGCAATTGCAGGCCTCGTCCTCGCTGTTCTGGGAAGTTTTCAGGAAGTACGACCCGGCCAACAAGTTGCTGCTGCAGGCGGAGCAGGAACTGCTCGCGCAGGAGCTGGAAATCGGCCGCTTGCGCGCCAGCCTGGCGCGCATGAACAGCCAGCGCCTGGTGCTCCAGCAGCTGCCGCGCCCGACGCCGTTTGCCTTCCCGCTGATGGTCGAGCGCTTCCGCGAGCAGCTGTCCAATGAAAGTGTGGCGGACCGCATCGCCCGCATCGTCCAGCAACTGGAGAAAGCCGCGGGACAGGTCCCCGGTGAGATGGCGCCGTCGCAGGACGTGGTGCAGGTGCGCGAGACCCTGGCCTTCGGTCAGGAAGGCGCTGCGGGTCGTTCGACATCCTCCACCGGCAAACGCGCGGCACGGCGCAAGCCTTCGCGACCCCTGCCGCCGCTCTGATGGATTCGACGTTGCCGCCTCCCGCTTCGCCGCTGGCCGTGACTTACGCCGGCGAAACCGTCTGGCTGCTGCCCGAACGTGCGCTCTGGTGGCCGGCGCAGCGTGTGCTCTGGATCGCCGACCTGCACCTCGGCAAAGCCGCCACCTACCGCGCACTCGGCCAGCCGGTGCCCGGCGGCACCACCCGCGAGAACCTGGCGCGTATCAGCGCGCTGCTGCTGCATTACCGGCCGGCGCAGCTGGTGTTTCTCGGGGATTTTCTGCATGCGGCGCAGGCGCGCACCGATTCTGTCCTGGACGCGCTGGCGCAGTGGCGCGACCAGCATCCCGATCTGGACTGCACGCTGGTGCGCGGCAACCACGACAGCCGCGCCGGCGATCCACCGGCGTCGCTGGGTATCCGGGTGGTCGACGAGCCCTGGCTGATCGGCCCGTTTGCGGCCTGCCACCATCCGCAGCAGCATGCCAGCCATGGCGTGATCGCCGGGCATCTGCACCCGGCGCTGTCGCTGCGCGGGCGCGGCCACGACCGGCTGCGCCTGCCGTGTTTCTGCCTCGAGCCGGGGCTGGCCATCCTGCCCGCCTTTGGCGAGTTCACCGGTGGCTGGCTGCTGTCGCCGCAGCCGGGGCGGCGGCTTTATCCGGTGGGCGGCGAGGCGGTCTGGCAGTTGCCGGAAACCTGAACTCTGAAGCGAAATCGGCCCTCAGCCCCCGTCCAGAAGCCGTCACCAGCTATCAAATAAATAGCATTTGGCAGTTGTCACTGCAGCACGGGCGCGTCCGGCAACTCGTTGGGGTTGGCCTTGTGCGCGTCCCTCACCGCGAAATGTGTCATCAGCAGGGCCGAGGTTTCTTCCAGCGCCTGCGTCAGCCCGTCCTCGTAACGCTTTTCCCTGAAGGCCTCGGCCATGCGCGCCACCATGGCCTGCCACTGCTGCGCATCCACATGCCGGGCCAGGCCGCGGTCGGCGACGATCTCGATCGCGTGATCGGCCAGCAGCAGGTAGATCAGCACGCCGTTGTTGTCTTCGGTGTCCCAGACCCGCAGCTTGCCGAACACTGTGATGGCGCGTTCACGCGCGCTCGCGCCGCGCCACAGGTAGCTCAGCGGCAGGCCGGCTTCGACGCAGATGCGGATCTCGCCGCTGTGGCGCTGTTCGCTGGCGGCCACGCGCCGCTGCAGGCGCTCCAGCATCTCCCCGGGAATCGCGCGGCGCGTGTCGTCGGCATCCAGCCACAGGTGTTTGAGCGCGCGTGTGAGTGAGGTCCAGAGTGTCATGCCGTCACCATCCACCCGATGCGCCGCCGCCGCCAAAATTGCCGCCACCGCCGCTGCCGAAGCCGCCGCCACCGCCGCCCCAGCTGCCGCCGGAGGAGCCACCGCCCCAGCCACCGAATCCGCCGGGGTAGCCGTTGCCAGAACGAGGTGCAGATTGACCGTAGCCTCGATTGAACTGCCTTGCACTCTCGAAAACGGTGCTGACAAAGGAAAGAATGACGGCGACGGCCCCTGCCACGATGGAAAGAGCAACACCCTTTGTTATCCAGAAAGCCAGGGCAGCGACAGCGATCCCCATCACAACCGCGCCGAGTTTTCGTCCGACAATTCCACGCAGTATGGCGCTACCTATCGGCACAGCGAAAAACAAAAAGATGGCGAGGTCAGCCCATTGAAAACCGCGATTGCTGGTCCTTGTTTCATCCGGCAGCGGCAGGTTCTCGCCGCTGATGCGTGCGATGAGCTGGTCGGCGGCCGTGTTGAGGCCGCCGGCAAAGTCGTTCTCGCGAAACCGGGGGGTGATGGCACGGTCGATGATTTGCCGCGCGGCCAGGTCGGGCACCGCACCTTCGAGCGCCTTGGCCGGGGCGATGCGCACCTTGCGGTCGTTCTTGGCGACCACCAGCAGCAGGCCGTCGCCGACGTCCTTGCGGCCTATCTTCCAGAGGTCGCCGACGCGCTGGGTGTAGTCGGTGATGTCCTCGGGCTGTGTCGTCGGCACCATGAGCACAACGACTTGTGAACCTTTGGCTTTTTCAAAGGCTTCGAGCTTGGCGTCGAGCGCCTGCTTTTGCGCCGCGTCCAGCGTGCCCGTGCTGTCGATCACGCGCGCCGTCAGCGCCGGGATGGGCTGCAGGTCCTGCGCCTGCGCGCCGCCGGCCCACAGGCCCGGCAGCAGCAGCAGGACCGCCAGCGCGCGGGTCATGGACGCTTGCAGCATCAAGGCCGTCGTCCGCCTATTTCTTCTCGAAGTTGACCGCCGGCGGCACGCTGATCTGCGCCTCGTTCTGCACGCTGAAGGTCGGCTTGACCTTGTAGCCAAACACCATGGCCGTCAGGTTGTTCGGAAAGCTGCGCGCCAGCACGTTGTAGGCCTGCACCGCCTGGATGTAGCGGTTGCGCGCCACCGTGATGCGGTTTTCCGTGCCTTCGAGTTGCACGCGCAGGTCCTGGAAGCCCTGGTTGGCCTTGAGGTTGGGGTAGTTTTCCGTCACCACCAGCAGGCGCGACAGCGCTGAACTGAGCTCGCCCTGGGCTGCCTGGAATTTCGAGAAAGCTTCCGGGTCGTTCAGGGTTTCCGGTGTGACCTGGATGGAGGTGGCCTTGGCCCGGGCCTCGACCACGCGGGTCAGCGTCTCCTGCTCGAAAGCGGCCTCGCCCTTGACGGTGGCGACAATGTTGGGGATCAGGTCGGCGCGGCGCTGGTACTGGTTGAGCACCTCGGACCAGGCCGATTTGGTCTGCTCGTCCAGGCTCTGGAAGTCGTTGTAGCCGCAGCCGCCCAGCAGCGCGGCGAGTGTGGCGGCAAAAAACCAGTTCAGGAAACGCAATTTCATGGCAAGCCTCCAAAAAGCAAGATGCAACACTACCATAGTCATATGCCGCTGACCGTCATCCATTCACCCATGCTGGCCAGCCCGCTGCAGGCCTTGCAGTCGGGCTTGAGGCCGTCGGCTGCACGCGGCAGCGCCCGGCCCGGCCTGCTGGTTGCCGGCGCGACCGGCGCACTCGGCAGCGAGGTGTTGCGCCGGCTGGCGGGCAGCGGGCGCTTCGCGCAGGCCCAGGTGCTGGCACGTGAGCCGATGAGCACCGCACTGGCGCAGGTGGCGATTGTGCCGGCCGGCGGCGCGGACATCGCCGCCTGGCCCTTGAGCCCGGCGCCGGTGCACACCGGTGTGGTGATGTTCGAGCCGCCCCGGCTGTACCACGACCGCGAGCGCGCGCTCTGGACACCCGAGCCGGCCCAGTTGCTGGCGCTGGCGCAGTGGTTCAGACGCTGCGGTGCCTTGACCCTGGTGGTGGTGCTGCCGCATGCCCAGGGCAGCCTGCCGCAGGCGCTGCGCCAGGGCCTGGCCAGCATTGATGAGCAGGCCGTCGCGGCGCTTGGCTTCGAGCGTGTGCTGCTGGTGCGCTCGGCGCAGAAGCCGCTGGCCCGCGCAGGCCGGCCTGCGCTCGAACGTGTCGCGGCCTGGATGCTTTCGGTCCTGGCCTACATGATCCCGGCCTCGTCCATGCCGGTGCGGCCGGCCCGGCTGGCCGAATTCGTGGAAGCGGCGCTGCGTGTGTTGCCGGCCGGCACCCATGTGGCCGCGCCCGAGCTGCTGTGGCAGGCCGGTCAGGCGGCCGACATGCACAGCGTCATCCAGGCGTGGCTTAATACACACGCATCCAAAGCAGCCCAGCGCACGTATTCCAGCGAATGAACCCATGCGAGCACCCAAAGTTTCCCCGGCCAGCAGCGGCAACGCCGACGACATCGAAACAGCCTTTTATGAAGCGCTGCAGACCGGCGACATCGACAAACTCATGGCCTGCTGGGCCGACGAGGACGACATCGTCTGTGTGCATCCCGGCGGTCCGCGCTTGCTGGGGCAGGGCGCCATACGAGCGGCGTTTGACGCGATGTTCGCCCACGGCACCATACGCGCGTTTGCCGAAAAAGTCCGCAAGGTCGAAAGCATGAGCGCCAGCGTGCACAGCGTGCTCGAGCGCATCGAGGTGTTGACCGAGGAAGGCCCGCGGCACGCGTATGTGATTGCCACCAACGTGTACCACAAGACCGCCCAGGGCTGGCGCATGGTGGCCCACCACACCAGCCCCGGAACGCCGCGGGAAATGCAGGAAGTCTCGGACAGCCCGCAGGTGCTGCACTGAACGCGCCGGCCGTGTCCAGCACCTTGCCCTACCAGGCCCCGTGGTGGCTGCCCGGGGGCAACCTGCAGACGATTTATGCGGCGCTGCGCTCGCAGCGTTACCTGGCCGAGGCGCCGAGTTTCCGGCGCGAACGCTGGGTTACGCCCGACGATGATTTTGTCGATGTCGATTTTGCGCAGCACGTCAGCGCGCCAGATGCACCGCTGCTGGTGGTGTTTCATGGGCTTGAAGGTTCATCGGCCAGCCATTACGCCGAAGCCTTTGCCGATGTCGCGCGCGTGCGCGGCTGGGCCTGCGCCGTGCCGCATTTCCGCGGCTGCTCGGGTGAACTCAACCGCGCGCCGCGCGCCTACCACTCGGGTGACTTCGAGGAGATCGACTGGATCCTGCGGCGCTTCCAGCGCGGCCATGCGGGGCCGGTGCTGGCTGTCGGCATTTCACTGGGCGGCAATGCCCTGATGCGCTGGGCCGGCGAGCTCGGCAGCGCGGCCGGCAGTGTGCTCAGCGCCGTGGCTTCCGTCTGCTCGCCGCTGGACCTGGCCGCCAGCGGCCGCGCCATCGGCCAGGGTTTTAACCGGCTGGTTTACACCCGCATGTTCCTCAGCTCCATGGTGCCCAAGGCGCTCAAGAAGCTGGAGCAGCACCCTGGCCTGTTCAGCGCCGAAGCCCTGCTGGCCGCGCGCGACCTGTACGCCTTCGACAATGTCGTGACGGCGCCGCTGCATGGCTTCAAAAACACCGAAGATTACTGGGAGCGCGCGTCGGCCAAGCCGCACATGCGGCGCATTGCGGTGCCGGCACTGGCGCTCAATGCGCTCAACGATCCTTTTGTACCGGCGGTCAGCCTGCCGCAGGCCCGCGATGTCAGTGCGACCGTCACGCTCTGGCAACCGCGCCAGGGCGGCCATGTCGGCTTTCCGTCGGCGCCTTTTCCCGGGCATGTACGCGCCATGCCCGAGGCGGTCTGCGGGTTTTTCGCAGCGCAGCTCTGAACGGGCAGAATCAGGCCATGGATGACATTGTTCGCCAGGCGATTGCCAAATGGCCCAACGTGCCCGACTGTTACGGCTGGCTGGGGCTGGATGCGCGCGGCAACTGGTACATGCGTGACGACCAAGCGCAGGCGGCCGGGCCGTTTTCCGGCGGCGTTGCGGCCGGCAAGGGCTCGCTGCTCAAACACGACAAGCTGGTCGATTTCATCGCCCGCAACTACGAAAGCGACAAGGCCGGCCGCTGGTTTTTCCAGAACGGCCCGCAACGCGTGTATGTGGAGCTGGAGGCAACGCCGCTGGTCTGGCGCATCGCCGGCGCCCCCGATTTCGCGGTGACAGCACACACCGGCGAGCCGGCGCGGGTGCAGCGCTGCGTCCTCGATGAACATGGCCGGGTCTACCTCGACACACACCTGGGCTTTGGCCTGGTCCACAGCCTGGACATGCTGCAGGCGGCCGAGGCCATCGAGCAGGGACTGTGGGTGCCGCAGGAGGTCCCCGCGCGGGAGCTGCCGCAGCGGTTTGCCTATGTACGCAGCCCCGCCGCCGGCCAGCCGGCGAAGGCCTGATGCTATCAAATAAGTAGCTGTCCGCCCTTGCACGGCATGGGCCGGATGCCTTTTGGAGTATCAAATAAAAAAGCCGGTCAGGGACCGGCTTTTTGCTGGAAGCGCTGCTTTTATTTGACGGTGCTGACCATGTACTGGACCACGGCCTTGATGTCGGCGTCCGAGCCGGTCGAGCCGCCGCGTGGCGGCATCGCGCCCTTGCCCTTGATGACGCTGGCGGTCAGGGCATCGACACCCATCGCGACGCGCGGCGCCCAGGCGGCCTTGTCGCCCAGCTTGGGGGCGCCGGCCACGCCGGCCACGTGGCAGGCGGCGCAGGCCTGGGTGTACAGGGCCGGAACGGCGCCCGCGGCAGTGGCCGGTGCGGCGGCAGGCGCTGCGGCGGTCTTGTTGGCGGCGGCCACAGCGGCCAGCACGTCGGCGGAAGGGGCAGCAGCGGGCGCCGCGCCTGCCGGTGCGGCCGCGACTGCGGCAGCGCGCTGCGGCTCGTCAAATTTGGCGCCGGCGGCGTTGGCCATGTGGACCACGGCACGGCCGATTTCGGCATCCTCGAAATCACCGCCGCCCTGGGGACCCATGGCGCCCTTGCCCTTGAGGGCGGACGTCAGCAGGGCTTCATAACCGGTCTTGATGCGGGGTGCCCAGGCGCCGGCGTCGCCGAACTTGGGTGCGCCGGCAACACCATCCTTGTGGCAGGCGGCACACTGCGCGGCATACACTTCGGCGCCGGCCTTCAGCGGACGGTTCGCATCACGGATTTCGACCATGCCGATTTTCTGGATGCGTTGCGCCACGGCTTTTTCCATGTCGCCGGCGCCGGCCGCCGGTCGCTTGTCCGAGGCAACGTAATACACCAGGCCGATGATGGCGAAAATCGGGATGACAAAAGAGAAAAAAATCGCTGCCAGCAGTTGCTGCGGCGTTTTGATGGGGCCAGAGTGGTCTTCTTCGTGGGCCGTCGTTTGATCGTTTGCGCTCATGGCTTCCTCAAAAAGGCAGAAATCGGGTGACTAAAGCAACTCATATTCGACAACCTTCGATTATAGCTGCCGCCTCCCGCGTGCCGGGCCTGCGCCGGCCCGGCTGTTAGAATCCATGACTTCCACAGGATCACGGCCGGACCGCCCGATCCTGCGACGCCACTGTCCGCTGCAAAGCCGGCCAGGGCATTCTTTTCAGCGTTGCGGCTGTAGCTCAGTGGATAGAGTATTGGCCTCCGAAGCCAAGGGTCGTGGGTTCGATCCCCGCCAGCCGCACCACCGCCTCTTTCCTCACCGACACATCGCCTGGAGGTCACCATGAACGAGGCCAACGCGCACGTCCCGCCTTCGGTCCAGCTTGGCCTCGGATTCGGGGACGCTCCGGCAACGCCGGCACCCGCCCCCGTGCGCAAGACCCGCGCCAACGCTGCCGCTGAACCACCTGCCGCGCTGGCGCCCGAAGCCATGGCTCGCCTGCTCGAGGCCCATGCAGACTACCGGGTGCTGCGGCGCCTGCCGGTCATCACCGAGTTTGCGCACCAGGCGGCGGGGCCGGTCACACGGGTGCTGATCCTGGACACCGAAACCACGGGGTTGGACGCCTCCCGCGATCGCATCATGGAACTGGCCCTGCTTTGTGTCGATGTGGAAACGGCGACCGGCTTGCCCACCGGCCGCGTCGAGGTGTATGACGGCCTGGAAGATCCGGGCATGGCCATCCCGGCGGAGATCCAGGCGCTGACCGGCATCACCAACGACATGGTGCGCGGCCAGCGCATTGATGAGCAGCGCGTGGCCGCCATGCTGGAAGGCGCCGACCTCGTGCTGGCCCACAACGCCGGCTTTGACCGGCCTTTCGCAGAGGCCCGCCTGGGGCTTTTTGCGCAACTGCCCTGGGCCTGCTCGTTTGCCGACCTCGACTGGAAGAAGGAAGGCCGCAGCTCGGCCAAACTTACGCAACTGGCGATGGAACTGGGCTGGTTTTACGATGCGCACCGCGCCGAAATGGATTGCCATGCCCTGCTGGCCGTGTTGTCCAGCCCGCTGTCCTCGGGGCAGACCGGGCTGGCCTGCCTGCTGGCCGCATTCAGACAGGCGAGTTACCGGCTGCAGGCGACCGCCGCACCCTTCGAGGCCAAGGACATTCTCAAGGCCAGGGGCTACCGCTGGGACGGGACCGCCCGCGTGTGGCATACCCGCCTGGGGGACGAGGCCGGGCTGCAGGCCGAGTGTGACTGGCTCAAGGCCGAGGTGTACGGCAGCCGGCCGGCGCAGGTCCAGGTCGAGGAGCTGGACGCCGGTGTGCGTTATTCCTCACGTCCCGGCAAGCGCCTGTTGCGGGCGCTTTAGGCCGGCCCTTCGCGCCGCCAGCTGATACAGCGGTTGTTGGCCGGCATCGCCCGGTCCTCGAGCAGCACCAGGCCGGCCGCCGACGCCAGTGCGTTCACTTTCTCAAAATCACGCAGCCCGCTGGCCGGGTTGCCGGCACGCAGCGAGGCATCAAACCGCGCATTGCTCTCGCTGGTGAACAAACCGCCATAGTTGAAGGGGCCGTACACGGTGAGCAGCCCGCCGGCCGGCGTGCGGCGTCCGAGTTCGGCAAACAATTGCTGCACCTGCGGCCAGCCCATGATGTGCAGGGTGTTGGCGCTGAAGGCCGCGTCAAACGAGGTTTCCGGCCAGGGCTTGCGCATGTCCAGGTCGATGGGTGGCGGGGTGTTGGGCAGGCCGGCTTCGTCCAGCCAGAGCCGGATGCCGGGCAGGTTGTCCGCGACGTCCGAGGCCTGCCAGCGCAGCCAGGGCAGCGCGGCCGCGAAATACACCGCGTGCTGGCCGCTGCCGCTGCCGATTTCAAGTACCTGGCGGCATCCGGCGAAGCGCTCGCGCAGCACCTGCAGAATCGGCTCGCGGTTTCTGTCGGTGGCAGGGGCGTGGGGTTTTTCCATGGCAAGCCTTTCGCAATCCCTGATTGTCGCCGTGGGGAACTTGGCGCGGCGAGCCGGGGTCTGTAAAGGGCGAGGGAGCCATGTATAAACAAGGCAGGCCGCCAGGACCATCGCCTGCTCGCACTGCTACCCAACAAGGACGACATCCCATGAAAACCCTCAAAACCCTGCTCCTGGCCGGCGCCGCGCTCTGGCTGGGGGGCTGTTCCGTGTTCTCCATCTCTGCTGTCAAGCCGGGCATGTCGCGCGAAGAGGTGACCGCGGCCATGGGCCCGCCGACGGCTGCCGTCAATCTGCCGCAGGGCACGCGTTTGCAGTATTCCGGCCAGCCCGGCGGGCAATTTGCCTTCATGGTTGACTTCGACGCCGCCGGGCGTGTGGCCAAGGTGCGGCAGGTGCTCACCGAAAAAGACTTCGAACGCATCGTCCCCGGCCAATGGACGGAGGCCGATGTGCTGCGCGAGTTCGGCCGGCCGGCGCTGATCGGGCGGGTGGCTTCCTGGAACGGCGACATCCTGACTTACCGCTGGTACGGCATGCAGGACATGTTTTACTGGGTGTACCTCGATGGCGCCCGGGTGGTGCAAAAGGCCCACGCCGGCGTCGAAGAGCGGCCCAGCATGGTGGTCGATACGCCCTGAGCGGGCAAGGCCTCAGGCTTTTTTCAAGGCCAGCGCCGCTTCATAAAGTTCATTGCGTGGCGCGCCGGTGATGTCGGCCGCGAGCTTGACGGCGGTCTTGAGCGGCAGTTCCGCCAGCAGCAGTTGCAGCACCCGGTGCCCGTCGTCAGCTGATTTTTCTTTTTCTGCCGGGTGCAGCACCAGCGCGAACTCGCCGCGTGTGCGCTGGCTGCCGGCCGCGAGCCAGGCGCTGAAGTCCTGCGCCGCCACCGTGGCGATTTCCTCGAATTGTTTGGTCAGTTCCCGGCCCACGGTGACCGGCCTGGCGCCCAGCGGCGCCATGGCGCGCGCCAGCGCCTCGATGCGGTGTGGCGCCTCGAGGATGACGATGGCCCGGCTGTCGGCCTGCAGGGCCAGCACGGCCTGCTCGCGCTCGGCCGCTTTGGATGGCAAAAAGCCGGCAAACACAAAGCCGGAATCGCCGCCTATGCCGGCCACGCTCAGGGCGGCCGTCACGCTGCTGGCGCCCGGCAGCGGCAGGATGGCCAGGCCGGCCGCGCGCACGGCGGCCACCAGCCGCGCGCCGGGATCGCTGACGGCGGGGGTGCCGGCATCGCTGACATAGGCCACGCGTTCGCCGCGCTGCAGGCGTTCGATCACGCCGACTGCCGCCTGCGCCTCGTTGTGCTCATGCACCGGCAGCAGCGGCTTGTCGATGCCGTACTGGCGCAGCATGGTCTGGGTGTGACGCGTATCCTCACACGCGATGGCATGCACCAGCTGCAACACATGCAGGGCGCGCAGGCTGATGTCGGAGAGGTTGCCGATGGGCGTGGCGACCACATACAGGGCGGCTTCGGGATAATGCTGCATGCCTGCTGCGGCTCGCGCGGCAGCCAGGGCCAGGTCGAAGGAAGCGTTCAAGATGTGGTTTTCCAGGAAACAGGTTGCGAAAACGCCCGCCGGCGCGGCCGGGGCGGACCCTCAGCCCGGCCAGATTACCACCAAGCGGCTCGGCGACGCCGCCGAATCGCTGGCGCGGGACCACCTGGCCCGCGCCGGCCTGCAGCTGGTGGAGGCCAACTACCACACGCCGGGCCGCGGCGGCGGCGAGGTGGACCTGGTCATGCGTGCGCCCGACGGCACCCTGGTGTTTGTCGAGGTGCGCCAGCGCAAAAGCAGCTCGCATGGCGGCGCCGGCGCCAGCATAGGCGGGGCCAAACAGCGGCGCCTGATTTTTGCGGCACGCCACTACCTGATGCGTTTTGCCACACCGCCGCCTTGCCGCTTTGATGTGGTGCTGGTGGAAGGCAGCGCCGACGCACCGGGCGGGGTGACCTTGCAATGGCTGCGCAGCGCCTTCGAGGCCGATTGATGCGGGCCGTGCTTGTGAAAGCGGCGGATGCCCCGATTTTGTAACCATGCATTGCGCTGCGCGGCCTGAGGCGGCGTGTTCGCGATTTTGAAATGTCCGACCCGGTATCATTGCCCCATGCTTGAACAACGCATCGAACAGCACTTCATCGACAGCGCCGACCTGAAATACCAGGCCGCGCAAATCCTCTCCAAACCGATTGCTGCCGCAGTACAGGCCATCCTGGCCAGCGTCACCAGCGGCGGCAAGGTGCTGGCCTGCGGCAATGGCGGATCGGCCGCCGACGCCCAGCATTTCGCGGCCGAGTTTGTCGGGCGCTTCGAGCGCGAGCGGCCGGAGCTCGGCGCGATCGCGCTGACCACCGACAGCTCCATCCTCACGGCGATCGGCAACGACTACGACTTCAGCGTGATCTTTTCCAAGCAGGTGCGCGCGCTTGGCGGCGCCGGCGACGTGTTGCTCGCGCTGAGCACCAGCGGCAACTCCGCCAATGTGCTGGCGGCGATCGAGGCTGCGCACGAACGCGAGATGACCGTGGTGGCGCTGACCGGAAAGGGCGGCGGCAAGATGAACTCGGCGCTGCGCGAAACCGATGTGCATATCTGCGTGCCGCACGACCGCACGGCACGCATTCAGGAAGTCCATCTGCTGGCCATTCACTGCATTT
>CALRTF020000109.1:0-12830 GCA_943370985.1 Paenacidovorax caeni
CGACGCTCGAATAGATGCCGACCTGCTTGAACAGGTTGGCCATGCCGAAGGTGCGCGCCTCGTCGGCGACGATGGGCACGATGCGTGGGCCGAGCGCCGCGTCCTTGAGCAGGCCACCGAGCATGCGCACAAAGGCCATGGTGGTGCTCATCTCCTTGCCGTCGGCCGCCAGCGCGAATTGCGCGTAGCCGGGCAGCGCGGGCACGGCCACGGTGTCGGCGCTGGATGCGCGTTTTGGCAGGTAGCCGCCGAGGGCCTGGCGCCGTGCATGCAGGTACAGCATCTCCGCGCTGTTGTCGGCGGGTTTGTAGAAGCTGAGGCTTTTGGCCTGCTCGTCGCTGAGCGGCAGGTTGAAGCGGTTGCGGAATTCCAGCAGGTCGGTCTCGTCGAACTTCTTTTGCGAATGGGTGGTCATCCGGCCCTGGCCGGCGCTGCCCATGCCGTAGCCCTTTTTGGTGTGCGCCAGGATCACCGTCGGCTGGCCGGTGTGATTGGCCGCCGCCGCATAGGCTGCATGGATCTTCACGAGGTCGTGGCCGCCGCGCTTGAGCCGGTCGATCTGCTCGTCGCTCATGCCCTGCGCCAGCCGCTCCAGTTCCTCGTTCTGGCCGAAGAAGTTGTCGCGGTTGAAACGCCCGTCCTTGGCCGCAAAGGTCTGCATCTGGCCGTCCACTGTGTGCGCAAAGGCCTGTGTCAGTGCGCCCGTCAGGTCGCGTGCGAACAGGCCGTCCCAGTCGCTGCCCCAGACCAGCTTGATGACCTTCCAGCCGGCGCCGGCAAACAGTTTTTCGAGTTCGTCGATGATGCGGCCGTTGCCGCGCACCGGGCCGTCCAGTCGCTGCAGGTTGCAGTTGACGACCCACACCAGGTTGTCCAGGCCTTCGCGCGCGGCCAGGGTCAATGCGCTCATGGACTCGGGCTCGTCCATCTCGCCGTCGCCGAACACGCCCCATACCTTGCGGCCTGTGCAGTCGAGCAGGCGCCGGTGCGTCAGGTAGTGCATGAATCGCGCGTGGTAAATCGAGCTGATGGGCCCTATGCCCATGGAGCCGGTCGGAAACTGCCAGAAGTCCGGCATCAAATACGGATGCGGGTAGCTCGACAGGCCTTGCGCGCCCTGGCCGGGCGCCGACAACTCCTGGCGGTAAAAACCCAGGTCCTTCTCGCCGAGACGGCCTTCGAGGTAGGCGCGTGCATACACGCCGGGGGCGCTGTGCGGCTGGAAAAACACCAGGTCGCCGCGGTGCTGGCCTTCGCCCAGACCCTCGCGCGCGCGGAAAAAATGGTTGAAGCCGGTTTCGAACAGGTCGGCCGCGCTGGCATAACTGGCGATGTGGCCGCCGAGTTCGGCCGAGCCGCCGGACTCGGCCTGGTTGGCGCGCACCACCATGGCCAGCGCGTTCCAGCGCATCAGCGAGGCCAGCCGTTCCTCGATCGCGAGGTCGCCGGGGAACACCGGCTGCTCGTCGACGACTATGCTGTTGACATAAGGCGTGGACAACTCGGGTGTCCAGCCCACGCGCTGCTCGCGTGCGAGCCGCGCCAGTTCATCAAGCACAAAACGCGCGCGCGACTGGCCCTGCGCCGCGGCCAGCGCGGTGAAGGCTTCGCGCCATTCAGCGGTTTCCTGGGGGTCGGTGTCAGAGGGTGATGGGCTGGACATATCGGGCAACAAGGCTTGCAGGGGCAGGGGTGCGTTCATGGGCTCAATATACGGGCCGGCCCGCAGCATGGGTAACCGGGATGCGGCTTTTCAAGGTTGTTTGAAGCATAAAATTCTGCAATAAGGAGCTTTTGAAGATCATGAAGCTGGATGCCATCGATTTACGGATTCTCGACGAGTTGCAGCGCGACGGCGCCCTGTCCAATGTGGAGCTGGCCAGGCGCGTGCACCTGAGCCCCTCGCCCTGTCTGGCCCGCGTCAAGGCGCTGGAGGCGGCGCGTGTGATCGACCGTTACGTGGCCATCACCAATGCAGCGGCGCTGGGGCTGGGCCTGACGGTGTTCATCTCGATCAGCCTGCGTTCGCAAAACAAGGAGTCGCTGGCCGAGTTCGAGCGGCGCATTGCCGAACACGAGGAGGTCATGGAGTGTTACCTGATGACGGGCGACAGCGATTACCTGATCCGTGTGGCGGTGGCCGACATGGGTGCGCTGGAAAAATTCATTCTCGAACAGCTCACCCCGATCCCGGGCATCGACAAGATACGCTCGAGTTTTGCGCTCAAGCAGGTCAGGTACAAAACGGCCCTGCCCTTGCCGGTGGCCTGAGACGGGTTTATGTCGCCGGGGCGCGCGATGAGGCGGTTTTGCTGTCGCTGAGCGCCGGGTGCGAGACCTCGATCGCATTGATTTTGGCCACCAGTTCCACACGCCGCGTGGTTTCTTCCGGCGGCTGGCTGGCCGGCTCGCCGGCCGGATCGACAAATTGCACATAACGCTTGGGCCCGGAGCTCATGCGCCGCAGCCGGGTTTTCAGGCTGTCGATGACCTGCTGGCCGGTGTGCCGCTCGGGCGTGCCGTGCCAGATCGCGATGTGCAGGTTGAAGGCGTTGGGCTCATCGAGCTTGTCGGACAGCCGTATGCAGTCGGCCAGGATCTTGGTCGACACCTCGGAGACGGCCTCGCGGTTGACCGGGCCTTCGATCAGCATCAGGAACAGGTTCTCTTCATAACGCACCACGGTGTCCATGTCGCGCGCCGCGCGGCGCAGGATTTCTCCGACGCGGGACAGCGCGACACTGCGCTTGTGGTCGTTCAGTTCGTCAGGGCTGGGCGCCTGGTCCAGCCAGCGCAACAGCACGATCCCGCACTCGGAACGGCGGCGGCGCGCGCGCAGCAGCATCTGCGCCAGCCGGTTGTCCACCACCCGCGGCAGCATCAACCCGCTGGCCGGGTCGTAGTTCGCCAGGGCGGCAATCCGGTGGTTGGAAAACAGCGCGGCCCGGCTGCGCCAGGCGAGCACAAAAAAGATCCAGAGCAGGCCGACCATGGCTGACAGCACACCGGCGGCCTGCGCCGCCTCGATGTTCATGACCCAGCCGGCGTTGTAGAAAATGCGTGCCAGTGCTGCCAGGGCAATAGGCGCTGTGCCCAGCAGCAGCAGCAGGTTCCAGGCCTGCCCGCGCAGTGACATCCAGATCAGGCTGCCGAGAATCGCCAGCGTGGCGATCCCCAGCCACAGGTTGCGCAGGTCGCGCGGGACGAAGTCCTGCCGGATCGCCATCATGCCGGCTATCAGCAGGCTGCCCGCGGTGACGGTCACCAGCAGCTTGTAGATATACGGATGGCCGCTGCGGGCGTAACCGGCCTGCGCACAAAACCAGGCCCCTGCGGCCAGGCTCAGCGTCGCCGAGACCCAGCCCATGACCTGGTTCAGGTGGGCGCTGCCCGGCCACATGCGCCAGCTGCCGTAGCCGATCAGCACCAGTTGCGTGAACATCAGGGTGACCACCACCGCGCCGAACCACAGGAACACGCGGTTGCGGGCCATCGCGAAGGCGGCAATGCTCAACGCGGCCAGCACGCTGAACATGCCCCACATCAGGCCGATCACCACACCGACGCGCGACGCGCCGTTGACATACTCGACCGGCGACAGCAGCATGGGGCGGCCGGTGAGGGCGCGGTTGTTCTCGAAGCGCAGGTAATAGGTCTGCGCGCGGTCGCTGCGGGTCTGCAGTTCAAAACTCGGTACGCGGGTGGGCAGCGACCAGGCGGCCGGTGCAATCGCCTCGCCAGCGGACTGCTCCAGCCATCCGTCCCGGGGGCCGCGTGAAAACAGGCTGGCCCGGATCAGCGCCTGGCCGGGCAGGCGGATAAACCAGGTCTGCGGCGATGTGGTGGCAGGCAAGGAGAAGCTGGCCCAGACGTCCTGGCTTGGGGAGGTCGGAAGCGCCGTGGTGGGGCTGTAGGGTTGAAAACCCAGCGTGCCGGCGGCGCTTAATGCGTCGGGCGAGCCCACACTGCCTTTGGGGACGGCCACCCACTGCAGCGGTTCGGACAGCGAGATGGTGACGCTGTCTTCGTACAGGCGGCCGAAATCCTGCGCATGGCCTGACTGGAGCACGATAGCCAGCAACAGCAAAAAAACGCGAAAGCCGGCCCGTCTGAACATCCGCATAGCTTATTGCAAAAGTGCGTATTGTCCGCTGCCGGACTGCCCGGTCATCACGATGTCACAGGAATAAACCAGCATGCGTGCTTCGCCAACAACGGATGAACCATGTCTTCCTTCCACCTTGCTCTGACTCAAACCCGCCGCCTGGCTGCCCGGGTGGCTTTTCCCGTGCTCGCCGCGGCCCTGCTGGCCGCGCCCCTGCACGCACAAACCGCCTTCCCCGCCACGCTGGCCGGTCACGCGCTGCTGCCGGCGAAGTCTTTCATCGCCGCGCCCAAGGATGCACCGCAGGACCTGAAAAACGCCGGAAAATTCACCACCGGCAAACGGGTCGAGGCGCTGGAAACGGTCGAAGGCCTGTCGGCCGGCCGTCCGACCGGTGTCTCGCTGCCGTTCAGCGGCCAGCCGATCCAGGGGCATTCCGGCATCAAGAAAATGCCCGACGGCAGCTTCTGGATACTGACCGACAACGGCTCCGGCGCCAAGGCCAACTCACCCGATTCCATGCTCTACCTGAACCGTTATGCGGTCGACTTCAAGGGTGGTGGCATGAAGCGGCTGGAAACCATTTTCCTGAGCGACCCGAACAAAAAAGTGCCGTTCCGCATCGTCCACGAGGGCACCAGGCAGCGCTACCTGACCGGCAGCGACTTCGACACCGAAAGTTTCCAGATCGCCGGCGGCGCGCTGTGGATTGGTGACGAGTTCGGTCCGTTCCTGATCAAGGCCGACATGAAGGGCCGGGTACTGGCCGTGTTTGAAACCCAGGTCGACGGCAAGCTGGTGCGCTCACCCGACCATCCGGCCGTGACCACGCCGGGCGTGCCCGGCGGCGCAGTGGATTTCCAGGTGCGCCGCTCCAAGGGTTATGAAGGCATGGCGGCATCGAAAGACGGCAGCAAGCTGTACGCGCTGCTCGAAGGCGCCTTGTGGGACGCGTCGACCAAGGGCAATGAAAAGCTCGATGGCAAGGACTACCTGCGTGTGCTCGAGTTCGACGTGAAAAGCGAAAGCTGGACCGGCCGCCACTGGAAGTACGTGCTCGAAGGCGCCAGCCATGCGATCGGCGACTTCAACATGATCGACGGCACGACCGGTTTGATCATCGAGCGCGACAACGGCGAAGGCACGGCGGACAAGGCCTGCCCCGAAGGCCAGAAACGCAGCGACTGCTTCCACGATTTGGCCAAATTCAAGCGTGTTTACAAGGTCGAGCTCAGCGATGCGAATGTCGGCGCTGCGGTGCGCAAGATCGCCTACATCGACCTGATGGCGATAGCTGACCCCAACAAGCTGGCGCGCAAGCCACTGAACAATGGCGTGTTGACCTTTCCCTTCTTCACGATCGAAAACGTCGACGTGGTGGATGCCACGCACATTGTTGTGGGCAACGACAACAACCTGCCGTTTTCGAGCAGCCGCGAGCCGAACAAGGCCGACGACAACGAGCTGATCCTTCTGGAAGTTGCGGATTTTCTGAAGGCCCAGTAACGGGGACGGGCAGCAATTGCTACTGAATAAATAGCAGACAGCCCCCGCCGGACGGGGGCTGGAG
Organism: Paenacidovorax caeni; assembly: GCA_943370985.1. Taxonomy (GTDB): domain Bacteria; phylum Pseudomonadota; class Gammaproteobacteria; order Burkholderiales; family Burkholderiaceae_C; genus Polaromonas; species Polaromonas caeni_A. The sequence continues at coordinate 5,676 of CALRTF020000109.1, forward strand.
GCCCAAAAGGCTTGAAACCCGGTCCTAGATCTTGGACTGGAACACCAGGCCGGCGTGTTCGCGCAGCGCGTGGAACCTGATTTTGGGCCATTGCTGCTCGACCGCGCGCAAGGTGGCGCTGTGGTCCACCAGCAAGGTGGGCGCATCCACCGCGTCGAGTGCCACCCGGTGCGAGTTGGCGTCCATGAACTTCTTGAGTTCGTTCGGGTCCTCGCTGGTGACCCAGCGCGCCAGATTGAACTGGCTGCCCATGATGCGGGCCTTGACGCCGTATTCATGTTCGAGCCGGTGGGCCACCACTTCGAACTGCAGCTGGCCGACGGCGCCCAGCAGCAGCAATGAGCCGGCAATCGGGCGGAACACCTGGATCGCGCCTTCCTCGCCGAGCTGCGTCAGGCCGGCGCGCAGCTGCTTGCTGCGCAGCGGGTCGGCCACTTCGACGGCGCGGAACATCTCCGGCGCGAAAAAGGGCAGGCCGGTGAACTGCAGCGCTTCGCCCTCGGTCAGCGTGTCGCCGAGCTGCAGCACGCCGTGATTCGGGATGCCGATGATGTCGCCGGCAAAAGCGGTGTCCAGCAGCTCGCGGCGCTGGCTCATGAAACTCACCACCGTGTTGGGGCGCAACTCCTTGCCGCTGCGCACCACCTTGAGGCGCATGCCGCGCGTGAATTCGCCGCTGGCGACGCGCAAAAACGCGATGCGGTCGCGGTGCGCCGGGTCCATATTGGCCTGGATCTTGAAGACCACGCCGGAGAATTTTTTTTCTTCGGGCTGCACCACACGCTGCAGGGCGGCGCGTTCGGCCGGCGCCGGTGCCAGATCCACCAGCGCGTCCAGCACTTCCTGAACGCCGAAGTTGTTGATGGCCGAGCCGAAAAACATCGGTGTCTGCTTGCCGCTGAGGAAATCGGCGCGGTTGAACTCGGGCGAGGCGCCTTCGAGCAGCTCGAGTTCGCCCTGGGCCTGGGTGAATTCGGCGCCGAAGCGTCTGGCGGCTTCGGTATTGTCCAGGCCGGCCAGGATCTCATCGTCGCCGCCGGCCTTGTCCTCGCCGGGGCTGAACACACGCATGCGTTTTTCGCGCCGGTCGAACACGCCGTGGAACAGCTTGCCCATTCCGACCGGCCAGGTGAAGGGGACCACCGTCATGCCGAGTTCCTGCTCGATCTCGTCCATCACGCTCATCGGGTCCTGCACCTCACGGTCCATCTTGTTGACAAAGGTCAGGATGGGCGTGTTGCGCGCGCGGCAGACCTGCAGCAGGCGCCGTGTTTGCGGCTCCACGCCGTTGGCCGCGTCGATCACCATCAGGGCGGCATCCACGGCCGTCAGTACGCGGTAGGTGTCTTCCGAAAAATCCTGGTGGCCGGGGGTGTCCAGCAGGTTGATCACGCAGTCGCGGTATTCCATCTGCATCACCGACGAGGCGACCGAGATGCCGCGCTGCTTTTCAATTTCCATCCAGTCGGAGGTCGCGTGGCGCGCGGCCTTGCGCGCCTTGACGCTGCCGGCGATCTGGATCGCGCCGGAGAACAGCAGCAGCTTTTCGGTCAGCGTGGTCTTGCCGGCGTCGGGGTGGGAAATGATGGCAAACGTGCGGCGGCGCTTGACCTGTTTTTCGATTTCAGTGGATTCGGACATAACCCGCCATTATCGGCGAGATGGCCCCCACGCTGCACCGCGACGCGGGTCGCGGCCCCCCGAGGGGCTGGCCTTGCTGGGGGCGGCCCGGCGCGGCGGCCACCGTTTCTCCTTTACTTCGGATGCGGTGCTTGACCAGCTTGGCGGGCGAAGCGCGGCTGGGTGATGCCGTCGATCACCACCGCTTCGTTGAACATGGCGGCGGGGCGCACCCACAGGCCCTTGTCGCCATACAGCGCGCGGTACAGCGTCATCGGCTCCAAGCTTTCGCTGTGGCGCACCGTGCCCACCACCTCGTACAGCATGCCCTTGTAGTGCCGGTACAGCCCGGGCGGGGTCTCGATCAGGGGAGGCAGTGTGTCGCTCATGCAAGGATTATCGCCAGCGCGGGGCCGGCTGGCGCGCCTGCGGATGCTACATTTTCGGGAGTTTCACATGGACCGGCAGCAGCTCACCGGTCCCAACCGATGGGATCGCATGGCAGCCTTTACGGTGTTTTTCTGTGGCACGGGTTCCAACAGCTTCGATTTTTCCAACGCGGACTACCACGCCGGAGAACTCATCTCGACGCTTGCGCGACATGCCGCCGGCATGGAATTTGTCGACTGGATCATTGCCGACGGGCCAGGCAGCGGCAACCTGCAGGAGGACGAAAAGTTCGTCCCGCCGGGGCACTACAGCGCCGCCACCGGCGTGGGTTTTGGCCGGGGCTGGGAGGAAAACGTCGCACATGCCTTGGCCATGATTCACGGCGAAGCCACCTGGAGCCGGCAGAAACTGACGGATCTCAACTATCGCGTGCTCAAACAGGCGGGGATCCCGATCGCGGACAAGGCCTACAAATACAGTCTTTTCGGCAAGAACCTCGGTGCCGGCGTGCTGCCGGACCGCCTGGTGACCCAGCAGGCCTTGCAGATGCAAAAGATCAGGATTTTCCGCAAGAAGAAGCCGATCACGCAGATCAACGCCATAGGCTGGAGCCGCGGTGCGGTGACCACGCACATGTTTGCGAACGCGCTGGCGCTCGATCCTGTGCTGAAAAATATCCCTGTCAACCTGATTGCCGTGGATCCGGTACCCGGAACCGGGCAGTTCCAGGCGCACCGGACCACCATCCCGGCCAACGTGAAGAACTACGTGGCTTTTTATGCGCGCGACGAGCGTTCCCTCGGCTTTGCGGCCACGCTGGCCCGGGTGGCAGATCCCAAATCCACCGAAGCCGTGTATTACCCCTTGCCGGGCCGCCATGCCACCCTGGTCGGAAACGCCGGAAACTACATCGGCGGCAATGGTGCCAACACGTTTTATGGGCCGGGCAGGGTGGTGCGCATGCTGGCCGAGAACTACCTGACCGAATGGGGAACGGCCCTGAACCAATGCCTGCCCTGTTCGGATGCGGACATGCTGCGCTGTTATGACGAGATGCTTGCCCAGCATGCGCAGTACACGGCTTTGCGCAGCACGGTCTACACGCTGCAGCGCGGGCAGATGAACGACCGCGACATCGGCGTCGGGCAGGACTGGACCAGCACCAAATTCCGCTCGGTCGAGCAACTCAAGCCTGACGGCCTGTTTGTCAACTGGCATCACAAGGCGCTGTTTCAGAAACTTTGCCGCAATGCCTGGCTGGATTTCAAGGCCGGGTTCAAGATCAGGTCGGGGAAATACCACGAGAGCCGCGAGTCCCTGTTGCGCAAGGAGCCCTATCTGGGATCCCATGCAAAACAGACCTGGACAGTCCTGCAGACCCACAAGCGCACCGGCAAATTCACCGGACCGACCTGAGGCTCGCCCTGGGTTGCCCCGGGGTGGGACAATGGGGCCATGCATCCTAACGCCTTACTCGACAGCTGTACCGTTCTCCTCAAGCAGGTTCTCCGTTTTGATCACCCCGCCGACATGGTGGTGTCGCGCCATTTCCGTGAGCAACGCCTGGGGCCGCGCGAGCGCGCCACCGTGGCCGAAACGATTTACGGCGTGCTGCGCAAGAAAAACCTGTATACCTACCTGGCACAACACGGCAGCGGCCCGGCCGAGCGGCGCCTGGCCATTCTCGGCTTCGCTGCAGAGCGTGACTTTCTGCTGGGTGCACTGACCGATCAGGAGAAGGACTGGCTCGTGCGTTGCGACCAGGTCAAGCCTGAAGACCTGATGGAGCTGCACCGGCACAACCTGCCGGCCTGGCTGGTCGAGCCGCTGAAGGCCCAGCTCGGCGACGACTTCTGGCCGCTGGTCGAGAGCCTCAATGCGCCGGCCGGACTCGATCTGCGCGTCAACACGCTCAAGGACAAACGGGCTGAAGTCCAGAAGGAACTTGCGCGGGCAGCCATCAAATCCGTCGCGACGCCGTATTCGCCCTGGGGCCTGCGCCTGACGACCAAACCGGCCCTGAACAAGCTCGACACCTTCACCCGCGGCGCCATCGAGGTGCAGGACGAAGGCTCGCAACTGCTGGCTTTGCTGGTCGATGCCAAACGCGGCGAAATGGTGGTGGACTTCTGCGCCGGTGCCGGCGGCAAGACCCTGGCGCTTGGCGCCAGCATGCGCAACACCGGCCGCCTGTACGCGTTCGACACTTCCGGCCATCGGCTCGATGCGCTAAAGCCGCGGCTGGCGCGCAGCGGGCTGTCCAATGTCCATCCGGTGGCGATTGCCCACGAGCGTGACGACCGAATCAAGCGCCTGGCTGGCAAGATCGACCGGGTGCTGATCGATGCGCCTTGCTCGGGGCTGGGGACGCTGCGGCGCAATCCCGACCTCAAGTGGCGGCAGACGCCCAAAGCCATCGAGGAATTGACGGCCAAGCAGACGGCCATCCTGCAAAGCGCGTCCCGCCTGCTCAAACCCGGGGGACGGCTGGTTTATGCGACCTGCAGCGTGTTGCGCGACGAAAACGAGGCCATTGCCGAGGCCTTCACCGCCGCGAATAAAGATTTCACGGCTCTTGAAGCGGGCGATGTTTTGACGCATCTGGGTGTGGAAGGCGCTGCGAAACTTTGCAGCGGGCCCTACCTGCGCCTGTGGCCTTATCTGCATCAAACTGATGGATTTTTTGCCGCCGTCTGGCAAAAAGTTTGAGACTTTTAGCGGCATGAAGCCGTTAATAGGGATGTTTTTGCTGTGTTTTTGGGGTTTACCGGACTTTTACCGCAATTGCGGGTTTCTTCACGGCCCGGGTTTGGTGATTCAGCGCAGCCCGCCTACAATAGAAAAATCGTCCAGCCCGGTTTATTTGCACTGGTTTGGGGCCGCTGTTACAGATTGTTTAAAGGACTCTCATGATTTTGTTTGATGCCGCCCTTGACTGGCTGGCCAACGGCCTGATTGCAGCCAGCTGGTGGCAAATTGTGCTGTACACCCTGGTGACAACGCACATCACGATTGCGAGCGTGACGATTTACCTGCATCGTCACCAGGCGCACCGTGCCATGGACCTGCATGCGATTCCTTCGCATTTCTTCCGTTTCTGGCTTTGGCTGGGTACCGGCCAGGTGACCAAGGAATGGGTGTCCATCCACCGCAAGCACCACGCCAAGTGTGAAACCATTGAAGATCCGCACAGCCCGCAGGCGCACGGCATCAAGAAGGTGTTCTGGCAAGGCGCCGAGCTCTACCGCGCCGAAAGCAAGAACAAGGAAACCATGGTCAAGTTCGGCCACGGCACGCCCAACGACTGGCTGGAGCGCAATCTGTACACGCGTTACAGCTGGCAAGGTGTGGGTCTGATGATGATCATCAACCTGGCATTGTTCGGCGCAGCCGGCCTGGCCGTGTGGGCGGTGCAAATGGCCTGGATTCCCGTCACCGCGGCCGGCATCATCAATGGCATCGGCCACTACTGGGGCTACCGCAACTTCGAGGCGCCCGACGCCAGCACCAACATTTCCCCCTGGGGCATCATGATTGGTGGCGAAGAGCTGCACAACAACCACCACACCTACCCGACGGCCGCCAAGTTTTCCGTGAAGCCCTACGAGTTCGATATCGGCTGGGTTTATATCCGGGCCCTGGAAAAAGTCGGCCTGGCGACGGTCAAGAAGGTGCCGCCCAAGCTGACACTGGGCTCCATCCAGCCCGTGGCTGACGAGAAAACGCTGGAAGCACTGATCGCCCACCGTTACGAGGTGATGGCTGGTTTTGCACGGGAACTGCGCCGTGCCGGCCAGATGGAGCTCGAGGCGCTGAAGGCCCGCAAGGCTGATATCTCGGTGCTCAAGGCCGCCAACCGCTGGCTGCACCGCGACGACGACAAGGTGCCTGCAGCGGCCAAGCCGCAGATTGCCCAGGCCCGTGCCGAGCACCCGGTGCTCGACAAGATGGTCACCATGCGTGAAGAGCTGCGCCAGATGTGGTTGTCGACCTCGGCCTCGCGCGAGCAGCTGGCCGGCGACCTGCAGGCCTGGTGCCGCCGGGCTGAAGAAAGCGGCATCACGGCGCTGCGTGATTTCTCGATGAACCTGCGCGCCGCTCGCGCTTAAGCACCCACCCCCGCGTCGGCGGGTGCTCATCACAGGCTGCACCGGCTTCATTGCTGCTGCAGCCTTTGTTTTGCCTGCTGGGCGAGACGGTGATTCGCTGCCGCCGCATTGGCGTTTCTCATGCGCTTATGGCAATGGATGGAAAGCCGGCCCTCCGTCGGGCACACGCGGGGCAGCCTGGCGCGGGCATAAAAAAACCCGCCGGATACCAGCGGGTTTTTCAAACAACGCTGCAAGCAGCGCCAACCAGTCTGAATTACTTCAGCTTGATTTCCTTGTATTCCACATGCTTGCGTGCCTTGGGATCAAACTTCATGATCAGCATCTTGTCAGGTGTGGTCTTCTTGTTCTTGGTGGTCGTGTAGAAGTGACCCGTGCCGGCGGTTGATTCCAGCTTGATTTTTTCGCGTGCGCCTTTAGCCATGGTGATGCTCCTTAGATTTCACCGCGGGCACGAAGGTCCACCAGGACCGCATCGATACCAAGCTTGTCGACAAGACGCAAACCGGCGCTGGTCACGCGCAGGCGCACCCAGCGGTTTTCGGTCTCAACCCAGAAACGGCGGTATTGCAGATTAGGCAAAAACCGGCGCTTGGTTTTGTTGTTGGCGTGGGAAACATTGTTTCCCACCATCGGGCCTTTGCCCGTTACCTGACAGACGCGTGCCATGAGCACTCTCCGTAAAAAATAGAAATCGGATGCCGGCTCCCGGGGGATGCGCAGCTAAGCCATAGATTATAGCCTGAAAATGGAGGCTCGCCAAGCAGGGACCCGCCCAGCCAGGACGGGCGTCCCAAAACCGGCGTTTTAACTGCTTTGCTCGAGGAAGCGCTGCGCATCGAGCGCTGCCATGCAGCCGGTGCCGGCGCTGGTGATGGCCTGGCGGTACACATGGTCCTGCACGTCGCCGGCAGCAAACACTCCGGGCACACTGGTCATGGTGGCAAAACCCTGCAGTCCGGTTTGGGTGATGATGTAGCCATCTTTCATGTCCAGTTGCCCGGCAAAAATGTCGGTATTGGGCTGGTGGCCGATG
>CALRTF020000110.1:0-12679 GCA_943370985.1 Paenacidovorax caeni
CGGGCCAGCGCCTTCAGCACGCCGGCCTGGTAGGCGGTGCGGGCGCCGCCGCCCATCAATACAAGCGCCTTGAGGTCGTCGCCGGATCGCGTCAGGCTGCTGGAAATGATCGTTTCAAGCGACATGCGACCGGGCCCATGCGGAGCTGATGACCTGCCAACAAGCGAAATCGGCCATGGGGTGGTTCCTGGTGTCGGTAGCGGGTCCATGGGTCGCCGCACCCATTGATTCTAGGGGGCGTCCTGGCTGCGGTCGCATGGTGCCGAACGATGACAGGAATGCCCGCCGCCGTGACAGGTTTTCGCGCGCTCCCTGGGCGCCACCCCGGTGCCGGGCCGGCGTGGCGGCGCCCCGCAGCAAGGGGCCAGCGGACACCCCAAAAAACCCCGGGGAATCAACACACAGCACCCGTCGGTGCAGGCACAGCCGCGAGCGTTTCTGCGGTCCGGCCGCGGGCGTCAAGCACCTTTTCAGACCGTTGCATTTTTTGTTGCGGCGCAGCATTGCGTTTGCCCGGCTTAGCGCGCATAGTGAAAACAAGAGAGTTGTCCGTCCGCCGCCACGCCACCCCGGCACAGCGGTGTTTTTAACCCCCATCCAGCCATGGAAAAGGAGTCTCTTTATGAATTTGACGATCAGCGGCCACCATCTTGAAGTTACCCCCGCCCTGCGCGGTTATGTGACCAGCAAGATGGATAGGATCACCCGGCATTTCGACCAGGTGGTCGATGTCAAAGTCCTGTTGACCATCGACAACATGAAGGAAAAGGAACGGCGCCAGAAGGCCGAATGCAATGTTCACGTCAAGGGGCGCGACCTGTTTGCCGAGAGTTCACATGCCGATCTTTATGCCGCTGTCGATGAGCTGGCCGACAAGCTGGACCGCCAGGTCGGCCGCTACAAGACAAAAACCCAGGACCACCACCACGTTGCCGCCAAGCGCCAGGCCTGAAGGCCTTGTCGGCCGCTGCGGCGGCAGGGTCAGCGACCGCAAAGCAGGCCGCCTGTGCTCAGGCGGCTTTTTTATGCCCTGCATGGTATCCATGCTTATGAAAGTGCATAATTCGGCGACTAAAAGATCGTTATGAACCGTCTTTCGCAAATTCTGCCTTCTACCCAGGTACTGGTGCGTGTCGAAGCCACGAGCAAAAAGCGTGCTTTTGAAGAAGCCGGCCTGTTGTTTGAAAACCAGCACGGCCTGAACCGCGCCCTGATCACCGACAGCCTGTTCGCACGTGAGCGCCTCGGTTCGACCGGCCTGGGCCATGGCGTGGCCATTCCGCATGGCCGTATCAAGGGCCTGAAAGCGCCCATGGCGGCGGTGTTCCAGTTGCAGGCGCCGATTGGTTTTGATGCGCCCGACGAGCAGGCCGTCGCCTTGCTGATCTTCCTGCTGGTGCCCGAAGCGGCGACCCAGAAACACCTGGAAATCCTCTCCGAAATCGCCGAACTTCTCAGCGACAGCGGCCTGCGCGAGCAGCTCAAGACCAGCACCGACGCGGCCGCCCTGCACCAGCTGATCGCCTCCTGGCAGTCCAGCCACGCCGTCACCCCCTGATTTCATGACCCCGGTTGTTTGTGCGGGCACGGGAACGGTCTGGCCATGAAACCCACCGTTGTCAGCGCCGATGTGCTGTTCGAAGACCACCGGGCCGCGCTCAAGTGGGAATGGGTGGCCGGCCTGGGCGCTTCGGAGCGGCGCTTTGATGAGGTGGCGGTGCGCGCCGCGCGTTCCGGCGCCGACCTGGTCGGTTACCTCAACTACATCCATCCCTACCGCGTGCAATTGCTGGGCGAGCGCGAAGTCGCCTACCTGAGCAACGGCAACCCCGAAGACTGCGCGCGCCGCATCTCGCGCATCGTCACGCTGGAGCCGCCGGTGCTGATCATTGCCGACGGCCAGGTCGCGCCCGACACCCTGCTGTCAATGTGCGAACGCGCGCAGATCCCGATGTTTGCGACGAAGGAGTCGGCGGCGTTTGTGATCGACGTGCTGCGTGCCTACCTGTCCAAACATTTTGCCGACCGCACCTCCATGCACGGCGTGTTCATGGACATCCTGGGTGTGGGCCTGATGATCACCGGCGAGTCCGGCCTGGGCAAAAGCGAGCTCGGCCTCGAGCTGATTTCGCGCGGCCACGGCCTGGTCGCCGATGACGCGGTGGACCTGTACCGCATCAACCAGACCACCATCGAGGGCCGCTGCCCGGAATTGCTGCAGAACCTGCTGGAGGTGCGCGGCATCGGCCTGCTCGACATCAAGGCGATTTTTGGCGAGACCGCGGTACGGCGCAAGATGCGGCTCAAGCTGATCGTGCACCTGGTCCGGCGCGAGACGCTGGAGCGCGAGTACGAACGCATCCCGTACGAACCGCTGACGCAGGACGTGCTTGGCATCCCGGTGCGCAAGGTGGTGATCCAGGTGGTGGCCGGCCGCAACATCGCGGTGCTGGTGGAGGCCGCAGTGCGCAACGTCATCCTCCAGCTGCGCGGCATCGACACCTACCAGGAATTTGTCGAACGGCACCGCCAGGCCATGGAGCGCGGCGGCTGACCCTGCCGCCCGCTATCAAATCGATAGCTTTTAGCGCATGACAGCCGGGGGCTGCAGCCTGTTTTTACCTGATTCTGAGGGCGGGGCAGCAGCCGGACGGGCTTCGGCTCAGTTGTGGTGCCGCGGCGAACTCGGGCGGTTGGGGCACTTGTCCTTGGTGCAGTTCGCGTACATCGACAGCGAGTGGTCGGCAATCGCAAAACCCTTGGCCTTGGCGACCGCATGCTGGCGCTTCTCGATCTCGGCATCGTAGAACTCTTCCACCTTGCCGCAATCGAGGCACACCAGGTGGTCGTGGTGCTGGCCTTCGTTGATCTCGTACACCGCCTTGCCGGACTCGAAATTGCTGCGATTGAGCAGCCCCGCCTGTTCGAACTGGGTCAACACCCGGTACACCGTGGCCAGCCCGATATCGGAACGGTCTTCCAGCAACACCCGGAAAACATCTTCTGCCGTCATGTGGCGCTGTTTGCCGGCCTGGAAGATCTCCAGGATTTTCAGACGCGGCAGGGTCGCTTTCAGGCCGGTGTTTTTGAGTTCGTCGATATTGTTCATGGCGGTATCCCGGGCAAAGGTGGGCAAAACGGTCCAGTCCAGGCGGTATGGCGCTGGTCGGCGGGGGCTGGCGGGAGCCCATGGGGGGTGCACACCCTGCCGCTACAATGAACAATCATATCGCTACACCCCAACCCATGTCTGCAAAAAATCGTCACGGCATCCAAACCGCTTTAACCGTCCTGGCGTGTGTTGTGCTGACTGCATGCGGCAGCATGAAGAGCATGACCAGCGGGCTCAGCGACAGCAAGATCAATCCTGTCAACTGGATCACGCCCTACAAGATCGAGATCGTCCAGGGCAACTTTGTGTCCAGGGAACAGGTCGAACTGCTCAAGCCCGGCATGCCGCGGGTGCAGGTGCGCGAGGTGCTGGGCACGCCGCTGCTGACCAGCGTTTTCCACGCAGATCGCTGGGACTATGTGTTTACCCTGAAGCGGCAAAATGCCGAGCCGCAGGCGCTCAAGCTCACCGTATTTTTCAAGGACGACCTGCTGGAGCGCTTCGAGGGCGACGCCATGCCCAGCGAGACGGAATTTGTCTCCCGGCTTGACTCCCGCCGCAAGCTCGGCAAAGTGCCGGTTCTGGAGCTGAGCGACGAGCAGCTCAAGGCCGCCGAGAAGAGGCCGGCCACCTCGGCTGCTGCGCCCGCCACGCCGCCGGCGCCCGCGGTGGCACCGGCCGCCAGCTACCCGCCGCTGGAAAGCCCGACGCGGTGAGCGCGGCCGCGCACCAGGCCCCTGTTCGTATCGCCGTGGCCGGCGCCAGCGGCCGGATGGGCCACATGCTGATCGAAGCCGTCCGCCAGAGCCCCGATTGCATGCTCACCGGCGCACTCGACGTGGCGGCCAGCCCTGCCATCGGCGGTGATGCCACGGCTTTTCTGGGTCACCCCAGCGGTGTCCTGATTCACGCCGATCTCGAAAAGGGCCTGAAAGACGCCCAGGTCCTGATCGATTTCACGCGCCCGGAAGGCACCATGGCGCATGTCGCCAAATGCCGCGAACTCGGCGTCAAACTGGTCATCGGGACCACCGGGTTTTCCGACGCGCAGAAGGCAGAAATTGCCGCTGCCGCCAAGGACATCGCCATCATGATGGCGCCCAACATGAGTGTGGGCGTGAACGTCACGCTCAAGCTGCTCGACATGGCCGCCAGGGCGCTGAACACCGGCTACGACATCGAGATCATCGAGGCCCACCACCGCCACAAGGTCGATGCGCCGTCCGGTACCGCGCTCAAGATGGGCGAGGTGATTGCCGGCGCCCTGGGCCGCGACCTCAAGGACTGCGCGGTGTATGCTCGCGAAGGCGTGACCGGTGAGCGCGACCCCTCGTCCATCGGTTTTGCCACGATACGCGGCGGCGACATCGTCGGCGACCACACCGTGCTGTTTGCCGGCACCGGTGAGCGTATTGAAATCACCCACAAATCCTCCAGCCGCGTCACCTACGCCCAGGGCAGCCTGCGCGCCGCGCGTTTTCTTGCAGGCCAGCGGTCCGGTTTGTTCGACATGTTCGATGTGCTGAACCTGAAGTGACACGCCGATGAACGTGCTCGCGCTGATCACCCAGGGCGACGCCGTGACCGGCCTGGTGGCGGTTTTGCTGCTGCTCATGTCGGTCGCCAGCTGGGTGGTCATCGTGTGGAAATTTTGGCTGCTGCGGCGCGCCAGCGGCGATGTGGCGCGCAGCACGGCGCTGTTCTGGCAGTCGCCGGCCATCGCCGATGCGCAGCACAAGGTGGCCGCCTTCGACCGCGAGGCGCTGGTCCTGCCCCTGATTGCCGCCACCGCAGCGCAAGCCCCGGGCACGCTGGCCTCGGCCGGCGACCGGTCCCAGCAGCTGACCCGTGTGCTGCGCGACGCCTTGCATGCGGTGCTGCATCGCCTGCAGTACGGCCAGGTGCTGCTGGCCACCGTCGGCTCCACCGCGCCTTTTGTGGGCCTGCTGGGCACGGTCTGGGGCATTTACCATGCACTGGTCGGCATTTCTGCCGCCGGCCAGATCACCATCGACAAGGTCTCCGGCCCGGTCGGCGAGGCGCTGATCATGACCGCCGCCGGCCTGGCGGTCGCCATCCCCGCGGTGCTGGCCTACAACATTTTCGGGCGCAACATCGGGCGCATCGAGGCCGAGCTCGAAGGGTTTGCCTACGACTTGCGCGAGTTGCTGGCCGCCCGCGGCGATGGCAGCGACGGAGTCGCCGTGCGCAGCGAAGGGCCGCCCCGAGCACGCACAGCCCCCCAGGGGGGCAGCGACGTACGCGTAGCGACGAGCGTGGGGGCCCCATGAGTTTCGGCAGGCTCGAACGCACGCAGGGCAACCAGCCCATGAGCGAAATCAACGTCACGCCGCTGGTCGATGTGATGCTGGTGCTGGTCGTGATTTTTATCATCACCGCGCCGCTGCTGGCCAGCTCCATCCGCCTCGACCTGCCACGCAGTGATGCCGCCCAGCCCGGGGATGTGCCCCAGTTTGTCACCCTGGTGGTCGACAAAAGCGGCCAGGCCTTCATCAACGACCAGCCCGTATCCGCCGACCAGCTGGCGCAAAGCCTGCAGCAAAGCGCCGCCCGCAACCCTGACACCGAGGTGCAGCTGCGCGCCGACCAGTCCGTGCCTTATGGCCGCATCGTCGAGGTGATGGGCGTGGCGCAGAAAGCCGGCCTGAACCGCATCGGTTTTGTGGCGGATGCCCCGCCGGCGGCGCGCCCGTAAAATCGGCACGAAGCAGCCCATTCGAGTATCCGGAAAACGCCAGCGCCGCGCCGGCGTCTTCCCCACGTTTTAACCGTCAGAAAGTATCCTGCGCCCTGCCCGGCCAAACCGGCGGGCGAGCCAGCCATGCAAGAAAAATACAGCCATCTCGACGTTGAGCGCGACGCGCAAAGCCACTGGAATGCCGCAGACGCCTACCGCGTCAGCGAAGACGCCTCCAGGAAGAAGTATTACGCCTGCTCCATGCTGCCCTATCCCAGCGGGAAGCTGCACATGGGCCATGTGCGCAACTACACCATCAACGACATGCTCACGCGTTACCTGCGCATGAAGGGCTACAACGTGCTCATGCCCATGGGCTGGGACGCCTTTGGCCTGCCGGCCGAAAACGCGGCGATGAAAAACGGCGTGCCGCCGGCCAAATGGACCTACGACAACATCGCCTACATGAAAAAGCAGATGCAGGCGATGGGACTGGCGATCGACTGGTCGCGCGAGGTCGCCACCTGCGACCCCAGCTACTACAAGTGGAACCAGTGGCTGTTCCTCAAGATGCTGGAAAAAGGCATCGCCTACCGCAAGACCCAGGTCGTCAACTGGGACCCGGTCGACCAGACCGTGCTGGCCAACGAGCAGGTGATTGACGGCAAGGGCTGGCGCACCGGCGCGGTGGTGGAAAAACGCGAGATCCCGGGTTACTACCTGAAGATCACGGCCTATGCCGAGGAACTGCTGGACAGCGTGAGCCACAAGCTGCCGGGCTGGCCCGAACGTGTCAAGCTGATGCAGGAAAACTGGATAGGCAAAAGCGAAGGCGTGCGTTTTGCGTTCACGCACGACATCCAGGATGACTCCGGCAAGCCGATCGGTGACGGGAAGATGTATGTCTTCACGACGCGCGCCGACACCATCATGGGCGTGACCTTTTGCGCCGTGGCGCCCGAACACCCGCTGGCGGTCCATGCCGCGGCATCCAGCCCGAAACTCGCGGCTTTCATCGAGGACTGCAAGTCCGGCGGCACCACCGAGGCGGAGCTGGCCACCCAGGAAAAGAAGGGCATGCCGACAGGCCTCTTCGTCACCCATCCGCTGACCGGCGAAAAAGTCGAGGTCTGGGTCGGCAACTATGTGCTCATGAGTTACGGCGACGGCGCGGTCATGGGGGTACCGGCGCACGACGAGCGCGACTTCGAGTTCGCGAAAAAATACGGCCTGCCGATCAGGCAGGTCACCGACGTCCCCGGCAAAAGCTACAGCACCGACGCCTGGGCCGACTGGTATGGCGACAAGCAGCAGGGCATCGCGATCAACTCCGGCAAGTACGACGGCCTGGCCTTCAAGGCGGCCGTTGATGCGGTGGCGGCCGACCTGGCGGCCAAAGGCCTGGGCGAGAAAAAAACCACCTGGCGCCTGCGCGACTGGGGCGTGAGCCGCCAGCGTTACTGGGGCACGCCGATTCCCATCATCCACTGCGAGGAACACGGTGCGGTCCCGGTGCCAGAAAAGGACCTGCCGGTGGTGCTGCCGCAGGACTGCGTGCCCGACGGCTCCGGCAACCCGCTGCACAAACACGAAGGCTTTCACGCCGGCGTGACCTGCCCGGTCTGCGGCAAGGCGGCGCGGCGCGAGACCGACACCATGGACACCTTTGTCGACAGCTCGTGGTACTTCATGCGTTATTGCGACCCGAAGAACGACGAAAAAATGGTGGCGGAGGGCGCCAACTACTGGATGCCCATGGACCAGTACATCGGCGGCATCGAACACGCCATCCTGCACCTGCTGTATGCGCGTTTCTGGACCAAGGTCATGCGCGACCTGGACCTGGTGAAAGTCGATGAGCCCTTCACCAAGCTGCTGACGCAGGGCATGGTGCTCAACCACATCTACTCGCGCAAGGGCGACAAGGGCGGCATCGAATACTTCTGGCCGGCCGACGTCGATGACATGCACGACGAACACGGCAAGGTCACCGGCGCGAAGCTGCGCAAGGACGGCTCGCTGGTGACCTACGAAGGCGTGGGCACCATGAGCAAGAGCAAGAACAACGGCGTCGATCCGCAGGACCTGATCGAGAAATACGGCGCTGACACCGCGCGCCTGTACACCATGTTCACCTCGCCGCCGGAAGCCACGCTCGAGTGGAACGATGCCGGCGTGGAAGGTTCCTACCGTTTCCTGCGCCGCGTCTGGAACTTCGGCGTCAAGCTCGACGCCATGAATTTGGGAGCTGCCCACGCCCGTCCGCAAAGGGGTGGCGCGCCATTTGACAAGGAAACGCAGGCGCTGCGCCGCGAGATCCACACGGTGCTCAAGCAAATCGACTATGACTACCAGCGCATGCAGTACAACACCGTGGTGTCGGGCGCAATGAAGCTGCTCAATGCCCTGGAGGATTTCAAGGGGCAGACATCGTCAGGTGCGGCATTTGCATTGCGCGAAGGCATGGGCATCCTGCTGCGCTGCCTCTACCCGGCGACGCCGCATGTGGCACACGCCCTGTGGGCCGACCTGGGTTTTGCCAAAGACCATGGCGAGCTGCTCGACGCCCCCTGGCCCGAGGTGGACCCGGCGGCGCTGGTGCAGGACGAGATCGAACTGGTGCTGCAGATCAACGGCAAGCTGCGCGGCGCGGTCACCGTGCCGGCCGGCGCCGACAAGGCAGCGATCGAGGCGGCAGCGCTGGCGTCGGAGGCTTTTGTCAAACAGGCTGCCGGCGCGCCCGCAAAAAAGGTTATCGTGGTGCCGGGCCGCCTGGTCAACATCGTCATCTGAAGGAAAGCCCCATGCAGCGTCGTGTTTTTTTGCTGGCCGCAGCGGCCACCGCCGGCCTCGGCGCCTGCGGCTTTGCGCTGCGCAAGGCCCCCAACTATGCCTTCAAGACCCTGTTCAACACGGTGGGCGAAGGCTCGACGCTGGGCACCGAACTCAACCGCAACCTGGAAGCCGGCGGCACGGTCAGGGTGATTCGCGACCCGCGCCTGATCGAACAGGCCGAAGTGATCTTCGACGTGGTGACCGACCAGCGTGAAAAAGTCGTGGTCGGCGTCAATGCGGCCGGCCAGGTGCGCGAGTTCCAGTTGCGCACGCGTTTCACCTTCCGGCTGCGCACGCTGGCGGGCAAGATCCTGATCCCGCCCAGCGAGATCCTGCTGACCCGCGACATCACCTTCAACGAATCCGCAGTGCTCGCCAAGGAAACCGAGGAAGCCCTGCTCTACCGCGACATGCAGAGCGACATCGTGCAGCAGGTGCTGCGCCGGCTCGCGGCGGTCAAAGAGCTGTAGCGCGTCCTGACCATGCAGCTTGCGCCGAACCAGCTCCAGCAGCACCTGCAGCGCGGGCTGAAGCCGCTGTACACCCTGCACGGCGACGAGCCGCTGCTGGTCCAGGAGTTTGCCGACGCGCTGCGCGCCCATGCCCGGTCGCAGGGCTACACCGAGCGCACGGTGCACACCGTGGCCGGCGCCCATTTCGACTGGAGCGAGGTGCTGGCCAGCGGCGGTTCGCTGAGCCTGTTCGCCGACAAGCAGATCATCGAGATCCGCATTCCCAGCGGCAAACCCGGCAAGGACGGCTCGGTGGCGCTGCAGCAGATCGCCGAACGCGCGCAGGGCGACGACAGCACGCTGACCCTGGTACTGCTGCCGCGCCTGGACAGCATGACCACCAAGGGCGCCTGGTTCGGCGCATTGGAAAGTTTCGGCACCACGGTGAAGTTCGACCCGATCGAGCGGCGCAACCTGCCGGCCTGGATTGCCCAGCGCCTGCAGGCCCAGGGCCAGCGGGTCGCTGCCGGGGAGGAAGGCCAGCGCACGCTGCAGTTTTTTGCCGACCGGGTCGAGGGCAACCTGCTGGCCGCGCACCAGGAAATCCAGAAGCTGGGCCTGCTGTACCCGCCCGGCGCCGACGACGCCTCGGCCGTCCTCAGCTTCGACCAGGTCGAAAACGCGGTGCTCAACGTTGCGCGTTATGACGTGTTCAAGCTGTCCGAGGCGGTGCTGGGCGGACAGGCGCTGCGCGTGCAACGCATGCTCGACGGCCTGCAGTCCGAGGGCGAATCCGAAGTGCTGGTGCACTGGGCGCTGGCCGAAGACATCCGCAGCATGAAACGTGTCAAGGACGCGCTGCAGGCGGGCCGGCCCATGCCGATGGCCCTGCGCGAGAACCGCGTCTGGGGCATCAAGGAAAAGCTGTTCGAACGCGTGTTGCCCCAGATCGGCGACACCACGCTGGCCAACCTGCTGCACGCCGCCCACAAGGTCGACGGCATCGTCAAGGGCTTGAAGCAGCCCGACTGGCCGCAGGACGGCTGGCAGGCGCTGCACCGGCTGGCGGGCATGGTGTGCGAGCAGTGCAGCGCCCGGCCGGCCTCGCCCCGGCCGCGTTAAGGGCACGGTGGCAAGCGCCCAGGACGTATCTGGGGGAAAATAGGCTTATGAACGCGCCCGACTTTCCTTCCGCCCTGGCTGCCCGCAGCAACATCGGCGAGCTCATGCAGGCCATGGGCTCCAGGTCAAAAGTGGCCTCAGCCCTTATGGCACGTGCGTCATCAGCTACAAAAAACAGAGCGCTCTCGGCACTCGCTGCCTTGCTGCGCAGCCAAATCGCGCCGCTGCAGGCGGCCAATGCCGTCGACCTGCAACGCGCGGCCGCGGCCGGCCTGGCCGGCCCCCTGCTGGACCGCCTCAAGCTGGATGCCAAAACTCTGGAAACCGTGGCCCTCGGCTGCGAGCAGCTTGCTGCCATGCCGGACGTGATCGGCGAGATCATCGGCATGAAGCAGCAGCCCAGCGGCATCCGCGTCGGCCAGATGCGGGTGCCCATCGGCGTCTTCGGCATGATTTACGAAAGCCGGCCCAACGTGACGATCGAGGCGGCCTCGCTGGCGATCAAGAGCGGCAACGCCTGCATCCTGCGCGGCGGCTCGGAAGCGATCGAATCGAACAAGGCGCTGGCCGCGCTGGTGCAGCAGGCCCTGAGCGGGGCCGGCCTGCCGGCAGAGGCGGTGCAGTTGGTGCCGACCACCGACCGCGAAGCCGTGGGCCTCCTGATCACCATGCCCCAGTATGTGGACGTGGTCATTCCGCGCGGCGGCAAGGGCCTGATCGAACGCATCAGCCGCGACGCGAAAGTGCCGGTGATCAAGCACCTGGACGGCAATTGCCATGTCTATGTCGACGACCCCTGCGACATTCCCATGGCGGTAAACGTGGCCGATAACGCCAAGACCCAGAAGTACAGCCCCTGCAATGCCAGCGAAGGCCTGCTGGTGGCGCGCGGCGTGGCGGCGGAGTTCCTGCCGAAAATCGGGGCCCTCTACGCCGCCAAAGGTGTCGAGATGCGCTGCGATGCCGAAGCCCAGGCGATCCTGGCGAAGCTGCCTGCGGCCACAGTGCTGCCCGCCACCGAGCAGGACTGGTACGAGGAATACCTCGCGCCCATCATCAGCATCAAGGTGGTGGCGGGGCTGGATGAAGCCATCGCGCACATCAACAAGTACGGCAGCCATCACACCGACGCCATCCTCACCAGCGACCACAGGCACGCCCAGGCCTTCCTGCGCGAGGTGGACTCGGGCAGCGTGATGGTCAACGCCAGCACGCGTTTTGCTGACGGCTTTGAATACGGCCTCGGTGCCGAGATCGGCATCAGCACGGACAAGTTCCACGCCCGCGGCCCGGTCGGCCTTGAAGGCCTGACCTCGCTCAAGTACGTGGTGCTGGGCGAGGGTGAGGTCCGGGTATGAATGCGCGCTGGCTGGTCGCCGGTCTGCTGAGCTTGACCCTGCCCATGGCTGCACAGGCCAGTTCCTCGCTGGCCAGTGAGATGGGCTGCTACAACTGCCACGGCCACCCGACGCGGGCCGATGCGCCCAGCTTCGAGCGTCTGGTCGCCAAGTACGCCGGACGAAACGGCCGGGCCGGTGCCGAGCAGCATGCGGTAGACGAGCTGTTGCAAGGGGAGGCGTTCCGGCATATCCCGGCGCATGAGCATCTCAGTCCCGAGACGGCCCGCAAGCTGGTTCACTGGCTGTTCGAAGGCGGAAAATGAATCCGCCGGGTGTACCCGCCGCCTTGAATCGGCTGCGGCGATCCTCACATCCTAGAATGGCCGCCACAACAATCGCGAGGACTGCATGGTTCCCCATCTCATCACGGCCCTGACCGGTCCCATCAACGAGCTCGAGCAGCGCATCCTCGACTCCATGCCGGCCATCGAGCGCTGGTTCCGCCTGGAGTGGATGGAGCACACCCCGCCCTTTTACACCTCGGTGGACATCCGCAACGCCGGCTTCAAGCTCGCGCCGGTTGATACCAACCTCTACCCCGGTGGCTGGAACAACCTCACGCCCGAGATGCTGCCGCTGGCGGTGCAGGCGGCGATGGCCGCGATCGAGAAGATCTGCCCTGAGGCGCGCAACCTGCTGCTGATCCCCGAGAACCACACGCGCAACACCTTCTACCTGAGCAATGTGGCGCAGCTGCGGCGCATCTTCCACATGGCCGGCCTGAACGTGCGCATCGGCTCCATCAGCCCCGAGATCAAGAAGAACACCACCATCGAGCTGCCCGGCGGCGAGGCCGTGACGCTGGAGCCCGTGATCCGCAGCAAGACCCGTCTGGGCCTGAAGAATTTCGACCCCTGCACCATTCTGCTCAACAACGACCTCAGCGCCGGCATTCCGGGCATCCTCGAGGACATCCATGAGCAGTACCTGCTGCCGCCGCTGCACGCGGGCTGGTCGGTGCGACGCAAGAGCAGGCATTTCCAGAGCTACGAGGAAGTCTCCAAGCGCTTCGGCAAGCTGCTGGGCATCGACCCCTGGCTGATCAATCCCATGTTCAACC
>CALRTF020000111.1:0-12579 GCA_943370985.1 Paenacidovorax caeni
GTGATGGACCGGTTCACGCCGGTGATCGTGATGTTGCCGGCGTTGCTGCCCGCTCGCGTTCCCGCCGCCAGCGCCAATCCGCTGCTGCTCAGCGTGCCCGTCACCGTCACCCCCGCCTGCGACGCCAGTGTCACCGACCCGCCGGCCCCACCGGCCCCGCCCAGGGTACTGATGGCGCCTGTGTTCAGATTGCCGCCCGCTGCGGTGTTGCTCAGGCTGATGCTGCCGGCCGTCCCGCCCAGACCTGTACCCACCGCATTGCCGGTGCTCGCCGTCAAGGCACCGGTGACGATATGGCCGCTGCCGCTGTTGCTCACCGCAATGCTGCCCGCCGCACCGCCGGCGGTGTTCCCCGTTCCGCCGTTGCTGCCGCTGGCGCTGATACCTGCCGTCGTCACGCCTCCCACACCGGTGATGTTCACCGCACCGCCAGCCCGCCCCGTCAGCCCGGCGCCTGCCGTTCCCCCCGTTGCCGTGATCGCCCCCGCCAGATTGATCACACCGGTGGATGTGATCGTCAGCTGTCCGGCATTGGCATTGGCCGCTCCGGTGGTGGCGATGCTGCCGGCCGCCGTGCTGGTCACCCCGGCCCCCGACAAGGTGATTCCGCCGGCTTGCGAGCTCAGGGCGGCTCCCAGCGCCAGCGTGCCTGCACCGCTGTTGTCGGCATCCGCCTTGAGATTGATGGCGCCTGCACCGGTCACCCCGAGCGCGGCATTGATGTTGATGTTGTTGTTCGCTTCGAGGCTGATGCTGCGGGCGCCTGTGACAGCCAGCGCGCTGCCCAGCGTGATGTCGTTGGTGGCCTGCAGGCTGATGTTGCCGGCCACCGCATTGAGCGTGGCCACCGACACGGTTTGCGTGGTGCCTGCCTGCGCGGCAAACGTGTTGACGTCTGCATACACCGCCGGCCCTGCAGCGGCTATCACGATATTGAGCGGGTCCAGCAGCAGCGTTCCGGCCGAACCGTGGGCCGCGCCCAGGCTGGCGGAGCCGTCAAAGGCCAGCGTCTGTTTGCCGGACACTTCGGCGAACCCGCCATTTCCGGCCTCGGCGCCGCCCTCCGCGCGGACCGCGCCGTAAAAGCCGGTGGCACCGTCCGCCCAGACCACCACCTTGCCGCCGTCGCCGGTATGTGTCGCGCTTGCATCAATCACTGCGCCCTGCGCCACCAGGGTGACAGACGCATTCTGTTCGCTCCCCTTGCCCTGGTAGTTGCCCCCCACCAGCACGGTGCCGCCGCCGGCCTGTCCCGACGCATCGATACGGGCGCCCGTTGCCAGCACGACCTTGTCCCCCAGCACCTTGACCGTGCCGCCTGTTTGTTGCTGCGATGCGCCCGAGGCATCCAGCTCCCCGGCGACATTCACGACGCCGCTGGCGCCGCCGCTCAGGACAATCATGCCGTTGCGCTCGGTCGCGGATGTGGCGCGTATCACGCCGGTCTGGTTGACGACGGTGGCCATGGCATCGCCCAGGGCGCTGGCCAGCATCGCCACCTGCCCGCCGGCGGCAGTGATGGTGCCGCTGTTGGAAGCGGCGGCATTGACGGCAGCCGCGTCCACGGAAAAGCGGACCAGCCCAGCGCCCGAGGTATCGAGCGTAATGCGGGAACCGGCCAGCAGCCCCGTGGATCCGGCTTCTGTCGTGATGGATCCGGTGTTGTTGACACTGGGTGCTGCCAGCAGCACATAACCGCCCCGCGCCGCGCGAATGCTGCCTTGGTTGACGACACTGCCGCCGGCTGGCCCGGTGAAGGTGTAACGGCCGGCGAGGAAGTCATCGTTGCTGATGGCCAGGCTGGATGCCACCAGGCCGCCGACGTTGACTTGTGCGCCCGGTGCAAACATGACACCTGCCGGATTGATGAGAAAAACCTGGCCATTGGCACTGAGGGAACCGTAGATGGCTGAGGGGTTTGCCCCGATGACGCGGTTCAGGGCCACAGAGGCAGCGCCGGGCTGGACAAACTGAACCGACTGCCCCGCTCCGATGTTGAAGCTCTGCCAGTTCAGGATGGCTTTGTCGCTGCCCTGCTGGACCAGCATGTTGTTGGCGCTAGGCGTGCTGACGCTGGCCTGGCCGGCCACGACCTCAACACCTGCGGGCAGGGCGACCGCGAGGTTGGCAAAACCCGACAACATGGCCGCGAGCAGCCGTGACAGCAAACGCCCGCTACGGATGCGGTAAGTGGCCGTCAGCTTGCGTGACAGGCGCACCACCACGGTACGGACCGCCCAGCGGCCAGGAGCCCTGCATTTTTCGCCAGCGGTGGTTCTCAAGGTCTCGTTCATCTGCTTAAAACCATTTTTGCGCAGACACCCACGCGCGCGGCGAGCGATCCGGGTCCCCGGTAGAGGGGCCGACGGGGGTGGTGCGCCAGGCCAGGTAGGTGCTGATCAGGAAGTTGTTCACGCGTCCCGCCAGCGCGCCCACGCCCACCGCACCCAGGGAGACGCGGTTGGGCCCGCCCAATGTCATGGCGTCCTGATTGAATTTGACCGTGCCATAGTCATAAAAAGCCGCCAGGCTGACGGGCTGACCCGCCAGCGCCACGGGGGCGGGCAACTGGTAGCGCAATTCCAGATTGACCAGCAATCCGGCATCTCCTATGCCCTCGCCAACCGGATAGGCCCGCACGCCGGTCGGACCGCCAAGCGACATTTTTTCAGCCGACGCCAGATTTTTGGAGGCCAGCTGTGCCTGGAGGTTGATATGCAGGCTGGACGGGTTCCCAAAAAATTGCGCTCGCTGAAACTCCAGGTTCAGCTTGCTGAAAGAGCCCGCGGTCTGCAAACCACCAAAACCCTGGTCAAAGCCCTCACTTGCAGCATCAAGTGCGAGCCGGCCCCGGGTGATCGTCATCGCATAACTGCTGGAGCCGCCAGCGCCGGCGGCCTCATCGACAAAGTTGCCAAGCAGTCCGAATCGGGCGCTGGCGATTCGTCGCTCGCTGTCATTGGCCGGCCTGGCAATCAGGTCGGAGAATTTCTTGTGCTCCAGGCTGAGCAGTCCGTACAGATTGTTTTCACGTGCGCGTATGAAGGGACGCGTCAGGGCAGCACCCAGTATGTCGGCTTTGCCGGTGGCGCCCAATGCAGCGAACTGCCGCCCCAGGGCATAGTCCGTACGGGCCGCACTGACTGTCAGCTGCGCGCCCTCCGGGCTGACAGGCACGGCATAGGCGAGCCGGTAGAGACTGCTTCGGGAAGCCTCGCTGAGCTGGGCGCGCAGGCTGAGGACGTCTCCCCGTCCCAACAGATTGCTGGCGTTCAGATTGCCTGTGGCATGCAATCTCCCCGCGGCCAGCGCGCCAAAGTTGTCGACGCCGACCGAGCCATTGAGCTGCCGCCCCTCGGCGCGAATGGTCAGCACCACGTCGGCCTGCCCGGGCGCATCACCGGGCTGAACCGTCGCGCTGGCATCCACGCCGGCGAGATCGCGCAAAAGCAATACCGGCTTGTCGAGCAGATATTCGGTGATCAAGGTACCTGGCCGCAAGTTGGCGTTTGCCACACGCCGGGCAAACGAGGAAGAGCCGTGATCGCCCTCCACCTGCACAACAACCTTGCCTATGCGCGCTTCCATCACGGCGATGGTGACCGTGCCGCCGGCGGCCTGAAAGGCCTGCTCGGGCAAGTAAGCCTCGGTGAGCAGATAGCCACGTGAGCGGTAATACCGGCTCACAAGGCTGGCCGCCTCTGTCAGGCTGGCGAGGCTGCCGGGCTGGTTGACATGCTCCGCCAGCAGGGCCGTCAGGGTTTCGCCGTCGAAAACGGTGTTTCCGGTAAAGCGGAACGCTGCGGGCACGATGCGCGTCGCGCCTTGCGCAGGCAGCGCGGGCTTTGGATCGGGCAAACCGATCAGCGGGGCGCCAGGCTGGGGCAGCAAGGGGATCTGTCGCTGTGGCTCCTGGAGCGTGCCCGCGTCCGGTCGCTGCAGCTGCTGGCCAAACACGGGCACGCACATGCCCATGGCCAACGCGGGGGGCCAGATCAATGCCTGCAGTGAGATACCCAAGCGGTTCAACTTAGCCTTTAACAGGGGCCCCTGATTTGCAACGAGTTGTTTTTAATTACTTTTGCCAGTATGGGTGAAGTTCTTGCCCGGACCTAGCGAGAGTTGATCGCCGGAGGGCTGTTGGCGACAAACGCGGCTTTTATTGGGGAGGTTGTCGGATATTTGCGTCGCAACTGCCTCAATGACCGGGTTAGCAAGAAGCAATGGCGCGAAACCAGAACACAGCTATCATTGTTCATCAATTGATATATTTAAACTATGAAACGGCCTCACTGCATGTTTCGCATCCATGACAGGCCAGACACATCAGTCCACAGGAGCAGTTCATGACCCGGCTTATCCGCTCACATCTTCCCACCCTGCAAAAAACCGCCAGCTACTATGTGGTGCACGCCACCGTCGCCGCCCTGGTCGCCTACGCCGTCACGGGCAGCTTTTTACTGGCACTGACCTTGAGCCTGCTTGAGCCGACCGTTCAGGCATTTGCATTTTTCTTTCACGAGAAGGCCTGGCAGCGCTGGGGTAACAAAGGCAGCGCGCCCGCCTGATGCGCCAGCCGATCCGCTAACCCTGGACCTTGCGGCGCACGCCGGGCTGCAGGCTTCGGGCTGTGTGAAAAAGTCAAAGCCGCTGCACCCGTTTTTGCGTAAATCCACTTACTAGGGTTTCCCCATGGGACGGCCTACAATCGCAGACCCTTACAAAAATGGCGGCCCGGCGGGTCGCCGCTCAGGAGACAACTTGATGTCCGCAGTCGTGCCCGCAGCCCCCGATAACAACCAGGAAAAACGAGACGAGTTGCGCCGGGCGGCGCTGGAATACCACGAGTTTCCGACCCCGGGCAAAATTGCGATTGCAGCAACCAAGCAGCTGACCAACCAGCGAGACCTGGCGCTGGCCTACTCGCCCGGCGTCGCTGCCCCTTGCGAGGAAATCGTCAAGGACCCCAACGCCGCATTCAGGTACACCAGCCGCGGCAATCTGGTCGCCGTGATCACCAACGGCACCGCCGTGCTCGGGCTGGGCAACATCGGCCCGCTGGCAGCCAAGCCGGTGATGGAGGGCAAGGGCGTGCTGTTCAAGAAATTTGCCGGCATCGACGTTTTCGACATTGAGATCGATGAAAGCGATCCGGCCAAGCTGGTCGACATCATCGCTGCGCTTGAACCTACGTTCGGGGCCATCAACCTTGAGGACATCAAGGCGCCCGACTGCTTCTACATCGAACGTGAACTGCGCAAGCGGATGAAAATCCCGGTTTTCCATGACGACCAGCATGGCACGGCGATCACCGTGGGTGCAGCTGTTCTCAATGCCCTCAAGGTGGTCGGCAAGGCGCCCGGGCAGGTCAAGCTGGTGACCTCGGGGGCCGGGGCGGCTGCGCTGGCCTGCCTGAACCTGCTGCTCAAACTGGGCATCAAGCGCGAAAACGTTTATGTCACCGACCTCGCCGGCGTGGTGTACGAGGGCCGGACCGAGCTGATGGACGAGGACAAGATCCAGTTCGCCCAGAAAACCGCGGCCCGCACGCTCTCGGAAGTCATCGAGGGCGCGGACCTGTTCCTGGGCCTGTCGGCCGGGGGGGTGCTCAAGAAGGACATGGTGGCCCGCATGGCGGCCAAGCCCATCATTTTTGCCCTCGCCAATCCGAACCCCGAAATCACGCCGGAAGACGTCAAGACGGTGCGCGACGACGCCATCATGGCCACCGGCCGTACCGACTACCCGAACCAGGTCAATAACGTCCTGTGCTTCCCTTATATCTTCAGGGGCGCCCTGGACGCAGGCGCATCCACCATCACTGTCGAAATGGAAATTGCCGCGGTACACGCGATTGCTGAACTCGCCCAGGCGGAACAGAGTGAAGTGGTCGCAGCCGCTTATACCGGCGAAAAACTCGCTTTTGGCCCGGAATACCTGATCCCCAAACCTTTCGACCCCAGGCTCATGATCAAGATTGCGCCAGCGGTGGCCCAGGCCGCCGCCGACAGCGGGGTGGCGCTGCGGCCCATTGCCGACATGGATGTCTACCGGGAAAAGCTGCAGAGCTTCGTGTACGCCTCCGGCACCACCATGAAGCCGATTTTTGCGGCGGCAAAAAAAGCCGGCAAAAAACGCGTGGCCTATGCCGAAGGGGAAGAAGAGCGCGTTCTGCGCGCCTGCCAGATCGTGGTTGACGAAGGCCTGGCACGCCCCACCCTGATAGGGCGGCCCGCCATCATTGCCCAGCGCATCGAAAAATTCGGTCTCCGTCTGAGGGAAGAGCTGGACTACGACGTGGTCAACGTCGAACACGATCACCGCTATCGGGACTTCTGGCAGACCTATCACCGTTTGATGGAGCGGCGCGGCGTCACGGTGCAAATCGCCAAAATCGAGATGCGCCGCCGTCTGACCCTGATCGCCGGGATGCTGCTGCACAAGGGCGACGTGGATGGCCTGATTTGCGGGACCTGGGGCACGACCGCTCACCACCTGGATTATCTGGACCAGGTGATCGGCAAACGTCCCGGCGTCTGCACCTACGCCTGCATGAACGGCTTGCTGCTGCCGGACCGTCAGGTGTTCCTGGTCGATACCCACGTCAATTACGACCCCACCGCAGAGCAACTCGCGGAAATCACCACGCTGGCAGCCGAGGAAATGATGCGTTTCGGCCTCAAGCCCAAGGCGGCCTTGCTGTCGCACTCCAACTTCGGCACATCCAGCCTGCCCAGCGCGCTGAAAATGCGGCGGACCCTGGAGCTGCTGCGTGAACAGGCGCCCTGGCTGGAGGTGGACGGGGAAATGCACGGCGACGTCGCGCTGGACTCCGCCGCGCGCGCCGCCGTCATGCCCAACAGCACGCTGGCGGGCCAAGCCAATTTGCTGGTGCTGCCCAATATTGATGCAGCCAATATCGCCTACAACCTGCTCAAAACCGCAGCCGGCGGCAATATCGCCATTGGCCCGGTTCTGCTGGGCGCCAGCCAGCCCATGCACATCCTCACGGCGAGCACCACCGTACGCCGTATTGTCAATATGACAGCGCTGACCGTGGCGGACGCGAACGCTTCCCGATAAGTCGCATTTAGACAGCTAGTACTAACTTATCCAGGGTCGGGATACCCCGGACGACTGCCTAATCATTGAGCAGGCGCTTGCATTTTCCGGCTGAATGCGTCAAACTCTAGCTCTTGAAATTTAAGGGTTAACCCGGCACTTTTATCAAGTTGCCGCACTTGGCCCTCGTTCAGGAAAGATTTTTTTTCATGTTGCGAAAAGGTGGGGCCGGTTGGCGACTGGTCCTGACAGTCATATTGACTGTTTTGGGCACAGGATTCAGCCCCGCTATGGTGCAGGCAAAGGGGCCGGGCATCGATGCCCGGACAGGCACTGTCGCCATCGACGAGCTGCCGGTGCAGGGCCGCAAGGTGGTGAAGCTGATTTATCAGGGTGGACCGTTCAGGTACGACAAGGACGGGGCGGTGTTTGGCAACCGGGAAAAACTTCTTCCTGCCAGCAATCGCGGTTATTACCGCGAATACACCGTACAGACGCCCGGAGAACGCAGTCGGGGGGCCCGGCGTATCGTGTGTGGCGGTTTTGTGCCCACGGTGCCCGATGCCTGTTATTACACAGAGGATCACTACGCGAGTTTTCGCAGAATTGTTCAATAAGTTCTGCAGTGATCGTCAACTTTTGAGTTTTTGACTTAAGAAAGAGAAGCGGAGATGGACATGCCACTTCGTACTGTTAGACCCAACATCGTGCAATCCATACGCGCTTTCCGCGTGCAGGACCTGCAGGACGCCGCCACGCAATTGAACCAGCACTTCCTGTATGCCAACCTGGGCAATGCCCAGAGCAAGCAGGACGTGCTGGACATGATCGCGGCACAGTACACATTCCCGGCGCATTTTGGGAAAAATTTCGATGCGCTTTACGACTGCATGACGGACCTGGTTCACAAGTCCGGCCCGCAGCCCGGTTTTATCGTGGTGCTGGAGCAGATTCCTGCCCATGCCAAGTTCGACAAGGAAGCGCGCGAGCAGCTGCTGGACATCTTCCGGGATGCCGCGGACTACTGGGCGGATCGAAAGATTCCGTTCAGATGTTTCTATTCTTTTCTGTAGCCCGCTCCCCAGACATTGGCCAAGGGGATCGGGCGAATGAGGCCCAGCAAGCAAACAGCGCAGACGGTGAAGAGCCGATGCCGACCGACAAACTGCTCGACGTGTCGCCCCTGGCGCTGCGCATGAGCAGCCCGTTCAACGCGGGCTACTGGCTGGCAGCTGCCTGAGGTGCTGCTGCATCAAAAAAGCCCGTCAACGACGGGCTTTTTTTCTTTCAGGCGCCGGTCAATGTGTAGCTTCGGCTTCCAGCGCCTGGGTCAGGGCCAGGTACTCGGCCACCGGAACTTCCTCGGCCCGTCGCTGCAGGTCGAACGGGCCGCCATGCTGCTTTTGCTCCAGCCATTTGCCCAATGAATGGCGCAGCAGCTTGCGCCGCTGGCTGAAAGCCACACGAACCACTTCGCTCAGCAGCAAGGGATCCAGCGCGGCAGGCGCGATGTGCGGCACCATGCGCACGATGGCGCTGTCCACCCGTGGCGGCGGATCAAAACTCTGCGGCGGCACAAACAGCACATTGTCCATGGCATAACGCCACTGCAGCATCACGCTGAGCCGGCCATAGTCGCTGGTCGCGGGTTGCGCCACCATGCGGTCGATCACTTCCTTTTGCAGCATGAAGTGCTGGTCTGCGATGACATCGACCGCGTCGAGCAGGTGAAACAGGATGGGGGTTGAGATGTTGTAGGGCAGGTTGCCAACGACCCGGATTTTTCCGCCAGGCCCTGCGTATTCCGAGGCGAGCCGGACAAAATCGACCTTGAGCACGTCGGCCTGGATCACGCGAAGCTGCGGGTGCGTCTGCAGCTGCTGCGCCAGGTCCCTGTCCAGCTCGATGACGGTCAGCTTGCCCAGGCGTTCCGCCAGCGGCTGGGTCAGGGCCGCCAGGCCGGGGCCGATTTCCACCATGGCCTGGCCGGCAGCGGGGGCGATCGCATCCACGATGGCATCAATGATGGCGCGATCGGTCAGGAAATGCTGGCCGAAACGCTTGCGCGGAATGTGTTTCACGTTCGCCTGGAGGTTGAAGCTGGATCGCGCCGGATGTCTTTTTCAAGCGGGGGCCGCGGGTCCGGCTTCGCCGGTCCGCAGGAAGCGAAGCCTCTGGCGCGCGGCGGCCTGCAGGGTGCAGGGAGCGACACGCAGTGCGCGACCGTGGGGGCCATGTTTACTGCGGCGGCTCGCGGTATTCCACGTAAGCGCGCCCGCGCACTTCCTGGGCCCATGCGACGTAGGCTTCCTCCAGTTTTTTCTCGCGCAGCGCGGCACGCACCGCCTCGCGCTGCTCACGGGATGACAAGGCGCTGTTGCGCCGCTCCAGCACCTGGATCAAATGGACCCCGAAACGCGACACCAGCGGATCGCCCACCTGTCCCGGCGCCAGGCTGTTCATGCGCTCTTCAAACTCGGGCACGAACATGCCGGCGCCCGCCCAGCCCAGATCACCGCCATCCCTGGCCGAGGCATCCTGGCTGAACTCGCGGGCCAGCGCCGCAAAATCGGCCTGTCCTGCGGCGATGCGCGCCTTGAATTCCGCCAGGCGCGCGACCGCCGCCGACTCGCTCAATTGCGGGCCGGTGCGCAAGAGAATGTGGCGGGCCCGGGTTTCAGCCACCGTGGCTCCTGGCATGCCGGCCCGTTTTTTCTCGATCAGCTTGAGCACGTGAAACCCCGCGCCGCTGCGAACCGGTCCGGCCACGCCGCCCACCGGCAGGTTCTGCGTCGCATTGACAAAAAGCTCCGGGTAACGGTCCGGGGTTCGAAGGCCCATCTGCCCGTCGCCGCTGCCGCCCGGCGCGTTGGAATACTCCTTGACCAGCTGCGCAAAGTCGGCGCCGTTGCGCGCCCGCTCGGCCACCAGCTGCGCCCGGGCCAGAAGTGCTGCGACCTGCTCGGTATTGGCGCTTTCGGGAACGGCCACCAGAATTTGGGCCAGGTTGAGCTCCATGGCGGCCGACGCGGTGCCGCCACCTTCCTGATCACGGATAAATTGCTCGACTTCCTGGTCGCTGACTTTGGTACGGGACTCCAGCTCTCGATCGCGCAGGCGATTCAGCATGATTTCATTGCGCAAGTCATTGCGGAACTGGGAAAACGGCAGCCCGTCTGCCTCCAGGCGCCGGCGCAGTTCAGCGGAGGACATCTGGTTCTGCCTGGCCACATTGGCGACAGCGTCGTCGACCACGGCTTCGCTGACCTGGACCCCGGTTTCTTTGGCCAGCTGGAGCTGGGCACGCTCCACAATCAGGCGTTCCATTAGCAATCGCGCCAGTTCGCTTCTCGGTGGAATCTGCGCACCTTGCTGCCGCATCTGCTGCTCGGTGCGCAAAAGGCGGGCACGGACTTCGTTGTTGGTGATCGGCTCGGAGTTGACCACCGCCACGATGTAGTCGGCCTGTCGCTGCACGCCTGTGCCGCTGCCCAGACCCAGCACACCCAGTCCTGGCGCACCCAGGGGCGACTGGCCCGGAAGGCGCAAGGACTGGGCTTGCGCGAGCATGAGCGGCATGCCCAGCACCAGGGCGAGGGCGACCGCGGCGCCGCGGCGGTGGGCAGGAGAATGGAGACGGTGGAATTTATTCATAGTTGGTAAAGCGACTCGGTGTCGTGCCCTGCTCGCGCAGGTATTGATAACGCGGGATGTTGGCCTTCAGTGTTTTAAGCGGATTGTTGCCAATCCTTGAAAAGCCGACGAACTCGAGCTGGAACAGGATTCGCGTGCTGGCGGACGAACCGGTCCCCACCAGCGCCAGCGTGCCCAGTTGGGTGCGCTCCAGCACCACACGGCCAATCCAGCAACAGCCATCGTATTCCAGGCCCACCACCACATCGACGAGCTTCTTGTCGGGCACACTGTAGTTCAGGCGGCCGACGCTGTACCAGCGACCCGGGCCCTGGCCGCGTCCTGCGCCCAGTTCCTTGCCCTTGTCGCCCCACAGGTCGTTGATCGGCCATTGCCAGCCCACCTCGTATTGCTCGCTGACATTGCGCTGGCGCCGGTAGGCTGCACTGACCACGCGGTAATTGCTCGGGCTGTAGCGCCCCCCGATTGTCGAACGCTCCGACAGGTTGGTTTTCGGGTTGTACTGCACAGTGGTGTCCAGCGACCAGGCCGGCGTCAGGTTGACCGTAGCGCCTAACAGGAGGTCGCTGAGCCGCTCGGACACCGGCACCTCGCCGGGCAGGGTGACCTGCCTGTCCCTGAAGCGCACCCGCTGCGCGACGCCCACCCGCAAGGCTTCGACACCGGTCTCCGGGTCCAGCAGGCGCGAGGTCACGCCGGTGGTCAGCACATTGGAGTCGGAAATCCGGTCGTTGCCGACAAACTCGTTTTCCGTAAACAGGGTCGCAAAGTTGAAGGCATTCAGGCCCGAATCGTAATTCGGCAGCGTGCTCTGGTTGCGGTAGGGGGTGTTGACATAAAAGAGGCGCGGCTCGAGCGTCTGCGTGAAGGCCTGGCCGAAAAAGCTGGCATTGCGCTCGAAGGTCAGGCCGCTGTCGAGGCTGAAGGTCGGCACGGTCCGCGATGCCGAACGCGAACCGTTGACCAGGGGCCCGTCGAACTGGTAGCTGGTCGAATTCAGCATCAGCTTGGGCGTGATGTAACCCGCCGGACGTATCCACGGCCGGCTGATCTGCGCCAGCGCATAGGCGCGGTTGGCATTGGGTTGCCGGGTGAGCAGGCGGTCCGACTCGAAGCGGGTGTAATCGGTGGTCACCGAATAATCGAAGCCATTGACCCCCGCCACCGGGACGTTGGCACGGGTGTAGGCCGCCGTCAGTTGCGGCATCCGGTCATAGGGCGGCACGATGGGGGAGTTCACGTCCTGCAGGGTCTGGTATTTCAGCGTGCGCAGGGTGGTTGAAAAATAATCCCTGCCCCAGCTGATGCTGGCATCGCTGGTCAGCAGGCGCTGGGTCAGCACATTGCTGGAGCCACCCAGGCCGGTGGACGGGAAATCCCGCCAGTAATTGTTGTCGCTGACCCGGTTCAGATTCAGGTTGAAGCCCAGGCCACCGACCGATTGCAGCCCGCTATTGAAGGTGCCGCTGGACAGGTAGTTGTAGGACCAGCGGGTCTTGTCGCGCAGGCTGTCGTTGGGCATCACGTTGGCGCGCAACTCCCCCTTGTAATTGCGTTCCAGGTAGCGGAATTCGCCGGCCAGGTCCACGCCGCGCTTGCTCATGATGGTCGGCGCGAAGGTGGCGTCGCGTTGCGGCGCGATGTCGAAATAATAGGGAATGGTGCTCGAGAACCCGTTGACGCTGTCGATGCCGATCGTCGGCGGCAGCAGGCCGGACTTGCGCTTGTCACTGAGCGGAAAGCTGAAGGTGGGCGCGGCCAGGATGGGCACGTTCATGAATCGCAGCACACCCCCGGAGGCCTCGCCCACGTCGGCCTCCTTGTCGAAGCTGATGCGGCTGGCATTGACGATCCAGGCCGGCA
>CALRTF020000112.1:0-12461 GCA_943370985.1 Paenacidovorax caeni
AGGCCTGCACCTGGCTGCAGGTGGCGTCGAGCTCGCTGTCCGGCACCTCCAGCAGCCGCGCCATGGTTTGCACCGGCAGCCGGCCCAGCAAGGCATTGGCGCCCAGGCGCGGCGCCAGGTCGGCAGCGGCTGTCGCGCCGGCGGCGGCCACATCTTCCAGGCTCCAGCGCTGCGCCGCCTTCACCACGGCGGGCTTGTGGGCCGCGTGGAAATCGCCGTCCGTCATGCGCACCAGCCGCGCGAACACCTCCCCAGCCACCGTGCCCCGCAGCGCCGCCGGACCGGCCTCGCCCGGCGGGCGCACGCCCAGTGCAGGATGCAGCAAGGCCTCGCGGATCACGGCCTGGCTGGCGGCCACCCACAGCTGCAGGCCGGTGTCGAAATACAGCGGCCGGGTGTCGCGCAGCTGCCGGTAATACGGCCAGGGCTCGGGGTGGGTGACGGCAGCGACGGGGTTGGCGGGCGGCTGGATCGCCGCTTCAGACATCAGCGGTCACCGGTTCACAGCGGACCTCGGTACGCACCGAATTGGCGATGAAACACTCCTCGTGCGCCTCATGATGCAGCCTCTCGAGCTGTTCGCGGCTGGGCCGGTGCTCGCCCGAAAAAACCACCGCGGGCCTGAGGGTGACCACGGCCATGGCCATTTTTCCCTGCTCATTGTTTGCCATCACGCCGACCGCGGCGTCGGTGTACCGGTCCACACAGTATTTGCGTTTGGCGGCGATCGCCAGAAACCACAACATGTGGCAGCTGGCCAGCGAGGCCACAAACGCCTCCTCCGGGTCCACGGCGGCGGCATCGGACATCGGCAGCGGCACCGAATGCGGCGAGGACGAGCCGGCCACTTCGGCGCCGCCGTCAAAGCGCATCAGGTGCCGGCGGCTATAGCGCCCGCCCAGAAAATCCTGCGCGCCGCGCTCCCAGCTGATATCGGCGGTGAATTCGGCCATGGTCCGTCCCTTTGCTTGAAAGGCCTCCAGTGTCGCGAGCTGCCGCGACCTTGTCGAGCAACAACAGTTTGCTTAACATCAAACCATGCATGCAGAACCCGACCTTGCCCGCCTCGCTGCCGCCGTGGGCGACCCACGCCGCATCCAGATGCTCGCTTTGCTGATGGAGGGCCGCGCCCTGACCGCCAAGGAGCTGGCCCTGGGCGCCGGCATCACGCCGGCCACGGCCACCGCCCACCTCAGGCGCCTGCTCGATGACGGGCTGCTGGCGGGCACCTCGCAGGGGCGGCACAAATACTTCCGCCTGGCTTCCGAGCAGGTCGCGCAGCTGGTGGAATCGCTGATGCGTGTCGCGCCCCGGCGCGAGCCCGAGCCCGCCCAGGCGGCCGAGCCCATCCGCCAGGCCCGCTACTGTTATGACCACCTGGCCGGCAGCCTGGGCACCGGCCTGCTCGCCTTGCTGCTGCGCAAGGGCTGGCTGGTCAGCGACAGCAGCGACACGGCCGCCAGGCAACTCGAACTCACGCCCAAAGGCACCAGGGCCTTGACCACCCTCGGCATCGACCTGGCCGGCGCGCGTGCGCGGCGCCGCCAGTTCGCCTGCCGCTGCCTCGACTGGTCCGAGCGCCGCGACCACCTCGGCGGCGCGCTCGGTGCCGCACTGGCCGAGCACCTGCAGGCCGCGCACTGGATTGAGCGCAGGAAAAACAGCCGCGTGGTGACCGTGACCGCGCTGGGCCGCGAGCAGTTGGGCCTATGGGGGCTGCGCCCCGGATGACACGCGCGAAGGCACTGCCGAGGCGCCGCCTCCGGTAGGCGCAAGGAGAAAATGCCCAGTGCTGGCGCGGTGTTAAGTGCACTACCTGTTGTGCCGCATGAGGGCGCCATCGCCTCGCCGGCGGGCGAGCGACACCCGCAAAAGTGCCAGTGAAGGCCGGCGGTTTTGCCGCCGCCAAGCGTCGCCAGAGCGCAGGTGAGCAGCGCCGCGATGCACCCTCCCGCTGTTTTTCATTGGGGATGTCCGGTTTTTCAGAGGTAAATCAGCAACAAAAAAGACCAAAAAAAAAGCGTTTTCCCTATGAAACAGTGGTTTTCTCCAGTAGCATCCCCCTTGCCAGTGAAGAGTAGTTATCTGCATTGGTGATTTATCAACTTCTAGAAGGAAAATCAATCATGGCAACTGCAAAAAAAGCACCGGCAAAAAAAGCGCCCGCTAAAAAGGCTGCACCGGCAAAAAAAGTAGCTGCGAAGAAAGCAGCACCAGCGAAGAAGGCCCCTGCGAAGAAAGCAGCACCCGCCAAGAAAGTAGCAGCGAAGAAAGCTGCTCCTGCGAAAAAAGCTGCTCCTGCGAAAAAAGCAGCAGCCAAAAAAGCGCCCGCCAAAAAGCGTACGCCCAACGCAGCGTTCATGAAGCCTTTGACACTGAGCCCGGCCTTGTCGGCTGTGGTCGGCGCTGCTGCGCTGCCCCGCACCGAGATCGTTCGCAAGCTCTGGGTCTACATCAAGGCCAAGGGTCTGCAGGACAAGGTCAACAAGCGCATGGTCAACGCCGACGAAAAACTGCGCGCCGTTTTCGGCAAGGCGCAGGTGTCGATGTTCGAGATGGCTGGCCTGATCGGCAAGCACGTCAAGTAAATCGACGCGAAGGACTTGCCTCGCGTTCGCGCGGGCCAGGACCGGTAGAAGGGCCACGCAAGTGGCCCTTTTTTTTGCCTGTTCATAAAAACGGCTGCAGCCCCCGTCCTGAGGGAGCTTGCAGCTATGTTTTCTGTAGCGCTGCGGTGGTGATTGCGGACAGCGTGCCGCGCGTGCTGATGACTTCCGGGTCCAGCATGATCTCGATCAGCGCGCCCTCCTTGCCCTGCAGCGCCTGACGCATGACCGCTTCAAATTCCTCGGTGCGCGTGATGCGGGTGGCGGTGTAGCCGTAGGCCCGCGCCAGCGCGCAGAAGTCGGGATTTTGCAAACCTGAGCCGCTGACATGGCGCGGGTACTCGCGCTCCTGATGCATGCGGATGGTGCCGTACATGCCGTTGTTGAGCAGCAGCACAATGCTTTTGGCGCCATGCTGGACAGCGGTGGCCAGCTCCTGGCCGTTCATCAGGAAATCGCCGTCGCCGGCAATCGTGAAGGCGGTCCGCCCGGTGGTGATGGCCGCCGCAATGCCGGCCGGTACGCCGTAACCCATGGCACCGACGGTAGGTGCCAGCTGCGTCTTGAATCCCTTGACCAGGCCATGGTGCTGGAAGAAACGGTGCACCCAGCTCGCAAAGTTGCCGGCGCCGTTGGTCAGCACCGCGTCTTCCGGCAGCAGCCTCTGCAAGGTCGCAACAATGGCCGGCATGTCGATGCTGCCCGGCAGCACCACGCCGCCGTTGGCGGGGTCAATGTTGGCCAGGTAGTCGGCGTTGGCCGATTCGGCCCAGGCCTGCCAGGGCATGGACACCGGCGCCGTCAGCACTTCCAGCGATCGCGCTGCCGCATTCATGGTCGCGTTGATGGCCAGGTCGGCCTGGAACACGCGGTTGAGCTCCTCGGCGCTGGCATGGATGTGCACCAGCTTCTGTTTCGGCCGCGGCGCCTCGATCAGCGTGTAGCCGCCGGTGGTCATCTCGCCCAGCCGTGGCCCGATCGCCAGGATCAGGTCGGCCTGCCGGATGCGCGCGGCGAGTTTCGGGTTCAGGCCAATGCCGACGTCGCCCGCATACAGCGGATGGTGGTTGTCAAAGGTGTCCTGGAAACGGAAGGCATTGCCGACCGGCAGCGACCAGTTCTCGGCAAAACGCTGCAAGGCCTGCGCCGCCTGCGGCGTCCAGCCGCCGCCGCCGGCGATCAGCAGCGGGCGCTCGGACTGCAACAGCATCTCGCGCAGCTTGCGCAGCGAGCCGGGGTCGCTCCAGGCTTCCACCGCCTCGACACGCGGCAGCGGTTCCAGGTCCACGCTCTGCGTGAGCATGTCTTCCGGCAGCACCAGCACCACCGGTCCGGGCCGGCCGTTCATGGCGGTGGCAAAAGCACGCGCCACATATTCGGGAATGCGGCGTGCATCGTCGATGCGCTCCACCCGTTTGGCCATGCCTTTGGTCGACGGGCCGAAGAAACTGCTGTAGTCGACCTCCTGGAAGGCCTCGCGGTCGCGTGTGTCGCTGGCCACGTCGCCGACGAACAGGATCATGGGCGTCGAGTCCTGGAAGGCGGTGTGCACGCCAATCGACGCGTTGGTCGCGCCGGGACCGCGCGTCACAAAACAGATGCCGGGCCGGCCGGTCAGCTTGCCGTGGGCTTCGGCCATGAAGGCGGCGCCGCCCTCCTGCCGGTTGATGATGAAGCGGATGTCGTCGGCATATGCGTGGAAGCCGTCAAGCACGGCAAGATAACTTTCACCAGGTACGCCAAAAGCATGGGTGACGCCCTGGGCCACAAGGCATTGAACAAGAAGATGGCCGGCAAGTTGTGTTGTCATCCGGATATTGTGCCGTGGCAGCCAGGGCGAAAACCGTTCACCCTGGGCCTGGCCAAGGGCTCCGCGGCCACCAGCAGACAGGCTTGAACGGCTCAGCCCGAACCTGCCCGTTGATCCGTCAGCTACTCTGGCGTGGCGGCGTCGCCGTCAGCACCGCCGGCTTCCAGCGCCTGCCGGGCCAGTTCGTCGTCACTCAAAGGCGCGGCGTTTTCCAGCGCCTTGAGCTCTTCCAGGAACTCCGGCGTCGGCTCTTCATGCTCCAGCAGCACTTCCTCGAGCCGTTGCTTGCCGGTCTCCACATGAACCGAGGGCGAATGCAACTCGGTCGGCGGAACCGGGAACTTCTCGCCGAGTTCGAACTTGAGTGCCTCCGACTTTTCGTCAACCCAGCTCGCGAAGTCGCCGTCTTTGGGGGTGGTCGAATCATTCATGGCCGTCTCCTTGGAAAGTAGCAGCGGCGCGGATGGCCGCTGCCTGCTTCATTATGGGCGCGGCTTGCTACAGTCGCTGTCATCCAATGCCGCCACAGCGCCACCGGGCGAAACAGGCTGCACCTTGCGTTAATTCACCAAACAGTTAAATTATCCGCCATGCCCAGCGCCAAAGCCCCGCCCGCCAAAACCGCCGAGCCGCGCTCGCGCGATGCCGACCGCTCGCAGCAGTCCATCCTGCTGGCCGCCCGCGACGAGTTCGCGCAACACGGTCTGGGCGGCGCGCGGGTGGACCGCATCGCCGAACGCGCCGACGTCAACAAGCGCCTGATCTACTACTATTTCAAGAGCAAGGACGAGCTGTTCCTGGCGGTGCTGGAGCAGGCCTATGCCCACATCCGGGAGGCCGAGACAAGGCTGCACCTGCGCGACATGCCGCCGGCCCAGGCGATCCGCCGGCTCACCGAGTTCACCTGGGAGTATTACCTCGCGCACCCCGAGTTCCTGACGCTGCTCAACAGTGAAAACCTGCACCAGGGACGGCACCTGGCGATGTCCAGCCGGGCCCGGGAAACCAACTCGCCGCTGATCGAGACCCTCGCGGAAATCCTGGAACGCGGGCGCGCCGAGGGCCTGTTCCGTGGCGGCATCGACCCGGTGCAGCTTTATGTGTCGATTGCCGGCATGGCCTATTTCTACCTGTCGAACAACCATACGCTGTCGGCGATTTTCGGGCGCGACCTGATGACGCCCAAGGCCCGCCATGAGCGCCTCTCGCACATGAGCGAGGTGATCCTAGGGTATGTCCTGAGAAACTGAAGCCAGCCCGCATTGACGCGCAGCCGGTATTGTTTTTACAATTCTTAATTCACTTAATGGTGAATTAGGCGTAAACTCCGGCCTGCTTGTGATTGCCGGACTTCCGTTCCATCCCAACGACCCTCAGGAGACAACCATGACTTTTGCACGCCGCGCCGCCCTCGCTTCGCTGACTTCCCTCACCGTGCTGGCCGCGCTCTCGCCGCTGGCCGCCAGCGCCCAGGGCGCCTACCCGAACAAGCCGATCCGCGTGATCGTGCCTTTTGCCGCAGGCAGCACCACCGACATCATTGCCCGCGCCATCGCCGACAAGATGGGCCAGAGCATGGGCCAGACCCTGGTGATCGACAACCGCGGCGGCGCCAGCGGCACCATCGGCCAGCAGGCCGTGGCCACGGCGGCACCCGACGGCTACACCATCATGATCCATTCGTCCTCGCACACGGTCAGCCCCTCGACCTTTGCCAAGCTGCCCTTCGACACCACCGCCGACTTCGTGGGGGTGACACCGATCTCCAGCACGCCCAATGTGCTGGTGATGTCGCCGTCGAAAAACATCAAGACCCTGCAGGAACTGCTGGCCGCCGCGCGCGCCAAACCGGGCAGCATGAACTTCGCCTCCGCCGGCCAGGGCAGCGCCACCCACCTGAACGCCGAGAAGTTCAAGCTCGCCGCCAAAATCGAGGCCACCAACATTCCGTTCAAGGGATCCGGCGAAGCCGTGACCGAGGTCATGTCCGGCCGCGTCGACTACTACTTCTCGCCGATCGCCCCGGTGATCGGCCAGATCAAGAACGGCCAGCTGGTGGCCCTGGCCGTCGGCTCGCCCAAGCGCGCCAGCGCCCTGCCCCAGGTCCCGACCACCGCCGAAGCCGGCGTGCCCGGTTCCGAATTCAACTTCTGGATCGGCATGATGGCACCGGCCAAGACGCCGCGCGACATCGTCAAGCGCCTGAACGACGAAGTGGTCAAGGCGCTGGCCACGCCAGAGGTCAAGGAACGTTTCGCCACCCTGGGCGCCGATGCCTGGACGCTGTCGCCCGAGCAGTTCGACAGCTACATCAAGGACGAGATCAAGAGCAACGCCGTGCTGGTCAAGGCCGCCGGCCTGTCGCCCGCACCCCAGTAATTTCCCCTGCGGCCGGAGCGCGCCTGCGCCGGTCGGTTGAAGCCCTGAAGCTTCCGCCAGACCGGCCCGGTGCAGCCGCCGCATTCCCTCCCCGCTTTCCAAAGGAACCCCATGGCCACCCAACGACTAGGACTCATCATGCACGGCGTCACCGGACGCATGGGCATGAACCAGCATCTGATCCGCTCCATCGTCGCGATCCGCAAACAGGGCGGCGTCACGCTCTCCAACGGCGACAAGGTGATGCCCGACCCGATCCTGATCGGCCGCAACGCGGAGAAGATGGAAGCCCTGGCCAAGGCCTGGAACATAGACCGCTGGGGCACCGACCTCGACCAGGCCCTGGCCAACCCGGACGACACCGTCTTCTTCGACGCCGGCACCACACAAATGCGCCCGACCTTGCTGGCCAAGGCCATCCGCGCCGGCAAACATGTCTACTGTGAAAAGCCGATTGCCACCAACCTCAACGAGGCAGTTGAGATCGCGCGCCTGGCTGAAAAATCCGGCCTGAAACACGGCGCGGTGCAGGACAAGCTGTTCCTGCCCGGCCTGCGCAAGCTCGACATGCTGCGCCGCGCCGGCTTCTTCGGCAAGATGCTGTCGGTGCGCCTGGAGTTCGGCTACTGGGTGTTCGAGGGCGACCTGCAGCCGATCCAGCGCCCGAGCTGGAACTACCGCACCGAAGACGGCGGCGGCATGATCCTGGACATGATGTGCCACTGGCGTTATGTGCTTGACAACCTGTTCGGCGAAGTCAAGTCCATCTCCTGCATAGGCGCGACGCACATCCCCCAGCGCTGGGACGAAGCCGGCAAGCCCTACAAGGCCACCGCCGACGACGCCGCCTACGCCACCGCCGAACTGATCGGCCACGGCGGCGAGCCGGTGATTGCGCAGATGAA
This sequence comes from Paenacidovorax caeni, assembly GCA_943370985.1. Classification (GTDB taxonomy): domain Bacteria; phylum Pseudomonadota; class Gammaproteobacteria; order Burkholderiales; family Burkholderiaceae_C; genus Polaromonas; species Polaromonas caeni_A. The sequence goes on from CALRTF020000112.1 coordinate 7,701, forward strand.
CATGTCCTGGGCCACCCGCGTCAACCGCGAAGACCTTGTCACCTTCCACGTCGACGGCACGCACGGCTCGGCGGTCGCCGGACTGTCCTCCTGCAAGGCCCAGTCGCGCGTCAACACGCCACGCCCGGTCTGGAACCCGGACGAGAAGCAGACCATGAATTTCTCGGACCAATGGCAGGACGTGCCGGACACCCAGGTCTACGACAACGGTTTCAAGATCCAGTGGGAGCACTTCATCCGCCACGTGGTGGAAAACGAGCCCTACAAATGGACCCTGCCCGAAGGCGCGAAGGGCGTGCAGCTGGTCGAGGCCGCGCTCGAAAGCTGGAAGGAACGGCGCTGGGTGGACGTTCCGGCGCTACAAGTTTAATAGCGCATACATCAGTCGCGTCGGGGGCTACAGCCCTATTTGATACATACACAAGGTGAATCCATGGCTTTAACCCTGACCCTGCCCGTTGCCGCGGGCAGCCTGCAGCCCTACACGCTGCAGGGCAGCACGCCCGTGCGTCCGCCCGCTGGCGTCAAATTTAACCGCATCGCCTATTCGGCCGCGCACGTGGTGGCCGACCCGCTGGCAGTTAGCGATCCCTGGATCGGCTGCGCGGTGGACTGGGACAGCACCATCGCCTACCGCCGCCATTTGTGGTCGCTGGGCCTGGGCGTGGCCGAGGCCATGGACACCGCGCAGCGCGGCATGGGCCTGGACTGGCCGACTTCGCTGGAGCTGATCCGGCGTTCGCTGGACGCTGCCAGGGACGTTCCCGGTGCGCTGGTCGCCTCCGGTTGCGGCACCGACCACCTGATGCTCGAGAATGTGAAAACGGTTGACGAAGTGATTGCCGGCTACGAGGAGCAGATGGCGGCGATCGAAAAACTCGGCGGCAAACTGATCGTGATGGCCAGCCGCGCGCTGGCGCGCGTGGCCAAAAGCCCGGCCGATTACGAACGTGTGTACGACCGCATCCTGAGCCAGGCGAAACAACCCGTGGTGCTGCACTGGCTGGGCGAGATGTTCGATCCGGCGCTGGCCGGCTACTGGGGCAGCAGCGATGTCGAAAAAGCCATGGACACCGCGCTGGGCATCATCGCCGCACATCCGGACAAGGTCGACGGCATCAAGATCTCGCTGCTCGACAAGGACAAGGAAATCGCCATGCGCCGGCGCCTGCCTGCCGGCGTGCGCATGTACACCGGCGACGACTTCAACTACGCCGAACTGATCGCCGGTGACCAGCACGGCAGCGCGTTGTTCCACGGCCAGAGCGATGCGCTGCTGGGCATCTTCGACGCGATTGCGCCGGCCGCCAGCGCCGCGCTCGGCGAGCTGGCGCAAGGCAATGTCGAGAAGTTCCACGCCATCCTCGGTCCGACCGTGCCCTTGTCGCGCCACATCTTTGCCGCACCCACACGTTTTTACAAGACCGGCGTGGTGTTCATGGCCTGGCTCAACGGCCACCAGAGCCACTTCACCATGGTCGGCGGCCAGCAGAGCACACGTTCGCTGCAACACTTCGCCGAGCTGTTCCGGCTGGCCGATGCGGCGAACCTGCTGGAGCATCCCGAGCTGGCGGTGCGACGCATGAAAACGCTGCTGGCGCTGCACGGTGTCCAGCCATGAGGGACTTCTCCCAGGACCACCGCTGGCTCTCGATCAACACCGCGACCGTGCGCAAAAGCCGGGGCGAAGAGCAGCCGCTGCCCGACATCATCGAGGCCTGCGTGAAACGCGGCATCCGGGCGATCTCGCCCTGGCGCGACCAGGTGGCGGCCGCGGGCCTGCCGGTCATCGCCAAACTGGTCAGGGACCACGGCCTGGAACTGTCGGGTTACTGCCGCGGCGGCATGTTCCCGGCCACGGACGCTGCGGGCCTGAAGGCCGCGCGTGAGGACAACCGCCGCGCGGTCGACGAAGCCTGCGAACTGAACGCCGCCTGCCTGGTGCTGGTGGTCGGCGCCCTGCCCGGCGCGCTGGCCGGCAAGGCCATGCACAAGGACATCGCGCTGTCGCGCAGCCAGGTCAGTGACGGCATTGCCGAACTGCTGGCCTACGCCAGGAGCTGCAACATGCCGCTGGCCATCGAGCCGCTGCACCCGATGTATGCGGCCGACCGCGCCTGCATCAATACCATGGAACAGGCGCTGGACGTCTGCGAAGCGCTCGACCCCGGCCGAAGTGGTGCCCTCGGTGTGGCGGTGGACGTGTACCACGTCTGGTGGGACCCCAAGCTCGAGGCGCAAATCCAGCGCGCCGGCAAGGACAGGCTGATGGCCTTCCACGTCTGCGACTGGATGACGCCGACCACCCATTTGCTGGAAGACCGCGGCATGATGGGTGACGGTGTGATCGACATCCCGCGCATCCGGGGCTGGGTCGAGGCCCAGGGTTTCGCCGGGTATAGCGAGGTCGAGATTTTTTCCTCGGGCAACTGGTGGCGGCGCGAGACCGCCGAGGTGCTGGACACCTGCATCGCCAGGCACCGCAGCGCGGTCTGAAACCCGGCGGACGTGCAGGGCTTGTGCACATTTCCGGCTGCATTTTCCGGCTCCGTGCTACCGTAAGCCCATGAGACGCCGCGACCTGTTGCAGCTTGTTCCCGCACTCGGTGCGGCAGGCACTTTCGCCCAAACCGCGGCCCAGCCGCAGCTGCTGACGCGACCCATCCCGTCCACCGGCGAACAGATCCCGGTGGTCGGCCTCGGCAGCTGGATCACCTTCAATGTCGGCAAGGACACCGCGGCGCGCGCCCAGAGTGCCGAAGTCATGCGGCAATTTTTTGCAGCCGGCGGCAAGCTGATCGATTCCTCACCCATGTACGGCTCCTCGCAGGGCGTGATCGGCGAGGCGTTGCAGAAACTCCAGGCGCAGTCGAAAGTGTTTTCAGCTGAAAAAGTCTGGACCTCTTCCGACGGCGCGGCGCAGATCGAGGCCTCGCGCAAGTTCTGGCAGGTGCCGCGTTTCGACCTGCTGCAGGTACACAACCTGCTAGCCTGGGAAAAACAGCTGGCACTGCTGCAGGCCATGAAAGCCGCCGGGCAACTGCGGTATGTCGGCATCACCACCTCCGAGGGACGGCGCCACAGCGAGTTCGAGGCCGTCATGCGCAGCCAGCGCATCGACTTCGTGCAGCTCAGCTACAACCTGCTGGACCGCGAGGCCGAGCAGCGCCTGTTGCCGCTGGCGCGCGAACGCGGTATCGCGGTGCTGGTGAACCGGCCGTTCCGCGAAGGCGCGCTGCTGCGCCAGTTGCAGCGCCACCCGCTGCCGGCCTGGGCCGCCGAGATCGACTGCACGAACTGGGCGCAAATGGCATTGAAGTTCATCGTCTCCCACCCGGCGGTGACCTGCGCCATCCCCGCCACCAGCAACCCGGCCCACCTGCGCGAAAACATGGGCGCATCGCGCGGCCGCCTGCCCGACGCGGCCTTGCGCACCCGCATGGCCGACCACGTCGCCCGGCTCTGAAGACGCGTCCCAACATGCCCGAGTGGTCGAGCTACAGCCTGTCGGATTTCCTGATGTATGCACCCAGGACTTACTGGCGGATGGTCGAGCTGTACAACCGCGAGTTCTGGCCGCTGCATCTGCCCCTGTTCGCCACCGGACTGGCCGCGCTGTGGCTGGGATACACCCGCCCTGCGCGCACCTGGCGCCCCATCGTGCTGGGGCTCGCCGCCGCCTGGTTATGGGTTGGCTGGGCTTTTTTGTGGGAGCGTTACGCCACCATCAACTGGGCCGCGAGTTATGTGGCCATCGCCTTTTCCGTCCAGGCCGTGCTTCTGGCGGGCATGGCCTTGCGTCCCCGTCAGCCGGCCCCGCCGCCGGGGCGCCACGCACGCGGTCTGGGCGCACTGCTGGCCGCTGCCGGCCTGCTCTACCCGCTGCTGGGCCTGGCCCTGGGCCGGCCATGGGTGCAGGCTGAAGTCGTGGGCATGACGCCCGAACCGACGGCACTGTTCACGCTGGGCCTGCTGCTGATGGGTGGACAACCGTCCACCCGCACCGGGCGCGCCCTGCTCTTTTACATCCCCGTTCTGTGCCTGCTGATGGGTGCGGCGACCGGCTGGACTTTCCTGAATTGACGCTGCTGCCATGACCCTCGGTGTTACCGCCGCCAACCGCCGCGGCATTGTCTGCATGGTCGGCGCCATGGGCTGTTTTGTGACCAACGACGCGCTGGTCAAGTTCGCCAGCCAGAGCATGCCCAGCGCACAACTGATCTTCATCCGCGGTTTCATGTCGGTGCTGCTGGTGCTGGCCGTCGCCCATGCACTGGGCGCGACTGCCCGCATGCGCGAGGCCACACGCGGCTGGGTCGCGGGCCGCGCGCTGGTCGATGCCATCGCCACGATGTTGTACCTGGGCTCGCTGTTCCACCTGCCGATAGGTAACGCCACCGCCATCAACCTGGCCGCGCCGCTGTTCATGACGCTGTTTGCCGCGCTGTTCATGGCCGAACGTGTGCGCGGCGCGCGCTGGCTGGCGGTCGGCTTCGGTTTCCTGGGTGTGCTGCTGGTGATCCAGCCCCGGGCTGAAGGTTTCAACGCCTGGGCGCTGGTGTGCCTGTTCGGCACGCTGTTCCATGCCGCGCGCGATCTGATGACGCGGCGCATCCACGCCGGAATCCCGTCCATCCTGATCACGCTGTCCACCGCCGTCGCAGTCACCGTGCTGTCGGGCGTCATCTCGGTGTTTCAGGGATGGCGGCCTTTCGGCCTGTTCGAGTTCGGCCTGCTGGCGTTGGCCAGCGTGTTCCTGGC
>CALRTF020000113.1:0-12287 GCA_943370985.1 Paenacidovorax caeni
GGGGTGTGCAAATACCTAACGCCGCAAGGCGGTGAAGGCTTCGAACTCCCAGCTGCGCATGGCCAGCAGCAGGGTGTAACCCTCGCGGTCCTTGTCACCCAGTTTCTGGTCCGCCTGGTGCTGCTGCGCAAAATCCTGGGCCACGCGCTGCATGCGTTCAAGAAACGAGGGCGCCAGGCTGCGGCTGATGGAGCCGTGCACCAGCAACAGGCCTTCCCCGCCGCCGTCGAAGCCGCCGGAAAAATAGTCGAGCAGGGCGTTCTCCCTGAAATAGTTCATCACCGGTCCGTGCGGGCGCCAGCGAAAGGTCTTGGCAAGTTTGAGGCGGTAGCGGTTCAGCGCCTTCAGCTCAATGATGCCGAGGTGGTCCAGCTGGGCCAGGTATTTGATGCCCTCGGCGACGGTCAGGCGGTAGCTGCCGGTGATCTGCTCCAGCGTCCACTGCGACAGCACGCAGATGGCAACGAGCAGCAGCTTCTTGTCCGCCACCACGGCCTTTTCCTGCGATTCCGTGAGTTCCGCCAGCAAGGGCTGCTTGTCGGCCACTTGCCTGGCAAGTTCGGCGAAGTCCAGCTTGAGCGCCCGGCAGATGGCGTCGATCCGCGACAAGGACATGTCCCCCCTGGCCAGCATGCGCTTGACGCTGGACTCTGCCATGCCCAGCTTGGTGGCGAGGGCCGCATACGTCATGCGGGCGGTTTTAAGTTCCTTTTTCAGGACAGTCACGAGGTCGGCGGTGGTGCTCATGGGTATCGATTATCAATACTCTGGGGATGGAGGGAGGAAACCGGACACGATATTGCTGCTTTTTGCGCCGCCCATCCCGCACAGTGAAGGCTTGTTCACCATGGAGACGTCGGCATGCGAGAGTCCTTTTGTTCCCAGCCATTCCCGGCGGTACCGCCTGATGTGAGGCAGCGAGAGCGGTTGCTGCTGCTCATTGTTGTGCTGCTGACCTTGCTTGGGCTGCTCGGGCCTGTTGTGCTCCAGCCACCGGATTACCACGACTTTGCCGACCAGCGTGCCTGGGAGGGGCTGCCCCGCGCCATGGATGTCCTCAGCAACCTGCCCTTTGCCCTGTGGGGACTGGCTGGGGCCGGCGCGCTCGTTGATGCCATCCGTCTGCGGGCTGTCGACCGGGCGACAAGCTGGCTGTCTGCCCTGTTTTTTGGAGGCCTGGTCCTCACCGCGGCGGTCTCGGCGATCTACCACTGGCAGCCGGACAATGCCGGGCTGGTTTGGGACCGCGGCGCGATGGTGCTGGCTTTTGCCGGCATGCTGGGTCTGGCCGCGCGCCAGGGGGTCAGTGGCCGTGCCGGAATCGTGCTGGCGCTGCTTGTGCTGGCTCTCGGACCGGTGTCTTTGCGGGAGTGGGCCCGCTCGGGTAACTTGCTGCCCTGGGGCGTGTTGCAGTTCGGCGGCATGTGCCTGATCGTCTGGCTGGCCCGCCTGAGACCTGAGGCGGGAAGGCCGTTCCAGGGTTTGCCGATTCGGTGGGGATGGGTGATGGGGCTGTACGCATTGGCCAAAGCGCTGGAGCTCGGGGACCATCTTGTTTTTGAAACGACCGGCCATCTTGTCTCCGGCCACAGCCTCAAACACCTGGTAGCCAGCTGCGCTGCCTGGCCGGTCTTTGCGGCGCTGAGGCGTGTGGTGAAAAGCAGGGCAGAATCCGGCTCACCATCAAGAGCAGGTTCCAGGGGGGCGGACAGGCGGAGGGCGCTTGCTGCACATCAAACTAAAAGAGGAGTTCATCATGAGTGTTGAGTCAGCCGTCAGGGTGTGTCCGCCGCCAGCGCACGGGCACCCCAATCAATTCGCATTGCTCAGCCAGCGCCGTTTTGCCCCGTTTTTCTGGACACAGTTCTCGGGAGCGGCGAACGACAATCTTTTCAAGTTTGCCTTTACGGTGATGGTGACTTACCAGCTCAGCGTGAGCTGGCTGCCGCCAGCGCTTGCGGGTCTGGTCATCGGCGCGCTTTTCATCCTGCCATTTTTGATGTTCTCGGCCACCAGCGGGCAGCTCACCGACAAATACGAAAAAACCCGTGTGATCCGGTTCGTCAAAAACCTGGAAGTTGTGATCATGGCAGTGGCGGCCGCTGGCTTCCTCAGCGATGAGGTCAACGTTCAGGTGCCGGTGTTGCTGGCCTGTACCTTTCTGATGGGACTGCATTCCACGCTGTTCGGTCCGGTGAAGTTCGCCTACCTTCCGCAAGCCCTGAACGAGCGTGAATTGACAGGCGGCAATGGCATGGTGGAGATGGGCACTTTCGTCGCCATCCTGCTGGGAAACATCGTCGGCGGGTTGATTGTGGCCGTGCCGGGCATGGGTCCGCTGTATGTGGCGATCTCCTGCATGGCGCTGGCCCTGGCAGGGCGGCTGGTGGCGCAATACATTCCGATGGCTCCCGCGACCGACCCGGGGCTCACGATCAACTGGAACCCGGTGACTGAAACCTGGCGTAACCTCCGACTCGCCCACGGCAACGTGGTTGTGTTCCGGTCAATGCTCGGCATCAGCTGGATGTGGTTCTTTGGCGCCGTTTTCCTCAGCCAGTTCCCGAGTTTCGCCAAGGAGGTCATGCACGGCAACGAGCAGGTCGCGTCTCTCCTGCTCGTGGTGTTTTCCATCGGCATCGCCACCGGATCACTGCTGTGCGAGGTATTGAGCCGGCGTCACGTGGAGATCGGCCTCGTGCCCCTGGGCGCCATCGGCATGAGCGTCTTTGCGATCGACCTGTATTTCGCCTCGCGCGGACTGCCGCCTGCAGAGATCATGGGTCTTGCGGGTTTTATGGCGCAAGCTGCCCACTGGCGGGTGATGGCCGACCTGGCGCTGCTCAGCCTGTTTGCCGGCCTCTACAGCGTGCCCATGTATGCGCTGATCCAGTTGCGCAGCCAGCCGACGCATCGCGCCCGCATCATCGCAGCCAACAACATCCTCAACGCGCTGTTCATGATCGTCAGCGCTGTTTTGGCCGGTGCGCTGCTCAAGGCTGACTTCAGCATCCCGCAGATTTTCCTCTTTGTCGGGCTGGCCAATGCCGTGGTCGCGTTCTACATTTTCATGCTGGTGCCGGAATACCTGCTGCGTTTCATTGCGCTGATCGCCTCGCGCTGTATTTACCGCTTCAAGGTCACAGGCGACGAAAACTTTCCCCTGGAGGGTGCCGCTGTACTGGCGTGCAACCATGTCAGCTTTGTGGATCCGGTGCTGCTGATGGCGGCCAGCCCCCGGCCGATTTATTTTGTGATGGATCACCGCATCTTCAAACTGCCAGTGCTGGGCTGGTTGTTCAGGCTGGCCAAGGCCATCCCCATCGCTCCACGTGCCGAGGACCCTGCAGCTTACGAGGCGGCCTTTGAAGCCGCCGCCAAAGTGCTCCGTGGAGGCGACCTGCTGGCCATCTTTCCTGAAGGCGGAATCACCAAAGACGGCACGCTGCAGGAGTTCAAGGGCGGGATTGCAAAGATCCTGGCAAATGCAGAACGCGATGGCCTGCAGGTGCCGGTGATCCCTGTGGCGCTGACCAATCTCTGGGGTTCTTTTTTCAGCCGGATCGAACGGGGCGGTGCCATGGTGCGGCCGTTCAGGCGCGGCGTCCTCAGCCGCGTCGGCCTCAATGCCGGCGCGGTCATCCCGCCGGCCCAGGCACAGCCCGAGGTCGTGCGCGCACGTGTCGCCACCTTGCTAGACGCCTGAAGTACAAAAAAGTGATACCCATGGAACATTTCGCGGTCACTGTACTGGTATTTGCACCGCCCGGCGTCCAGCCCGATGCACATTAGCGCCACCTCAACAACCGGAAGGTTTTATGCAAGTGCTGATTCATCGTGACTCCAAACCCTGGCAATTCCAGGTTTGGGCTTCTTTCCTGATTGCGGCTTTCCTGTGCGCAGTCGGACTGTCCTGGTTGCCGGGCAGGGACCTGGATCGGGCTTTCATGATCATGGGTTATTTTTTCTGCCTGTCTGCGGCATTTGTGCTCGCCAAATATGTGCGCGACCAGGAGAAGAGCCAGGCCGAAGGCAACCCCGCCGACACACCGATGTTCAGGCTGGTGGTCTGGGGCGGGTTTTTTCTGGCGATGTCATTGACTGGCTGGGGCCTGTGGCGCATGGAGATCAACGAGACCTACAAGGCCTTTCTGGGCGTGAGCTGGCTGTACCTGATCACCTGCAGCTTCACGCTGGCCAAGACCCTGCGCGACAAACACGAAGCGGACCTGAACGATGCCAGGATGCAAGTCCGGCCATCACGTGGTTCAGCTGAAGCGGCTTGAGCAGTCCCTCATTCTTTAGGAGAAAACCCCATGAAAAAACTGCTGACTACATTTTTGATGGTAACTTTTGTTGCGTTGACGGGCATCTGTGCCCCGTTCGAAGCGAGGGCGCAAAGTGAGGCGTCGGCGCTCAGCGCCTTGTCTTCGCTTCCTCTGGCTTCGGTGGTGGTGGCGGGCTCGGCAGCGGGCAGCGTGGTGGCTGTTCCCCTGGTGCTTTCCAGTGCTGGTGCATCGCTGGTGGTCAAGGCGGTGGAAGTCTCGGCCCGAGGTACGGTGTTTGTGCTGGAGCGTGCTTCTGACGGCGCGAGGACCAGCATTGAAATTGTCAGCAAGGGCGCCGGTGCGGCATCCATGGTGGTCGGCACGGTGGTGACGGTCAGCGTCATCAGCGCGGGCGTGGTGCTGTCGGCTGCGGGCCAGGCGCTTGCGTTCATTCCCAATGAGTTGGGGCGCGCCTTGTTGCACAACGAACGACTGACGCGCTGAGGTGCAGTCATGACGCCATTGAGACAATATCTGCAGCCGACAGTGACCATGCGTATTGCCAGATCGAGCCTGGGTATGCTGGTGGTGGGGGTCATCCTGACGGCAAGCCCGCTGGTACATGCCGGCCGCGCTTGCGATACTGAAACACTTCCCCAGGCGCAACAGGTAGAGCGCAGCCTGAACCTGGCGGCGCGCACGCTGGCGGCACTGGATGCGAGTGGGCAGCAGGTGGTTGTGCTGGCCCGTGCAGGGCAGGACCTGAGCAAATATGGCCTGTACTATTCGCACCTCGGTTTTGCCTACAGGCAACCGATCGTCACGCCAGAGGGCAAAGCCGGCCATGTCTGGCGTGTGCTGCATAAACTCAACCAATGTGGTACGGCCGACGCCTCCGTCTACCGCCAGGGCCTGGGCGAATTCTTTCTTGAAAACCTTTGGCGCTTTGAAGCCTCGTGGGTGGTGCCTGCGCGCGAAGTCCAGGATCGCCTGCTCCCCGTGCTGCTGGATACGGCTCACGACGGCCGGGCACAGAGCCTGCACCACAAACCGTATAGCGTGGTGAGTTATGCCTGGGGCCGCAAATACCAGCAATCCAACCAATGGGCGATCGAAACGCTGGCCGCGGCGATGGAGCCGCAGATCCGTTCGCGCGAGCAGGCGCAGGCCTGGCTGCAGTTCAAGGGCTATGAGCCGACCGTCCTCAAGCTGGGGCCGCTCACGCGTCTGGGCGGGCGCGTCACCGCAGCCAATGTGGCTTTCGATGACCATCCCAATGAGAAGCGGTTTTCGGACCGCATAGAAACCGTCACCGTCGATTCCGTTTTTCGATGGATGCAAGCAGCCGGTCTCAGCGCCTCCCCGGTGACCCTTCGTTGAGCTTTACCAAGGAAAAATCATGAGCAAAGCGCTTCGCCTCTCCGAGAAATGGTTCCAGCGCGGCCTGTGGCTGGTGGCGCTGGTGTTTGCGGCCTTTCTGATCGGCCTGGGCGGCACCGTGGTGGGCGATCTCCCGCAGGTCGAGCGCTCTCTGGGCATGGACGACTTCATCGAGCAGCCGGCGGCCGCACAGCTTCGCGACCGGCTCAAGGCCGAGGAACGCGCCGGCCGCGATGCACAAGAGGCGCTGGAGCAAGCGCGGCTCAAGTACCGGGCCGCGCAGGCCAACTCGCGCACAGCCAGCGAAACCTTTAGCAACTGGCTGTCAACGCGGCGCGCCACCGAGCGGGCCGAACAGGATCCTGAATTGATAGAACGGACGCGCGCGCTTGACGGCCTGAAAGCAGCCGAGCGTCAGGCGCTGGCAGCACTGGAAGCCCAGCAGCAAAAGGCGCTGGATGCCAGCCAGGGCGCGGTGCGTACGCGCGAGAAGCTGGCCGAACTCGAGCAGGTGGCGCGGGACAAATGGCAAAGCGCCCAGCGTGCCCAGGAACTGCGGGTGTTTCTGTACCGTCTGGCCCTGACACTGCCGCTGCTGGCGGCGGCCGGCTGGCTGTTTGCGAAAAAGCGCAAAAGCAACTGGTGGCCCTTTGTCTGGGGCTTCATCTTCTTTGCACTTTTTGCTTTTTTTGTTGAACTGGTGCCTTACCTGCCCAGTTACGGCGGTTATGTGCGTTACATCGTGGGGATTGTGATCACCGTGCTGGTCGGGCGGCAGGCGATTGTTTCGCTGAACCGCTACCTCGAAAAGCAGAAACTGGCCGAACAGCTCCCCGATGCGCAACGCCGTGAAGAACTCAGCTACGACACGGCGCTGACGCGTCTGTCCAAAGGCGTGTGCCCGGGCTGCGAACGCGCGGTGGACCTCAAAAACGCGACGATTGATTTCTGCCCGCATTGCGGCATCGGGCTGTTCGACCACTGCGGCATCTGTACCACCCGCAAGAGCGCCTTTGCCAAGTTCTGCCATGCCTGCGGCGCCGATGCCAGAGCTGCCAAACCCCTTCAGGGACCGGTCACAGCCGCGACGGCGACGGGCTCGGCGGCGACCGGTCTTTCGGGGTAAAAAGTGTTTGCAGCCCTTGTCTGACGGGCGCAAGCAGCTCCTGATTCAATAGCAAATGTTCAGACGGGGCGCCCAAAAAACGGGTAGCTCGGGTCGTTGTAGCCGGGGCTGGAGGCATGGCCTGGAACCACCAGTTCATTGATGAAGGCCTCGTCGTCGGCGTCCAGCACCAGCTCGGTCGCGCCGTAGACGTCTTCCAGGTGCGAGAGCAGGCGCGGTCCGGCGATGACAGCGCTGACCAGCGGGTTGGCCAGTACCCAGGCGGCCGCGAACTGGCCCGGCACCCAGCCTTTGGCCTCGCAGCGGGCCTTGATCTTCTGTGCGATCAGCAGCGACTCTTCCCGGAATTCGGTTTCGAGAATGCGTTTGTCGCCGCTGCCGGCGCGTGTGCCTTCGGCGGGCGGCTGCCCCGGCGGGTATTTGCCGGTCAGCACGCCGCGCGCCAGCGGGCTGTAGGGCACCACGCCCAGCCCGTAGTGGCCGCAGGCCGGCAGGATTTCGACCTCGGGGCCGCGGTTGAGCAGGTTGTAATAGGGCTGGCAGACCACCGGTTGCGGCACGCCGGTTCTTTCACAGATGCGCATGATCTCGGCGATGCGCCAGCCGCGGAAGTTGGACAAACCAAAGCTGCGGATCTTGCCGGCGCGAATCAGGTCGCCAATGGCGCGTACGGCTTCCTCGAGGTTTTCGCCGTGGAAGTCGCGGTGCAGGTAAAGGACGTCCAGGTAGTCGGTGGCCAGGCGTGCGAGCATGGCATCGGTCTGCCGCATGATCCAGCTGCGCGAGTAGTGGCCTTCGTTGATACCCTGGCCCGCCTTGTTGCCGAGCTTGCTGGCCAGCACCCAGTGATCACGCTGGCCCGCCAGCAATTTTCCCAGCAGGGTTTCGGACCTGCCTTCGTTGTAGACATCGGCGGTGTCGATGAAGTTGATGCCACGGTCTCTGGCCGAAGAAACGATGCGCGCCGCCTCGCCATCGGGCGTTTGCTGCCCGAACATCATGGTGCCCAGGCACAGGGTGGACACTTTCAGGTTGCTGCTGCCAAGGCGGCGGTATTTCATGAGAACTCCTTGTCGGTGTGTTGTTAAACGCCGCGTTGCCGATCCTGCTTGAACTGCAGCACAAAGGCAGCGAACTTGCCGGCATCCAGCGCATCACGCATCTCCTGCATCAGGTTCAGGTAATAGTGCAGGTTGTGGATGCTGCTGAGCATGGGGCCCAGCATCTCGCCGCAGCGGTCCAGGTGGTGCATGTAGGCGCGGCTGAAGTTGCGGCAGGTGTAGCAGCTGCAGCTGCTGTCCACTGGCTGGTCTTCGCTTTTGTACCGCGCGTTGCGGATCTTCAGGTCGCCGAAACGCGTGAACATGTGGCCATTGCGCGCATTGCGCGTGGGCATCACGCAGTCAAACATGTCCACACCCGCGGCCACACCTTCGACCAGGTCTTCCGGCGTGCCCACGCCCATCAGGTAACGCGGTTTGTTCGCGGGCAGGCGGTGCGGCGTGTGCGCCATGATGCGTTGCATTTCCTCCTTGGGCTCGCCGACGCTGACGCCGCCGATGGCGTAGCCGGGCAGGTCGAGCTCGACCAGCGCATCCAGCGATTCCTGGCGCAGGTTTTCAAACATGCCGCCCTGCACGATGCCGAACAGCGCGTTCGGGTTCTGCAGCTTGTTGAACTCTTCGATGCAGCGCCTGGCCCAGCGCAGGCTGAGCTCCATCGAGATCCGGGCTTCGGACTCCGTGGTGATGTGGCCCTGGGTGTCGTAAGGCGTGCATTCGTCGAACTGCATGACGATGTCGCTGTTCAGGATGGTCTGGATCTGCATCGAGATCTCGGGCGTCAAAAACAGCTTGTCGCCGTTGACCGGCGACGCGAACTTCACGCCCTCCTCCGAAATCTTGCGCATCTCGCCGAGTGACCAGACCTGGAAGCCGCCGCTGTCGGTCAGGATGGGTTTGTGCCAGCTCTCGAACTTGTGCAGGCCGCCGAACTGCTGCATCACGTCCAGACCCGGCCGCATCCACAAGTGAAAGGTATTGCCCAGGATGATCTGCGCGCCCATGTCGTGCAGCGACTGCGGCATCACGCCCTTGACGGTGCCGTAGGTGCCGACCGGCATGAAGATCGGCGTCTGCACCACGCCGTGGTTCAGGGTCAGGGTGCCACGGCGCGCGTACGACCCGAGATAACTGCCCTCGGCGGGGTCGGTTTTAAGGACTTCAAAATTCAGCATGGGTCGATTGTCTCAGGCGGTGGTTTTTTGCAGCAGCATGGCGTCCCCGTAGCTGAAAAAGCGGTAACGCTGCGCGATGGCGTGTTCGTAAAGCGCCATGATGTGTTCGTAGCCGGCAAGGGCGCTGACCAGCATCATCAATGTGCTTTTGGGCAGGTGGAAGTTGGTCAGCAGAATGTCGACCACCTCGAACTCGAAGCCCGGCGTGATGAAGATGTTGGTGTCCCTGCAGGCCGGACCAAACTTTGCCGCCGACTCCAGCGCGCGCACGCAGGTGGTGCCGACCGCGACCACCCGTCCTCCTGCAGCCTTGCAGTCGCGTATCGCCTGCAGCGTGGTTTGCGGCACTTCGAAACGCTCGAAATGCATCACGTGGTCGGCAATGTTGTCGGCCTTGACCGGCTGGAAGGTGCCGGCGCCGACATGCAGCGTGACGCTGGCGCGCCGGATGCCGCGTGCCTCCATTCGCGCCAGCACCGCCTCATCGAAATGCAGCGCGGCAGTTGGCGCGGCCACTGCGCCCGGATTTTTGGCAAACACGGTCTGGTAGCGGCGCTCATCGTCGGCCGAATCGCTGTGGGTGATGTAGGGTGGCAACGGCACGTGGCCGTGTCTTTCCATCAGGGTGTAGGGGTCGCTGCTCAGCGCAAAACGGTACAGCGGGCCGTCCTCGTTCGGCCAGCGGCCCAGCAGCGTGGCGGTGAAGCCGCCGTCCATCTGCAGCACCGCGCCGGTCAGCGGCTTCTTGCTGACCTTCATGTGGGCCGCAACTTCGTGCCCGGCATCGGGCGAGAGCGACAACACCCGCTCGATCAGCAACTCCAGCCGGCCACCACTGCTTTTCTGCCCGAACAGCCGGGCCTTGACCACTTTGGTGTCGTTGAGCACCAGCAGGTCGCCCGGCTGGAGCAGGTCCGGCAGGTCTGTAAAACGCCGGTCCGCCGGCGCGGCGCCGCGGCCGTCGAGCAGGCGCGAGGCACTGCGCTCGGCGGCCGGGTGCTGGGCGATCAGTTCGTCGGGGAGGGTGAAATCAAAGTCACTGAGGCTGAACGAGGTCTTCATGGATGCACAATTGTCCCATGTCCCCCTCTGCAGCTTCTCCCCGCAAGGCGCCTCCGGTGGTGGCGGCGGCCGGCGTTGCTGCGGCCGCGAAATCCCAGCCGCAAAAAGCGCTGGACAAGCTGGGCCTGCGCCGCGACATCGATCTGGCGCTGCATTTGCCGCTGCGTTACGAGGACGAAACCCGCATCACGCGGCTGGCCGATGCGCGCGCCGGCGACATGGTGCAGATCGAGGGCCAGGTCACGCACAGCGAGGTGGCGTTTCGTCCGCGCCGGCAGTTGCGTGTGACGATCGACGACGGCAGCGACACCTGCGTGCTGCGCTTCATCAACTTTTACCCATCGCACCAGAAAACCCTCAGCGTTGGCGCGCGGGTGCGGGTGCGCGGCGAAATCCGCGGCGGTTTTGTCAGCCGCGAGATGGTGCACCCGGGTTTTCGCGTGGCCGGCGGTGAGCTCGCGACGGCGCTGACGCCTGTGTACCCGACCGTCGCCGGCCTGCCGCAGGCCTACCTGCGCAAGGCAGTGCTGGGCGGTTTGGCGCGCGCCGACCTGTCGGAAACCATTCCAGCGCAGTTTTTGAATAAAAACCTGCCTCAGCCCTTGTCCAGCCTGCGTGACGCGCTATCATTTTTGCACCAACCGACGCCGGACGTGATGCTGGCCACGCTGGATGACCGCAGCCACCCGGCCTGGCAGCGGCTCAAGGCCGAGGAGCTGCTGGCCCAGCAGTTGTCGCAGCTGCAGGCGCGTCGCGTGCGTGCCGCCATGCGCGCGCCGCCGCTGCGGGCGCCGGGGCATGGCCCGCAGTGCACGCTGCAAGAGCAGTTGCTCGAGCGGCTGCCTTTCCGCCTGACCGCGGCGCAGCAGCGGGTCGGCGAAGAGATCGCGGCTGACCTGCAGAAAAACCTGCCCATGCACCGGCTGCTGCAGGGCGATGTCGGCTCCGGCAAAACTGTGGTGGCCGCACTGGCGGCGGCGCGCTGCATGGATGCCGGCTGGCAGTGCGCGCTGATGGCGCCGACGGAAATCCTGGCGGAGCAGCACTTTCGCAAGCTGATCGGCTGGCTCGAACCCCTGGGCATACAGACCGCCTGGCTGACCGGCAGCCAGAAGGCGAAGGAGCGGCGCGAAGCGCTGGCCATGATCGCCAGCGGCGCGGCGGGGCTGGTGGTCGGCACCCATGCGGTGATCCAGGACAAGGTGCTCTTCAAGAACCTGGCGCTGGCCATCATTGACGAGCAGCATCGCTTCGGCGTGGCCCAGCGGCTGGCCCTGCGCAGCAAGATGACGCAGGGCGGCGAGGAGCCCCATTTGCTCATGATGACGGCCACGCCGATCCCGCGCACCCTGGCCATGAGTTATTACGCCGACCTCGATGTTTCCACCATCGACGAGTTGCCGCCCGGACGCACGCCCATCGTCACCAAGGTGGTTGCCGAAGCCAGGCGTGAGGAGGTCGTCGAACGCATACGCGGCCAGCTCGCCGAGGGCCGGCAGGTGTACTGGGTCTGCCCGCTGATCGAGGAAAGCGAATCGATCGACCTGATCAACGCCACCCAGACGCATGAGGCGCTGAGCGCCGCCTTGCCCGGCACGCAGGTCGGCCTGCTGCATTCGCGCATGCCGGTGGCCGAAAAAAAGGCGGTGATGGCCTTGTTCACCAGCGGCCAGCTCGGTGTGCTGGTCAGCACCACGGTGATCGAGGTCGGGGTGGACGTGCCCAACGCCTCGCTGATGGTGATCGAACATGCCGAGCGTTTCGGCCTCTCCCAGCTGCACCAGCTGCGCGGCCGGGTCGGGCGCGGCGCGGCGGCCTCGGCCTGTGTGCTGTTGTATTCGACCGGCGAGGCGCCGCGCCTGGGCGAGACCGCACGCGCCCGGCTCAAGGCCATGGTGGAGACGCAGGATGGCTTCGAGATCGCCCGGCGCGACCTGGACATTCGCGGTCCCGGCGAGTTCCTCGGTGCGCGCCAGTCCGGCGCGCCGCTGCTGCGTTTTGCGGACCTGGCCACCGACACCGAGTGGCTGGCCTGGGCGCGTGCCCTGGCACCGGTGATGCTGGACAACTACCCGGAACTGGCGCATCGGCATATCTTGCGGTGGCTGGGGGGGAAGGCGGAGTTTTTGAAGGCGTGACTGTTGGTACGCCAGCAAGCCGGGGGTTGCCCGGCAGCAACTCACTTTCTTTTGCTTCGCCAAAAGAAAGTAAGCAA
>CALRTF020000114.1:0-12192 GCA_943370985.1 Paenacidovorax caeni
CCAGCGTCGCCCGGGTCACGCTGGCGCATGCCGCCGCGCAGGTAACGGTTGCGGTGGTCCTGCCGCGCATCAAAACGATTGTCGACACGCGGCACAAACCGCGACAGCTCGGTCAGCGCCATCTCGTAAACACCGCGCTTGAATTCGACGACCACGTCAAGCGGCACCCAGTAGTCGTTCCAGCGCCAGGCATCGAACTCGGGGTGGTCGGTGGCGCGCAGGTTCAAATCCCAGTCGTGGCCGACCAGCTGCAGCAGGAACCAGATCTGTTTCTGGCCTTTGTAATGGCCGCGCGCGTCGCGGCGGATAAACCGGTCGGGTACCTCATAGCGCAACCAGTCCCGGGTCCGGGCAAGCACCTGCACGTGTTGCGGCAGCAGCCCCACTTCTTCGTGCAATTCGCGGAACATGGCCTGCTCGGGATTTTCACCCCGGTCAATGCCACCCTGCGGAAACTGCCAGGAGTGGGTGCGTATCCGCTTGCCCCAAAATACCTGACTTCTCTGGTTGAGCAAGATGATGCCGACGTTGGGCCGAAAGCCGTCCCGGTCAAGCATAATCAAACCTCAAATTTTTTAAACTGAGTCCATTATGCACAGCAGAATGCTCAGAGCCAAGCGCACGCCGGGGCGGTCGTCCCAAAAACTTCACGAAGCCCAGAAAAACAAGCCATGAAAGCCTCCCAGTTCTTCATTTCCACGCTCAAGGAAGCGCCAGCGGACGCCGAGGTGGTGAGTCATCAGCTCATGATGCGCGCCGGCATGATCAAGAAGCTGGGGGCCGGCATCTACAACTACATGCCCATGGGCCTGCGCGTGATTCGCAAGGTCGAGGCCATCGTGCGCGAGGAGATGAACCGCGCCGGCGCGGTCGAGATGACCATGCCGGTGATCCAGCCGGCCGAACTCTGGCAGGAAACCGGCCGCTTTGAAAAAATGGGCCCGGAGCTGCTGCGCATCAAGGACCGCCATGGCCGCGATTTTGTGGTCCAGCCGACCAGCGAGGAAGTCATCACCGACGTGATGCGCCAGGACATCAAGAGCTACAAGCAGCTGCCGAAAAACCTGTACCAGATCCAGACCAAGTTCCGCGACGAACGCAGGCCGCGTTTCGGCCTGATGCGCGGGCGCGAGTTCATCATGAAGGACGCCTACAGCTTTGACCGCGACCAAACCGCGGCCAAGGCCAGCTACCAGGTCATGGCCGCCGCCTACCGCCGGATTTTCGACCGCTTCGGCCTGCGTTACCGCGCCGTGGCGGCCGACAGCGGCGCCATCGGCGGCGACCTCAGTGAAGAATTCCAGGTGATTGCCGCGACCGGCGAGGACGCCATCGTCTACTGCCCGGACAGCGACTACGCGGCCAACATGGAAAAGGCCGAAGCGCTGGCCCCGCAAGCCGGGCGCCCCGCCGCCGCGCAGGCGCTGACGAAAACACCGACGCCGGGCAAGGCGACCTGCGCCGACGTGGCCGAGTTGCTCAAGCTGGACCTGAAAGTCACGGTCAAGTCGCTGGTGCTGGCCACCGACGAACTCGACGAGGCCGGCAAGGTGAAGAAAACCCAGGTCTGGCTGCTGCTGCTGCGCGGCGACCACGACATGAATGAAGTCAAGGTCGGCAAGGTCGCCGGCCTGGCCGGTTTCCGTTTTGCCACCGTGCCGGAAATCGAGGACCACTTCGGCTGCAAGCCCGGTTACCTCGGCCCGCTGAACCTGAAAAAGCCGGTCAGGCTGGTCGCCGACCGCGAAGTGGCCGCCCTGGCCGACTGGGTCTGCGGCGCCAACGAGCCGGACTTCCATCTGACCGGCGTCAACTGGGGCCGTGACCTGCCCGAACCCGAGCTGGTCGCCGACCTGCGCAACGTGGTCGCCGGCGATGCTTCCCCCGACGGCCAGGGCGTACTGGCCATCGAGCGCGGTATCGAGGTCGGCCATGTGTTTTACCTCGGCACCAAGTACAGCCAGGCCATGGACGCGACTTTTCTCGGCGAAAACGGCAAGCCGCAGTTTCTCGAGATGGGTTGTTACGGCATCGGCATCACGCGCCTGCCGGCCGCTGCCATCGAGCAAAACCATGACGAGCGCGGCATCATCTGGCCCGACGCGATCGCGCCCTTCACCGTGGTGCTGTGCCCCATCAGCCCGGACCGCTTTCCCGACGTGAAGGCAGCTGCGGACAAGCTGCATGACGAGTTGGTCGACGCCGGCGTGGACGTGATCCTCGACGACCGCGGCGAGCGCCCCGGCGCCATGTTTGCCGACTGGGAACTGATCGGCGTGCCGCATCGCGTGACCATCGGCGACCGCGGCCTCAAGGAAGGCCAGGTCGAGTACCAGCACCGCCGCGATGCGGCCTCCAGCAACGTGCCCAGCAGCGACATCTTCGCCTTCCTGAAGGGCAAACTGGCTGCATGAGGGCTTTGGCGCCTGCTCCCCTGAGAATCACGAGGAGAAAGTGCCTCCAGGCCCTGTCTGCCGGCACTTCCCTGCTATTGATTTCAGAGCAGGTTTGGGCCGGTGCGCAGATCGAGGAGCCGCTGATCGACTCCGTGCGCACCGCACTGAGTTCAGCCGTGCTGAGCCAGGCCCCGCCGGTTCCCGACTTCCGGGACACCGACAGCCGCCTGGCCTACCTGCGCTGGCTGGGCGCCATGAGCGACCGGCTCAGGAAGAAAAAACCCGACTGGCAGACGCGCAAGGAATTCCTGCAGACCGTCTGGTATGAAAGCAAACGCGCCGGCCTGGACGTGGCGCTGGTGCTGGGACTGATCCAGGTCGAAAGCAACTTCCGCAAGTTCGCGGTCAGCCCGGTCGGCGCACGCGGCTACATGCAGGTCATGCCCTTCTGGACGCGTGTGATCGGTGACGGTGACCCGGGCAAGCTGTTTCACATGCAGACCAACCTGCGCTTCGGCTGCGTGATCCTGCGCCACTACCTGGACCGGGAAAAGGGCGACCTGTTCATGGGCCTGGGCCGCTACAACGGATCACGCGGCAAGGCAGCCTACCCGGATGCGGTGCTGGGAGCCAGAAAATTGTGGGAATTTACCCCCTGAGCGGCCCGCAGTCTGATCCGGGATTTTGAACAAAACAAGCCCTCAGCCCCTATCCGGCAAGGGCGAGCAGCTATCAATATCAGAGCAAGCCAGGCGACTGGCCAAGCGGACTGCTCAATCCGCCGCGTGCGTGGCGCCGGCAAACCGGCGTTCTGCGGCGAACCAGTCCAGCACCGGCAAGGTGCCGGGCAACACCGGTTTGACCGCCACCGGCAGCCGCTGCCAGGCAAACAACTGGCCTTCGCGCATCTGCAATTCGCCGGTCCAGTCAAAGACCTTGCAGAAGTTCAGCCGCACCAGTGCGTGCGGATAGTCCACCAGCTCCACCTTCCAGGGGTGGGCCGCGCCTATCGTGATGCCGACTTCTTCGTGGAGCTCGCGGCGCAGGGCCTGCTCCACCGACTCGCCGGCCTCCAGCTTGCCGCCGGGAAACTCCCAGTAACCCTCGTAGACCTTGCCGGGCGGACGCGAGGTCAGCAGGAAGTCGCCGTCCGGCCGCAGCAGCACCCCCACGGCCACATCGACCACCGGGCGGTCTGCGCCACCTTCGCGCGGACGCTCGCCATCGGCAACCAGCACGCTCATGTGGCGTGATCGGCCGCCGTGTCGCCAGGCTGGGCCGAAGCCGCGGCGCCCGGACGTTCATACGCGGCGATGGCCGGCGCCGTGACCGGCCGCTGGTCGCTGTCACGCCCGGCATAGTCGCGCGCGAACTGGTAGGCCACGCGGCCGCTGCGCGAGCCGCGCTCGAGCGCCCAGACCAGCGATGCCGGTTTCGCGGCGCTGATGGCCTCCGGCGCGACGCCGAAGGACGACAGCCATTGCGCGACGATGACCAGGTACTCGTCCTGGCTGAAGGGGTAGAAGCTGACCCACAGGCCAAAACGTTCGGACAGCGAGATTTTTTCCTCGACCACCTCGCCCGGGTGCACCTCACCGTCCTCGCTGCGCGAGTAAGTCAGGTTTTCGGTCATGTACTCGGGCAACAGGTGGCGCCGGTTGCTGGTCGCGTAGATCAGCACATTGGGCGTGGCGGCCGCGACCGAGCCATCGAGAATGGACTTGAGCGCCTTGTAGCCGGGCTCGCCTTCCTCGAAACTCAGGTCATCGCAGAACACGATGAATTTTTCATTCAGGCCGGAGACCACGTCGACGATGTCGGGCAGGTCCACCAGGTCGGCCTTGTCGACCTCGATCAGGCGCAGGCCGCGCGCCGAATATTCATTGAGGCAGGCCTTGATCAGGGAGGACTTGCCGGTGCCGCGCGCGCCCGTCAGCAGCACATTGTTGGCCGGTTTGCCATTCACGAACTGCTCGGTGTTGCGGCGGATTTTTTCCTTCTGGTCCTCGATTTCCTTGAGGTCCGTGAGGCTCATGCTGCCAATGTGGCGCACCGGCTCCAGCGAACCATGGCCGGAGCTGCGTTTGCGGTAGCGGTAGGCCACCGAGACGCTCCAGTCTGGTGCGCAGAGAGGTTGGGGAAGGATGGACTCAATGCGTGTGATCAGCTGCTCTACACGGTCTATGAATCGCTCGAACTTGTCGTTCATGGGAAGGTTCTTTCAAGGGTCACCGCGGAACCGGCTTTGCCGGGCCGCAGGTGGCGCCCCCTTGAGGGGGAGGCGCCGCAGGCGCATCGGGGGTGTTTATGACCTGTAGTCGGCGTTGATCTTGACGTAGTCGTAGGACAGGTCGCAGGTCCAGACCGTGTCGGCAGCGTTGCCGCGGCCCAGCAGCACACGCACGGTGATTTCGCTTTGTTTCATCACGCGCTGGCCGTCGGCCTCGACATAAGCGGGATGGCGGCCGCCGTTTTTCGCGACCAGCACGTCGTCGAGGTAGAGGTCGATTTTTGTCTGTTCGAGATCGGTTATGCCGGCATAACCAACCGCAGCCAGGATGCGGCCGAGATTCGGATCGCTCGCAAAAAAGGCGGTCTTGACGAGCGGCGAATGTGCAATGGCATAAGCCACCAGCCGGCACTCCGCCGCCGTTTTACCGCCCTCGACCGTGACGGTGATGAACTTGGTGGCGCCTTCGCCGTCGCGCACGATGGCCTGCGCGAGCTGGCGCGCCACATCAAGCATGGCCGCCTTCAGGGCCTGGCCATCCGGGCTGTCCAGCGAGGTAATCTCGGGATGGCTCGCGCGGTTGGTGGCCATCACGACGAAGGAGTCGTTGGTCGAGGTGTCACCGTCCACCGTGACGCGATTGAACGAGCCTTCGGCCAGTTCGGTGGCCAGT
Source organism: Paenacidovorax caeni (assembly GCA_943370985.1). Lineage (GTDB taxonomy): Bacteria > Pseudomonadota > Gammaproteobacteria > Burkholderiales > Burkholderiaceae_C > Polaromonas > Polaromonas caeni_A. The sequence goes on from CALRTF020000114.1 coordinate 5,300, forward strand.
TGCGTCATCAGGCCCTGCGCCACACAGGCATCGGTTGCCAGGAAACCCAGCATGGTCGCCATGTTGGGCCGGATCATGCCGGCGCCCTTGCTGATGCCGGTGATGGTGACGGTGGCGCCACCGAGGGTGATGCGGCTGGAGAAGGCCTTGGCCACCGTGTCGGTGGTCATGATGGCTTCGGCCGCCTTGCCCCAGTGGGATTCATGGGCATCAGCGATGGCTGCCGGGAGGCCGGCGGCAATGCGGTCGTGTGGCAGGGGCTCCATGATCACGCCGGTCGAAAACGGCAGGATTTGCTCGGGCGCAATATTGAGTTCACGCGCCAGCGCGATGCAGCTGGCTTGCGCGCGGTTCAGGCCTTCAGCGCCGGTGCCCGCGTTGGCGTTGCCGGTGTTGATCAGCATCGCGCGTATGCCCAGGCTCTTGCCGCCGTTTTTGGCCAGGTGTTCACGGCACAACTGGACCGGCGCGGCACAAAAGCGGTTTTGCGTGAACACCGCGCCCACCGACGCACCTTCATCGAGCAGCAGCACCGAGAGGTCCTTGCGCCCGGCCTTGCGGATGCCGGCCTCGGTGATGCCCCAGCGCACGCCGGGCACGGGATACAGGTCGGCAGCGGGCGTGGCGAACAAATTGACAGCCATGGTTCCAGACTCCAGGAGAGTGGCCAGAGGCCGGGTTCAGCTCAGCTTGCCGTGGCAGAGTTTGTATTTTTTGCCGGAGCCACAGGGGCAGGGGTCGTTGCGCCCGACACGCGGGACGGCGCCGGCCGGCAGGGCCTGTTTGTAGCGTTGCGATTCCTCGTCCACCCGGGTCTCGACTTCGCCGGTTTCGGTCGGCGCCGTGTAGGTGACGTTGGCGATCCGCTCGGCGCGGTCTTCCATTTCCTCGGCGGCCTGATCGAGCTGCTCGCCCGACTGCACCTGCACCGTCATGAGGAGTCGGGTGACTTCATTCTTGACGCTGTCGAGCAACTGGCCGAACAGCTCAAACGCCTCGCGCTTGTACTCCTGCTTGGGTTGCTTCTGGGCGTAACCGCGCAGGTGAATGCCCTGGCGCAGATGGTCGAGCGCGCTCAGGTGATCGCGCCAGTGCTTGTCGATGCTCTGCAGCAACACCACGCGTTCAAACTGGGTGAAGTTCTCTTCACCGACTTTTTCAACCTTGGCGGCAAACGCCGCATGCGCTGCGGCAACCACTTTCTCCAGCAGGTCTTCATCGGTGATGGCGCTGGCAGCCTCCACTTCCTGCTGCAGCGACAGTTCGATCTGCCATTCGTCGCGCAGCACCTTTTCCAGGCCCGGCAGGTCCCATTGCTCCTCGACGCTTTCCGCCGGAATGTACTGGCGGGCCAGGTCCGTGAAACAACCTTCACGCAGGGAAGCGATCTGCCCACTCAGGCTGGCCGCATCCATGATGTCGTTGCGTTGCTGGTAAATCACCTTGCGCTGGTCGTTGGCGACGTCGTCGTACTCGAGCAACTGCTTGCGGATGTCGAAATTGCGCGCCTCCACCTTGCGCTGCGCCGATTCGATGCTGCGCGTGACAATGCCGGCCTCGATGGCCTCGCCGTCCGGCATCTTGAGCCGCTCCATGATCGCGCGCACGCGGTCACCGGCAAAAATGCGCATCAGCGGATCGTCCAGGCTCAGGTAAAAGCGTGACGAACCCGGGTCGCCCTGCCGGCCGGAACGCCCGCGCAGCTGGTTGTCGATGCGGCGCGACTCATGGCGTTCGGTGGCGATGATGCGCAGTCCGCCGAGGGCCTTGACCTTTTCATGTTCCTGCGTCCACTCGGCACGCATCCGGGCGATTTCAGCGTCCTTGCCCTCCTTGGGGATGCTCTCTGAAGCCTCGACCATCTCGATGCGTTTTTCAACGTTGCCGCCCAGCACGATGTCGGTGCCGCGGCCGGCCATGTTGGTCGCAATCGTGATCATGCCGGGGCGGCCGGCCTGGGCCACGATTTCCGCTTCGCGCGCATGCTGCTTGGCATTGAGCACCTGGTGCGGAAGCTGTTCCTTTTCCAGCAGCTTGTCGATGATTTCGGAGTTTTCGATCGAGGTGGTGCCCACCAGCACCGGCTGGCCGCGCTCATGGCATTCGCGGATGTCCTTGATCGCAGCCTCGTACTTCTCGCGCGTGGTCTTGTAAACGCGGTCCAGCTGATCGTCGCGCCGGCTCGGGCGGTTCGGCGGAATCACCGTGGTTTCCAGGCCGTAGATCTCCTGGAACTCGTAGGCCTCGGTATCGGCCGTGCCGGTCATGCCCGACAGCTTTCCGTAGAGGCGGAAATAGTTCTGGAAGGTGATCGACGCCATGGTCTGGTTTTCAGGCTGGATCTGCACGCCTTCCTTGGCTTCAACGGCCTGGTGCAGGCCTTCGCTCCAGCGCCGGCCCGACATCAGACGGCCGGTGAACTCGTCAACAATGACGATCTCGCCTTCCTGCACGACGTAATGCTGGTCGCGGTGGTAGAGGTGGTTGGCGCGCAGCGCCGCGTACAGGTGATGCATCAGCGAGATGTTTGCCGGGTCATACAGCGTGGCGCCCTCCGGGATCAGGCCCATGCTAGTCAGGATGCGTTCAGCGTTTTCGTGGCCCTGCTCGGTCAGGAACACCTGCTGGGTCTTTTCGTCCAGCGTGAAGTCACCCGGCTTGGTGACGCCTTCGCCGGTACGCGGGTCGGCTTCGCCTTCCTGGCGGACCAGCGAAGGCACGACCTTGTTCATGGCCAGGTACATCTCGGTGTGGTCTTCGGCCTGACCGCTGATGATCAGCGGTGTGCGGGCTTCGTCGATCAGGATGGAGTCCACCTCGTCGACAATGGCGAAGTTCAGGCCGCGCTGCACGCGGTCGGCCACCTCGTAAACCATGTTGTCGCGCAGGTAGTCAAAGCCGAACTCGTTGTTGGTGCCATAGGTGATGTCGCAGCGGTAGGCTTCCTGCTTTTCCTCGCGCGGCATGTTGGGCAGGTTGATGCCCACCGTCAGGCCCAGGAAGTTGTAGAGCCGGCCCATCCAGCGCGCGTCGCGGCTGGCCAGGTAGTCATTGACGGTCACGACGTGCACGCCCTTGCCGGTCAGCGCATTGAGGTAAACCGGCAGGGTGGCAGTCAGCGTCTTGCCTTCGCCGGTACCCATCTCGGAAATCTTGCCGTTGTGAAGCGCCATGCCGCCCAGCATCTGGACGTCGAAATGGCGCATTTTCATGGCGCGTTTGCTGCCTTCGCGGACCACCGCAAACGCTTCGGGCAGGATCGCATCGAGGGTTTCGCCTGCGGCCACACGGTCTATGAATTCCCGGGTTTTGGCGCGCAACTCGGTGTCATCGAGTTTTTCCAGCGGAGCTTCCAGCGCATTGATGCGCTCAATGGATTTTCGGTAGGTTTTGAGCAGCCTGTCGTTGCGGCTGCCGAAGAATTTGGTCAGGATATTGGAAGCCATAAATGCGAGGCCGCGCTGGCAGCTCTGGTGAGCTGGCAGTGCGGCCGAAATCCCTTATTGAGTATCGACGTAAGTGTGGGCGCTCGCTGCTTGTTCAACTGCGCGCCAAACGAAGATTTTACCTCTGCCGGGGCCGCTACTTCGGACGCGGCATGGGGGCGGGCTGCACAGCCGGTGGCTGGGCGAGGGCAAGTGCCGGCGCCTGGGGCAGTTTCTGGCCGGCCGTCAGGAATTTTTGCGGGTCCTGGTAGACGCCCTGGACCAGCACCTCGAAATGCAGATGCGGCCCGGTGGAGCGCCCGGTGGTACCGACCTCGGCTATTTTCTGGCCGCGCCTGACGAGGTCACCCTTTTTGACCAGCACCCGCGAGGCATGTGCGTAACGCGTGACCAGGTCGTTGCCATGGTCGACTTCCACCATGTTCCCGTAGGCGGGGTGGTATTCCTGGGTCACCACCACGCCACCGGCTGCGGCCAGGATGGCGGTGCCGGGTTCGGCCGGAAAGTCCAGCCCGGTGTGCAGGGCCGAACGGCCATTGAGCGGATCGATGCGCCAGCCGAAGGACGAGCCGAGGATGCCGGCCTGCACCGGCTGCTGCGTCGGCACCATCATTTTTTTGATCTTCTGGTCGAAAAGGCGCGACTCCATCACCGTCATCAGGTCCACGCGCTGGTCGGTCAGCCGGTCCAGATCGGCAAGTGTGGTCTGCAACTCCTCCATGGTCAGGGAGCGTCCGGTGACCAGCACGCCGCCGCGGCCGGGCTGCGTCTTGATGTCGTTGGGGTTGACGCCCGCCAGGCCCGAGACCCGTTCGCCTAGCGCCTCGAGCTGCATCATCTTGGCCTGCATCTCCCCCAGCCGCTTGGCCATGACGTCGAGATTTTCCCGCATGAAGCGGTCACGCTGCTCGAACTCGTCCTTGACCATCAGTTTGACGAGGGAGCCGATCACCGGCCAGCCTTCCCGTGCACCCTTGAGGAACACCCAGTGGTACATGCCGGCGGCCACCAGCATCAGGGCCAGTGCAGCGACAAAACCCACCACCACCAGGCGGGTGCCACTTAAATAAACCGCGCGGCTTTTGGCAAGCCACGCATCCGTGATAATCAAATGCACCTGTCCCACTCCTTGAACTGAGCCTACCCGCCGTGGATTCCAGCCACCGCCCGCACCGGGCCGTCACCTTCAGCCAGGCCGTCGAGAACTCGCCGTCGCTGACGCGGCTGGCCGGGCTGGTGCAGGACTCCAACAACAGGCTCAAGGCCATTGAGTCGCTGATTCCGGAAGCCCTGCGCCCTTCGGTTCAGGCCGGCCCGATCGATGAAGACGTCTGGTGCCTGCTGGTCAGCAGCAATGCCGCCGCCGCCAAAATCCGCCAGCTGTTGCCGCTGATCCAGTCCCGCCTGACCGGCAAAGGTTGGAAGGTTACCTCAATTCGGCTGAAGATACTAATAGCCCGAAAGTAGTAGGAGATAAGGCAAACGCCCCGTGGAGGCTCATGCTTGCTGCACCGGCTGCTATCGAAGTGATAGTCGCGAGCCGCCGCAGGGCCGGGACTGAGGGAAATGGTGCCGCTTGTCGGATTCGAACTGACGACCTACCGCTTACAAGGCGGTTGCTCTACCAACTGAGCTAAAGCGGCACAAAAACTCGTTTACTTGACCCGTTTCAGCGAAGGCCTCTTGCCCTGCTGGGGTTTGGGGGGTTCGGGAGGCTCCGGATCATCCTCGCGGCCCGGCGCCGTGTTGTTCGCAGGGACCAATTGTACGATCTTCCCGTCGGTGCCCGGCGCCGCAGCCGTGTCTGCCGGCATCTCCGGGGTCAGTACCTGCGGTGCGGCAAGAACAGCCCCCGCCTGCGGCACGCCGGAAACCGGTGTGACCAGCGGAAACGCCATGCCCTGGCCGTTTTCACGCGCATAAATGGCGATCACCCGGCCGATGGGCACCATGATTTCGCGCGCGCTGCCGGCAAAACGCGCCTTGAACTCGATGAAGTCATTGCCCAGTTTGAGCGAACTGGTCGCATCAAAACTGATGTTGAGCACGATCTCGTTGTTCTTGACGTATTCGCGCGGCACCTGGACGGTTTCGTCCACCGCCACCGCCACATAAGGCGTCAAGCCGTTGTCGGTGCACCAGTCGTACAGCGCGCGTATCAAATACGGGCGTGTCGAGGTGGCGTCCAGGGCATTCATGAAATCAGCCACGCGAAATCCGGGCCATCAAAACGTACGTCGCGCCCCGCGTGGAGGCCATGCAATTTTCCGCCGGGCCGCCCCAAGGAAAATTAGCCCCCCCGGGGGGCAGCGCAGTACGCGAAGCGACAAGCGTGGGGGCCATATTACTTGCGCATGACCTTTTCGGAAGGTGTCAGCGCCTCGATGTAAGCCGGGCGCGAGAAGATGCGTTCGGCGTACTTGAGCAGAGGTGCGGCGTTTTTCGACAGGTCGATGTCGTAGTAGTCCAGGCGCCAGAGCAAGGGCGCAATCGCCACGTCGAGCATGGAAAAATTGTCGCCCAGCATGAACTTGTTTTTCAGGAACACCGGGGCCAGCTGCGTGAGGCGGTCGCGGATGTGCGAGCGGGCCTTTTCCAGCGCTTTTTCGTTGCCCTTGGAAGCGCGCGCTTCCAGCGTGTTGACATGGACAAACAGCTCTTTTTCGAAGTTCAGCAGGAACAGGCGCACACGCGCGCGGTCCACCGGGTCGCCGGGCATCAGTTGCGGATGCGGGAAGCGCTCGTCGATGTACTCGTTGATGATGTTCGACTCGTAGAGGATCAGGTCGCGCTCGACCAGGATGGGCACCTGGCCGTAGGGGTTCATGACGTTGATGTCTTCCGGCTTGTTGTACAAGTCCACGTCGCGGATCTCGAAGTCCATGCCCTTTTCAAACAGCACAAAACGGCAGCGGTGCGAGAACGGGCAGGTCGTGCCTGAATAAAGGACCATCATGATTGCGAACTCCTAAATGCAAAGGAGTGGATACGGTGAAGGCATCCACTCCAGAAGGTGCCGGGAAACGGGTCCCGGCGAAAACTGATTACTTGATGTCTTTCCAGAACGAAGCGTTCAGGCGCCAGGCGATGAAGGTGAACATCAGCAGGAACAGCAGCACCCAGACGCCGACACGGACACGCGTGTTCTGGGCGGGTTCGGCCATCCACTGCATGTAACCCACCAGATCGCCCATGGCCTGGTCGTACTGCAGGGGGGTCATGGTGCCGGGGGTCACTTGTTGCCAGCCCTTGAACACCCGCACCTTGTGGCCATGCTCTTCCTTCTCGTCGAACAGCGGCCTGCGCTCGCCCGACAGCTCCCACAGCACGTGCGGCATGCCGACGTTCGGGAAGGCCAGGTTGTTCCAGCCGGTGGCCTTGGTCTCGTCGCGGTAATAGGTACGCAGATAGGTGTAGAGGTAATCGGCACCGGTGCCGCCCGCGCCG
>CALRTF020000115.1:0-12149 GCA_943370985.1 Paenacidovorax caeni
CCAATGAAAACGTTAAGTACGGCATTGCCAAGGCCACCGGCAGCCTGGAAGGCGTGCATTACGAGGAAGTGCGTTACGAAGGTTACGGCATCGGCGGCGCGGCCATCATCGTGGACTGCATGACCGACAACAAGGTGCGTACCGTGGCCGAGGTGCGCCATGCGTTTTCCAAACACGGCGGCAACATGGGCACCGAAGGTTCGGTGGCTTTCCAGTTCAAGCACTGCGGCCAGCTGATTTTTGCGCCCGGCACCAGCGAGGACAAGATCATGGAAGTGGCGCTGGAGTCCGGCGCCGACGACGTGATCACCCACGAGGACGGTTCCATCGAGGTGTTGACGCCCTATACGGACTTCGAGGCTGTCAAGAATGCGCTGGAGGCCGCCGGCCTGACACCCGAGGTCGCCGAAGTGACGATGCGGGCCGACAACATGATTGAGCTGTCGGGCGCCGAAGGTGAAAAGATGCAGCGGCTGCTGGACGTTCTGGAGGACCTGGACGATACCCAGGACGTCTTCCACAACGCGGCGATCTCAGAATAAAAATCAAACAATGAAAGTTTCCGCATGAAAGTTTTAGTGGTCGGCGGCGGTGGCCGTGAACATGCGCTGGCCTGGAAGCTGGCGCAGTCCCCCAAGGTGCAGGCCGTCTACGTGGCGCCCGGCAATGGCGGGACCGCGCTGGACGCCCGGCTGGAGAACATCGCGATCACCGACGTGAAAGCGCTGCGCGAGTGGGCGCTGGCCGAAAAGATCGCGCTGACGGTGGTCGGCCCCGAGCAGCCGCTGGCGGCCGGCATCGTCGATGAGTTCCGCCTGCACGGCCTGCGTGTTTTCGGCCCGACAAAAGCGGCGGCACAGCTGGAAAGCTCCAAGGCTTTCTCCAAGGCCTTCATGAAGCGCCATGGCATCCCGACCGCCGAGTACGAAACCTTCACCGATGCGACGGCGGCCCACGCCTATGTGGACGAAAAAGGCGCGCCTATTGTGGTCAAGGCCGACGGCCTGGCAGCGGGCAAGGGCGTCGTGGTGGCCATGAGCCTGCACGAGGCGCACGAAGCCATCGAATTCATGCTGGCGCCCGACCCCAGCTTCAACCCGCTGGGCGTCACGCACAACGCCGGCGGCGCACGCGTGGTGATCGAGGAGTTTCTCGAAGGCGAGGAAGCCAGCTTCATCGTGATGTGCGACGGCAAAAACGTCGCGGCGATGGCGACCAGCCAGGACCACAAGCGCCTGCTCGACGGCGACCAGGGGCCGAACACCGGCGGCATGGGCGCCTACTCGCCGGCGCCTGTGGTCACCCCCGCGGTGCACGCCCGCGCCATGCGCGAGATCATCCTGCCGACCATCAGGGGCATGGAAAAAGACGGCATTCCGTTTACCGGCTTTTTGTATGCCGGTCTCATGATCACGCCAGACGGCAAGGTCAAGACCCTGGAGTTCAACTGCCGCATGGGCGACCCGGAGACCCAGCCCATCATGCTGCGGCTCAAGTCGGACCTGTATGAAGTGATGATGGCGGCGACCTCGGGCAAGCTGGACGAGGTCGAACTCGAATGGGACCGCCGCGTGGCGCTGGGTGTGGTCATGGCCGCGCACGGCTACCCGCTGCAGCCGCGCAAGGGCGACCTGATCTCCGGCCTGCCGCCGGTCAATACATCCGGCCCGGACGACACGGTGGTGTTCCATGCCGGCACCGCCACGGCAGCAGGCGCCAGGGGCAGCGTCGCGACCTCCGGCGGGCGCGTGTTGTGTGTCACGGCGCTCGCCAGTTCGGTGAAGGAGGCGCAGCACCAGGCTTACGAGGCCGCCAAGGCCATCCATTTCGACGGCGCGCAGTATCGCAAGGACATCGGTTACCGGGCGATCAAACCCTGATGGGCATGGACTTCCAGCCGCCGTATCCCGTACAGTTTCGCGGGAGCGGGCTGGCCCGCTGGCTGCTGCGTTTGCTTGGCTGGCGCATGGATTTCCAGGGCCTGCCGGCGCAGCAGGGTGTGATTGTGGTCTACCCGCATACCTCCAACTGGGATTTCCCCACCGCTGTGCTGCTGAAATGGGCGCTCGGCATCCGCGTCCAGTTCTGGGCCAAGGAAACGCTGTTCCGCATTCCGCTTTTCGGCCGGTGGCTGCGCTGGATCGGTGGCGTGCCGGTCATGCGCGCGGCGCCCCAGGGCGTGGTCGGCCAGATGACGGCCCTCATGAAGCAGAACAAGTCCCAGGGCAAGTACTTCTGGCTGGCACTGTCGCCGGAAGGAACGCGCCGGCGCACCGGGGGCTGGCGCAGCGGCTTTTACCGGCTGGCACTGGACGCCGATGTGCCCGTGGGCCTGGCCGGCCTCGACTACTCACGCAAACGCCTGGTTTTCCGCGATTTTGTGCGGCTCAGCGGCGATGAGGAGCGCGACCTCGCGCGCATGGCCGAGGCCCTGAAAGATGCCCGCGGCCTGCGCCCCGCCGCCGCCGCCCCGGTGCGTTTGATCAGTTCGGGCCGTTCCCAGGCCGATACCATTGTGAAATGACCAGCATGACCGATTCTTCGCCCGTCCGCAGCTACCTGCTGGACCTGCAACAACGCATCACCGGCAGCATCGCCGCCATCGACGGCGGCGTGTTTGCCACCGATCCCTGGGAAAAAGCGCCTAATGAGCCGCTGCAGGGCCATGGCATCACCATGATCCTTGAGCAGGGCGAGGTGTTCGAGCGTGCCGGCTGCGGCTTTTCCCATGTGCGCGGGCCCCGGCTGCCGCCTTCGGCCACGCAGCACCGGCCGGAACTTTCCGGCGCGCCTTTCGAAGCCATGGGCGTGTCGCTGGTGTTCCACCCGCGCAACCCCTATGTGCCAACGGTGCACATGAACGTGCGCATGCTGGTCGCCACGCCGGCTTCCGGCCCCAGGGCCTGCTGGTTCGGCGGCGGCATGGACCTGACACCTTATTACGCCTTCGAAGAAGACGCCGTGCATTTTCACCAGACCTGCAAGGACGCGCTGGAACCGTTTGGCGACGACAAGTACCCGCGCTTCAAGACCTGGTGCGACGAGTACTTCTACCTGAAACACCGTGATGAGCAGCGCGGCATAGGCGGCGTGTTTTTCGACGATTTCCAGGAACTGGGCCTGGAGCGCAGCCTGGCCATGATGCAATCGGTCGCCGACGCCTTTTTGCCGGCCTACCTGCCGATTGTCGAACGCCGCAAGCGCATGGCCTGGGGCGAGCGCGAGCGCGATTTCCAGCTTTACCGCCGGGGCCGTTATGTGGAATTCAACCTGGTCTGGGACCGCGGCACACATTTCGGCCTGCAGTCGGGCGGGCGCACCGAGTCCATCCTGATGTCCATGCCGCCGCTGGTCAGCTGGTCTTACCAGCGCGCGCTGGAGGCCGGCTCGCCCGAGGAGCGCCTGAACACGGAATTCCTGATACGGCGGGACTGGCTTTGAGCGAGGCGGCGGCCAGCGTGCGGCGCATCGGCATGTTCGGCGGATCGTTCGACCCGCCGCATCTGGCCCATGTGGCGCTGGCCAGCGCGGCCGTGGCGCAACTGCAGCTTGACACCCTGCTGATCGTTCCCACCGGGCACGCCTGGTACAAGGAGAGGGCGCTCAGCGCAGCCGAACACCGGCTGGCCATGAGCCGTCTGGCCTTCGACGGCCTGGAGCGGGTGCAGGTCGATACCCGGGAACTCGATCGCCCGGGACCGAGCTTCACCATCGACACGCTGGAGGCGCTGCAGGCCGAAAACCCGGGGGCCCAGCTCTACCTGATCATCGGCAAAGACCAGTTCGCGGCGATACAAAGCTGGCACCGTTGGCAGGACCTGGTCCGGATAGCTATAATTTGTATAGCAGACCGCACCGATCCGGCAAGGGCTGAGGCCGGATTTGACCCTCAAATCCAGCTGACACACCCGCTGGTGGCCCTGCAACTGCCCCTGATGCCCCTGAGCGCCACCGATATCCGGCGGCAGATCAGCCTGGGTAGCGCAACGCCGCAAGGCCTGGCCCGGCTGGTTCCCGAGCCCGTTGCGCGTTATATTGAGCGCCATCGTCTCTATATTTCACCCTGATTCGAACCTTTATTTTTATTGAAGCCCACACTGCATGACCTCCACTCCCGCCAACACCACCGCTGCCAAAAAAGACGTCCAGAAACTGCAGCGAGCCATCATCGATGGGCTGGAAGATGTGAAAGCGGTGGACATCCAGGTGTTTGACACGGAACACATCACCTCGCTGTTCGAGCGCGTGATCATCGCTTCGGGCAGCTCGAACCGGCAGACCAAGGCCCTCGCGGCCAGCGTTCGGGATGCGGTGCGGGATGCAGGATTTGCCAAGCCACGCATCGAGGGCGAGGAAAACGGCGAATGGATCATCGTCGATTGCGGCGCGGCCGTGGCCCACATCATGCAGCCGACCATCCGCCAGTACTACCATCTGGAAGAACTGTGGGGCGACAAACCCGTCAAGCTCAAGCTCGGCGCGCCGGCGCCGCTGGTCAAGGCCTCCAAACCGGAAGCCGAGGAAGCCCCCAAACCGGGCAAGGGCCGTACCGGCGCCAAGCCAGCCGCCAGGTCCGCCAAACCGGCCGGCAAAACCGACGCCAAACCGGCTGCGAAAAAAGCTGCCCGTACCGACGACGGCACCTATGTCGGCCGCGTCGGCAAGACCAACGACTGGACCGCCAAGCGCAATGCCACTGCGCCGGTGACTGAGCCTGTTGCAAAACCGGCGGCGAAGAAAACCGCGGCCAAGACACCGATCGTGAAGATACCCGCGACCAAGAAGGTGGCGGCCCACAAAACCGCCGTCAAGACTGCTGCCAAAACTGCGGCCAAAACCGCAGCCAAAAAACCAGCCGCCCGCAAGACCTCCACCCGGAGCCAATGAGGCTGACGATTGTCGCCGTCGGCCAGAAGGTGCCCGACTGGGCGCAGACTGCCTACGACGACTACGCCAAACGTTTTCCGCCGGAATTGAAGGTCGAGCTCAAGGCCGTCAAGACCGAGCCGCGTGCCTCCAAAACCCTGGAAAACCTGCTCGCGGCCGAGCGCCAGCGCATTGAAGCGGTGATTCCCAAAGGCACACGCATCGTGGCGCTGGACGAGCGCGGCACGGCCGTGACCACAGTGGCCCTGTCGGCCCGGCTGACAGGCTGGCAATTGGGCGGCGGCGATGTGGCCATCGTCATAGGCGGTCCGGACGGTCTGGACCCGGCTTTCAAGCAGGCTGCGCACGAACGCCTGCGCCTCTCGGACCTGACCCTGCCGCATGCCATGGTGCGCGTGTTGCTGATCGAGCAGCTCTACCGGGCCTGGAGCATCACGGTCAACCATCCCTATCATCGGGAGTAATGGCCTCCACGCTTGTCGCTTCGAGCCTCCGGCGCGCTGCCCCTTTCCTCACCTGTGGGGCCGCTGCGTCTGCGGGCCGGCGAAGCCGGACCCGCGGCCCCTGCTTGAAGGGACGGGCTTTCAACGGATCACTGTATGACTGACTTTATTTACCTTGCCTCCCAAAGCCCGCGGCGGCGGCAGTTGCTCGAACAACTGGGGGTTTCTTGCGAGCTGTTGCTGGCCGACCCCGGCGAAGACAGCGAGGCGCTGGAAGCCGTTCTTGGCGGCGAATCACCGACCGCCTATGTGCAGCGTGTGACGCAACTCAAGCTCGATGCCGCAGTCGCGCGCCTCAAGCAGCGCGGCTTGCCGCCGGCGCCGGTGTTGTGTTCCGACACCACGGTGGCCCTGGGCCGGCGCATCTACGGCAAGCCTGAAAACGAAGCCGGCGCCGTGCGCATGCTGGGCGAACTGGCCGGCACCACGCACCGGGTGCTGACCGCCGTGGCCGTGCAGCGCGGACGCCAGCGCCACCAGGCCCTGAGCGTGTCGCGCGTGACGTTTGCGCCCATGAGCCCGGCGCAGATCCGTGCCTATGTGGCTTCCGGCGAACCGATGGGAAAAGCCGGGGCCTATGCGGTGCAGGGCAGGGTGGCCATGTTTATCAGCCATATCAGCGGCAGTTATTCGGGCATCATGGGCCTGCCCCTGCATGAAACGGCACGGTTGCTGCGCGCGGCCGGGCTGAAAATATAGAAACTATCGCCATGCAACAAGACATCCTGATCAACTGGTCGCCCCAGGAAACCCGTGTGGCCGTGGTCGAGTATGGCGCGGTGCAGGAATTGCATGTGGAACGCACGCTCGAGCGCGGCCTGGTCGGCAACGTCTACCTCGGCAAGGTGGTGCGGGTGCTGCCGGGGATGCAGTCGGCGTTTATCGACATCGGCCTGGAGCGCGCGGCGTTTTTGCACGTCGCCGACCTGATGAGCAGCATCAACAGCCGCCATGCCGATGCCGAGCATGCAGCCGGTGCAGCGCCCCCGCAGCCGATCGAAAAGCAGCTGTTCGAAGGCCAGGCCCTGATGGTGCAGGTGCTCAAGGACCCGATAGGCACCAAGGGCGCCCGGCTGACCGCCCAGGTCAGCATCGCAGGCCGCCTGCTGGTGTTCCTGCCGCAAGACAACCACATCGGCGTGTCGCAGAAGATTCCCTCGGCGCAGCGCGAAGAGTTGCGCGGGCGCCTGCAGGCTCTTGCCGGCGACATGGGTGGCGGCTTCATCCTGCGCACCAATGGCGAAGACGCGACCGATGGGGAACTCGGCGAGGACATCGCCTACCTGCGCAAGACCTGGGCCCGCATCAAGGACGCTGCGCTGCGCCTGCCGCCGGCGTCGGTGCTGCACCAGGACCTGAGCCTGCTGCAGCGGGTGCTGCGCGACATGGTGCTGGAAAACACGCTGAGCATACGCATCGATTCGCGCGAGCAGTTCGACAAGCTCCGGCTGTTCGCCACGGAATTCATGCCGGCAACGCTGCAGCGGCTGCAACTGCACAGCGGCGAGCGCCCGATTTTCGACCTGTTCAACATCGACGAGGAAATCGCCAAGGCCCTGGGCCGCCGCGTGGACCTCAAGTCCGGCGGTTACCTGATCATCGACCAGACCGAGGCCCTGACCACGGTGGATGTCAACACCGGCGGCTATGTCGGGGCCCGCAATTTCGACGACACCATCTTCAAGACCAACCTTGAGGCTTCGCTGGCGATCGCGCGGCAGCTGCGGCTGCGCAACCTCGGCGGCATCGTGATCGTCGACTTCATCGACATGGTGCAGGCCGGCCACCGTGATGCCGTGCTGGCCGAATTCCAGAAGCAGCTCGCGCGTGACCGCATCAAGACGCACGTGAACGGGTTTTCGGCACTGGGCCTGCTCGAGATGACACGCAAGCGCACGCGCGAGTCGCTGGCGCACCAGTTGTGCGAGCCCTGCAGCGCCTGCATGGGCAAGGGTGTGGTCAAGACGGCACGCAGCGTCGGTTACGACATCCTGCGTGAAATCCTGCGCGAGGCGCGCCAGTTCAACCCCCGCGAGTTCCGGGTCATCGCCTCGCCCAAGGTGATCGAGCTGTTTCTTGACGAGGAAAGCCAGCACCTGGCGGGCCTGAGCGACTTCATCGGCAAGCCGATCTCCCTGCAGGCGGAAGCGGCGATGGCGCAGGAACAATACGATATCGTCCTGCTGTAGACCTGCCCACTCGCCCCGTATGCCTGACATGCCCCGTTCATCGCCGTCCATCCCCATCCTGGTCTACCACCAGATCAGCGAAGCACCGCCGAAAGGCGCGCCGTTTCGCGGCCTGTATGTGTCGCCGGGCGCCTTTGCCCGGCAAATGGCCCTGCTCAGGCTGCTTGGCTATCAGGGCCTGTCGATGAGCGCCTTGCTTCCTTACCTGAAGGGTGAGCGAAGCGGCAAGGTGGTGGGCATCACCTTTGACGATGGCTACCTCAACAACCTCACGCACGCGTTGCCGGTGCTGCAGCGCCATGGCTTTTCATCGACCTGTTATGCCGTCAGCGGCCTGCTGGGCCAGACCAATGTCTGGGATCGTGAGATCGGCATTGCCCAGGTGCCGCTGATGGATGGCGGCCAGTTGCGCCAGTGGGTGGCCGGCGGCCAGGAGGTCGGCTCCCACACCCAACATCACGCACGGCTGTTGCAGAGCGATGCGGCGACCGCGCGGGCGGAGATGGCGCGGGACAAGGCAGCGCTCGAAGCCATGCTGGCCGTGCCGGTGCCGCACTTCTGTTATCCCTATGGCGAATACGCGCCCGAACATGTCGTCATGGCGCGCGAGGCCGGTTTCGAAACCGCCACCACCACACGGCGGGGCCGCAGCGCGGTCCGTGGAAATTTGCTGGAGCTGCCGCGTGTGCCGGTGGTGCGCTCCACCAGCTTGCCGGTGTTCTGGCTCAAGATCGCCACGGCCTACGAAGACCGGGAGCGCGCTTGAGCCCGGCTGCGCCGCCACGGCTCCGCATTGCGGTACTGAACCGGGTTTTTGACAATACAGGCGGCGGGGCCGAGCGCTACTCGATCGCGCTGGTCGAGCAGCTGGCGCAACGCCATGAGGTCCATGTGTTTGCCCAGCAGATCCATCACCAGGCACCCGGCGTGACCTACCACCGCGTGGCGATGCCGATGCGCAAACCGCGCTGGCTGAACCAGCTCTGGTATGCCTTTGCCACCTGGAAAGCGACGCGCGAAGGCTTCGATATCGTGCACTCGCATGAAAACACCTGGCATGGCCAGATCCAGACCGTGCATGTGGTGCCGGTCAGGCACAACCTGTTTCAGGGGCGCACCGGCCTGCGCCGCGGGCTGCGCTGGCTCAAGGTGGTGACCAGTCCGCGCCTGCTGACCTACCTCGGCCTGGAAAGCCTGCGCTTCAGGGCGCTGACAGGACGCCGCGTGGTGGTGACTTCCGCCAGCCTGGGAGAAACCATGGCAGCGGCATATCCGGATTCGCGGGGGATGACCCATGTCATCACCCCGGGTGTGCACCTGCCTGCGCTGCCCGACGGCGCAGGCGATAAAGTCCGGGCGCGGCAGGCGCTGGGCTTGCCGGATGTGGGGCTGTGCCTGCTGTTTGTCGGCAACGATTACCGGAAAAAAGGCCTGGAAAGCCTGCTTCAGGTGCTGGCCGGGCTGCCTGGGAGTGTGGTGCTGGCGGTTGTCGGCAACCCCGGGCAGATTCCGGATTTCAGGCGCCAGGCCGAGTCGCTGGGCCTGGCTTCGCGCGTGTTTTTCCTGGGCGCCCTGCAGGACGTGAGCCCGGCCTATCGCGCCGCCGATGCGCTGGTGCACCCGACGCTTGAAGACACCTTTGCGATGGTGGTGCTGGAGGCCATGGCCCACGGTTTGCCGGTGGTGGTCAGCAGCGCTGTCTACTGCGGTATCTCCGGGCTGTTGAGCCCTGGCGTCAATGCATTGCTGGTGGATGAGCCGCGCAGCACCCAGGCGCTGGGCAGTGCGGTCGGGCGGGTGTGTGGGGATGCCGGCTTGCGCCGCGAACTGGGTGAACAGGCACGGCTGTTCGCGCAGGGCTATGGCTGGGAACACATTGCGCGGCAACAGGAAGCGCTGTACTTCGCCGCCGTGGCGTCAGCTGGCTGAGGCTGCGCGCTTCAGGCCACCAGCTTGAAATGTTTGCGGCTGAAGTCCAGCCCGGTCAGCAGTTCGATCCGGCGCATCAGGTGGTATTTGTTTTCCTTGGACGTTGGCTGGTAGTCGGGGTCAATCCGCAACTCCTGCTCGGCGCCTGTCGCCAGCCACTCGCTCGCGACGGCGGGATGTGTGCCGGCGTAGGGTTCGAGCGCGCGTGCATCGAACTGGCTGTAGCGAATCTTCAGCGTGGTTGAACTCGCCCAGTACTTGCTGACCTGGTCGAGTTTTTTCTGCATGTCTTCGTTGCGGCGGATCCAGCCGTAGTGAAAGATATGCGCGTTGGCCAGCGCCGCTTTGGGGTTGCGCGGCTTCTTGTGGTCGGTGGTGACCAGCCAGTACTGGCCATCGGGCGCATAACTGCGGATGGTGTTGCGGATCAGGCGGCATTCGCGGCGGTACCAGCCCGGGCTCACCGACACCCATTGCGCCGAGCCGTAAAAATGCCGGTAATCGAACACCAGTGCCTCGACCTCGGGGTTGGCATGGTGCCGTTCCACGCTGGCGCGGATGGCAGGCAGATCGTCCTCGTGGACCACTTCGTCGCCTTCGAGGTAGAACGCCCAGTCGCCGGTGCAGGCGTACTGGGCGATCATTTTCTGCTGGGCATACACAAAGCCGCGGTCGGCCATGCGTTCGTTCCACAGCGTTTCGATCACGCGGATTTTCGGGTCGCCGATGGCCCGCACCCGCGCCAGCGTGTCGTCGTTGCCCTGGCCGACCGCCACCACAAATTCATCGACCAGCGGAAGCAGGGAACGGATCGATGCCTCGAAGGGAAAGCCCAGCTCGACGCCGTTGCGGATGAAGGTAAACCCACTGATGGAAACGCTCATGAGAGTTGCACGGACGGTGCGCCTTGCGAAAGATCGGAATCGTACAGACCCAGCCGGTACAGCCGCGCATACGGGCCGTCGCGGGTGATCAGCTCGGTGTGGGTGCCGGTCTCTACAATGCGGCCGGCATCCATGACCACGATGCGGCTGGCATGTTGCACGGTGGACAGGCGGTGGGCAATGACCAGGGTGGTGCGGTCGCGCATCAGGCGCTGCAGCGCTTCCTGCACCGCGCGTTCGGATTCGGTGTCCAGCGCCGAGGTGGCTTCATCGAGGATCAGTACCGGCGCATCCTTGTAGAGGGCGCGGGCGATCGCCAGCCGCTGTCGCTGTCCGCCGGAGAGTTGCGTGGCATTGTGGCCGGCCAGGGTGTCCATGCCCTGCGGCAGGTCGGCCACAAAACGTTCGAGGTTGGCGGCCTGCAGGCAGCGCTGCACGCGTTCACGGTCCAGATCAGCACCCAGCGCCACGTTCACGGCGATGCTGTCGTTGAGCATGACCACGTGCTGGCTGACCAGGGCGAACTGGCTGCGCAATGCATCGATCTGCCAGTCACGCAGTTCATGGCCGTCGAGTTCGATGCTGCCCGATGTGGGTTCAATAAACCGCGGCAGCAGGTTCACCAGGGTGGTTTTACCGGCGCCCGACGCGCCGACCAGGGCGACCGTTTCGCCGGGATGGATGGTCAGGTTGACCGCGTCCACCGCGGTCGCCCCCTCATTGCCGTAGGCCACGCGGGCATTGACAAACCGGATGTGGCCTTCGGCGCGGACTTTGGAGAACTCGCCGCCCTTTTCATCGGGGGTTTTTTCCATCAGGTCCAGCCCGCGTTCCAGCGCCGCCAGGCCACGGGTGATGGGGCTGGCGACCTCGGACAGGTGCTTGATCGGGGCGACCAGCATCAGCATGGCCGTCACAAAGGCCACGAAGGAACCGACCGAGGTGCCGTCGGTCGCGCTTTGCATCAAGGCCACCGAAATCACGGCGGACAAGGCGACGGCCGCGAGCATCTGGGTGGCCGGCGTCATGGCTGCCGATGCTGCGGTGGATTTCATGGACAGCCGCCGCAAGGCATCGCTGAGCTGCGCAAACCGCCCGGCCTGGCCGGCCTGGGCCGCATGCAGGCGGATATCGCGGTGTGCCAGCACGTTTTCCTCGACCACATAGGCCAGGGAGTCGGTCGCGCTCTGGCTGGCCTTGGTGAGCTTGTACAGGCGGCTGGAGAGCACACGCATGACCCAGGCCACGGCCGGGATCAGCAGCGCCACGATCAGGGTCAGCTTCCAGTTCAGGTAGAGCAGATAACTCGACAGGGCCAGCAGGGTCAGGGTGTCGCGTGTCAGGCCCATGACCGAGTTGACCAGCATGGACGAACCGTTTTGCACCTCGTAGACCACGGTGTTGGCCAGGGCACTGGCGGACTGGCTGGAAAACAGTTCCAGCCTGGCCGACAGCAGCTTGCCGAACATGGCCTTGCGCAGCTCCAGCAGCCCCAGGTTCGTGACCTTGGCCAGCGCAATTTGCGCCACAAAACCGGCGAAACCGCGCACGCCGAACAGCAGGATCAGGGAGACCGGGATCACCCACAGGTCGATGCCGCCTTTCTGGAACCCCTTGTCCAGCAGGGGCTGCAACAGGGCGGGCACCAGCGGTTCGGTCGCCGAGGCCACCACGGTGGCACCGATCGCAATCGCCCAGGCACTGGGGGACTGGTTGAAGTAGGGCCAGATGCGGCGCAACCGCTGGCCGATGGGCGG
>CALRTF020000116.1:0-12107 GCA_943370985.1 Paenacidovorax caeni
CCGTGCAGGCGGGGCGCGATACGCGACAGCGACTTGCCCAGGCGCTGCAAGGGAAACAGGTCGGGGCCCGGAAAGGCCGAACCCAGCGGCACGATGTCCGCATCCTGCACCGCGTCCAGCACCGAAAACACCAGTTCACTGACGTCGAGCCGGGACGACACCAGCGCCGGTTTGCTTTTTTCGCGGCCCGGCTGCGCACCCGAGACCGGCGCCTGCAGCGGCGCGCCGAGCACGTAATAACCGGAGCGCGGGCGGGCCCGCACCAGGCCTTTTTCCTCCAGCCGCTCATAGGCCTTGAAGGCCGTGGATGCGCTCAGGCCATGTTGCCGCGTGATGGTGCGGATCGACGGCAGGCGCGCGCCGGGCGCCAGCCGCCCATTGCGGATGTCGGTGGCCAGCAGTTCGACCAGGTGTTCGTAACGTTTCATCGGTGGCGCCGCCAGGCTGAAGGCCAAATCTGATATTGTATTTTTTCCGGATTTTTCATCTGATATGGTTTTTGCGACGGCATCTGAGTCTTACGCCCGGCGCCCGGATGGCCGATGATGCGGGCATGCCCCCGTTTCTTTTCGCCTTTTTTCTCCCCCAGCTGCGCCGGCTGGCGGCCCTCGCCCTGGCCGCGGCCGGCCTGCTCGGCACGGCGGCTGGCGCCGCGCCGTTTGAGGACAGCATCGCCCAGCGCACGCTGGCCTGCACCAGCTGCCATGGCGCCCAGGGCCGCGCCGGTCCCGACGGTTATTACCCGCGCCTGGCCGGCAAACCCGCCGCCTATCTGTACAACCAGCTGCTCAACTTCCGCGACGGGCGCCGCCACTACGGCTTGATGGCGCAGCTGGTGGAGCCGCTCAGCGATGCCTACCTGATGGAGATCGCCAGTTATTTTTCGGCGCTCGATGTGCCCTACCCGCCGCCTGCAGCCGCCGCCGCACCGGACGCGGTGCTGCAACGCGGCCGGCAACTGGTGCTGCAAGGTGATGCGGCGCGGCGCGTGCCGGCCTGCGTGGCCTGCCACGGCCAGGCCATGACCGGTGTGTTGCCGGCTGTCCCCGGCCTGCTCGGCCTGCCGCGCGACTACCTCAATGCCCAGCTCGGCGCCTGGAAAACCGGCCAGCGCCGGGCCCATTCACCGGACTGCATGAAGCAGGTGGTGGACCGGCTGGAGCTCGATGACCTGAACGCCGTCGCCAGCTGGCTGGCGGCGCAGCCGCTGCCGGCCAGCAGCAAGCCGGCCGCGGCCCTGCCGGACCCGGTCCCCGGTACCTTCAGCCTGAGCTGCGCAGGCGTGGCGAAAGTTGCGCCATGAAAAAAACACGCAGTGTGCTGGGCGTCATCGCCCTGCTGCTGGCTGCAGCCGCAGCCATGGTGGCCTGGCTCAACCTGCGCGACGGGGTCGATGTCAACGCGCCGGTAGCGGCGCTCCCGGCCAGCGACAGCCTGCTCGCGCGCGGCGCCTACCTCGCGCGTGCCGGCAACTGCGCGGCCTGCCACACCGCGCGCGGCGGAGCGCCGTATGCGGGCGGGCTTGGCATAAACACACCCTTCGGCACGGTGTTCAGTTCCAACCTCACACCCGACATCCCCACCGGCATCGGCAGCTGGACCTCTGCGCATTTCTGGCGCGCCATGCACAACGGCCGATCAAAAGACGGTCGCCTGCTCTACCCGGCCTTTCCCTACCCGAACTACACCCAGGTCACGCGCGAGGATTCGGACGCGCTGTTCGCCTTCCTGCGCAGCCAGCCGGCGGTGGAGCGGGCCGCCACGCCGCACACACTGCGTTTTCCCTACGATTCGCAGGCGGCCCTGGCGGTCTGGCGCGCGCTGTACTTCAAGCCCGGTGTCTATGAGCCGGACCCGCAGCGCAGCGCCGAGTGGAACCGCGGCGCCTACCTGGTCCGGGGCCTGGGGCATTGCGCCGCCTGCCACAGCACACGCAACGCGCTGGGCGCCAGCAGCGAGGCGCTGGACCTGGCCGGCGGGTTGATCCCGATGCAGAACTGGTACGCGCCCTCGCTGAGCTCGCCCCACGAGGCCGGCGTCGGCGACTGGGACCGCCAGCACATCGTGGACCTGCTGAAAACCGGGATCTCGCCGCGCGCCTCGGCCACCGGGCCGATGGCCGAAGTGGTCTTGCGCAGCACCCAGTATCTGAGCGACGCCGACCTCGGCGCCATGGCGCAATTCCTCAAGGAGCTGGCGCCGCCCGCGGCCGCAGCGCTCGCGGCCGCGCCGGCAGCGCCGTCCGCCGTGCTGGACCGGGGCGCCAAACTCTACGAACAGCATTGCGCGCAGTGCCACGGCGAGCAGGGCCGTGGCGTGCCCAAAGCCTACCCGGCGCTGGCCGGCAACCGCGCCGTGACCATGCCGCAAACCGCCAACCTGGTGCAGATCGTCCTCAACGGCGGCTATGCACCGGCCACGGCAGGCAACCCGCGCCCCTTCGGCATGCCGCCGTTTGTGCTCGAGCTCAACGACAGCGACATCGCGGCCGTGCTGACCCACATCCGCCAGTCCTGGGGTAACCAGGCCGGTGTGGTGACACCGCTGGAAGTCAACCGGATGCGGGCGGCATCCGTGCGCTAGGCCGAGCGCGTCGGCAGACGCAGCTTGTGCGTTCAGGGCATCACGCTATGCCGGTGGTCTGCCAGCAAGCCGGGGGTTGCCCGGCGGCAACTCACTTTCTTTTTGCGTCGCCAAAAAGAAAGTAAGCAAAGAAAAAGGCGACCCTGCTGTCTGCGTCCCTCCGCTTCGCTGCGGGCAAGCTGCGGTGCTCGGTCCAGCCGGGGTCGAGCTCGACTCGCTTCGCTCAAAATCGCTCGCCTGATCCGTCTGGCCCTGCGCTCCTCGGCGCATACAGAAGGGTGGGGGAAGAAAACCAACGCGGGGAAAAGAATCCGGAGTCCTTGAAGCGCGCAGCGCTTCAAGGACGGGAATCCCAACGCACGGTCATGTGTGCACGCGAGCGCAGCGCACGCGGCCACATGTTGTCCCCCTCCATCGCCCATCGGGGCGAGGGAGGGGTGAGGGGTGGGAGTGGGGAGTCAGACCTGCTGCACAGGGCGAACCGGGAGCGTAACGTGATGCTGCAGGAAATTGATGAAGAAAACAGGTCTCGGCCCGCGCCCTGCGGGCGCAAGCAGCTATGAAAACAGTAGCATCTGGCGCACATCGGCTGGCCCCGGCCCGGACGGGATTCACGAAATTGCCACATCCGTCTGCTAGCCTGCAGGGTCGTGGGAAAAGCCTTTCCACCTCAGGAGTACACCTTGGATTCAAGCGACGAAGAGCTGATGCGGCGTATCCGCAATGACCTGATCGACAGTTATGACGAAGAGCTGGAAATGGAACTGGACGACCGCACGGTGGACCAGCTGACCGGCGGCGAGCCGTCCTTCCAGCCGGCCGGAGACAAGGAAAGCCGCCGCCAGTATTTTCGCGAGCTGTTCCGGCTTCAGGCCGAACTGGTCAAGCTGCAGGACTGGGTGGTCGCCAGTGGCCGCAAAGTGGTCATTTTGTTCGAGGGACGCGACGCGGCCGGCAAGGGGGGCGTCATCAAGCGCATCACGCAGCGCCTGAACCCGCGCATCTGCCGCGTGGCTGCTCTTCCCGCGCCGAACGACCGTGAACGCACCCAGTGGTACTTCCAGCGTTATGTCTCGCACCTGCCGGGCGCCGGCGAAATGGTGCTGTTTGACCGCAGCTGGTACAACCGTGCGGGCGTCGAGCGCGTGATGGGTTTCTGCAGTGACGAGCAGTACGAGGAATTTTTTCGCAGCGTGCCGGAGTTCGAAAAAATGCTGGTGCGTTCGGGCATCCAGCTCATCAAGTACTGGTTCTCCATTTCCGATGAAGAGCAGCACCTGCGTTTCATGGGCCGCATCCACGACCCGCTCAAACAGTGGAAGCTCAGCCCGATGGACCTCGAATCACGCCGCCGCTGGGAGGAGTACACCCGGGCCAAGGAAATCATGCTGGAGCGCACGCATATTCCCGAAGCGCCGTGGTGGGTGGTGCAGGCCGTGGACAAGAAAAAAGCCCGCCTCAATTGCATTCATCATTTGCTGCAGCAAATGCCTTACGAGGAAACCGAGCATCCCGGCATCGTGCTGCCGGAACGGGTGCGCCACGAGGACTATGTGCGGCGGCCGGTGCCGCAGGACATCATCGTGCCGGAAGTTTATTGACACCCCCGTGCGGGCTCACTTCGTGCAGCCCGTTCCCCCCTCAAGGGAGCGGCGCCTGCGGCCCGGCAAAGCCGGTTGCGCGGCCCTGACTGGCAGGGCGGCCAGGGCTCCTCAGGCCGCACGCGATCAGCGACGATGGGGAAAGTCAGTCCCTCACGTCAGCGACCGGATTTGTTCCGAAGTCAGGGCGCGCCAGCACGGCCAGGATGCGCGCGGCGGCTTCCTCGGGTGAGGTCAGCTGGCCCTTGTCCTTCAGGGCGATGAAGTTGGCCTGGTCCGGAAACGCCGATGCATCGGCGCCGCGCAGCTGGGTTTGCATGTCGGTATCGATCACACCCGGCGCCAGCGAGCAGACGGCGGCGCCGTTGGGCTTGAGCGCTTCTTCCAGGGCCACGCAGCGGGTGAAGTGGTCCATGCCGGCCTTGGCGGCGCAATAGATCGACTGTGACGCCATGGCCTTGCGGCCCAGGCCCGAGGAGATGTTGAGCACCTTGCGCCGGGCCGTCCAGCTTTCGGTGGCGCGCAGGAAGGCGGCCGTCAGTTGCATCGGCGCTTCCAGCCCGACCGCCAGGCCCATGTGCAGGTCGTCGGCGTCGGCGTCACTCAGCGGTCCGATACGCGGGATCATGCCGGCGTTGTTGATCAGCACGGCGCCGGCAAAACCTTCGCCGGCCTGCTCGCGCAGCCATTGCTCCAGCCGTGCACTGAGGTCGACGCTGTGGGCCAGATCCTGCGGCCACTGCAGCAGGGTGGCGCCTGCCAGCCTGGCTTGTGCGGCCAGGGTGTCATTGGTCTTGCGCGAGATGCACAGCAGGGTGTGGCCGGGCTTGAGCAGTTGCCGTGCCATGGCCAGGCCCATACCGCGCGAGGCGCCGGTCAGGATAAAAAGATGGTGGGTCATAGCCGCCGATGTTACTGACAAACGGTGACCGGTTTGCCGGTTTCTGGCGTTCAGGCCGCCACAACGATGGGAAAGTCAGCCCGCAGGCCATCGCTGGCGGGTGCAAACGGCACGGTCAGTGCCGCCCGGTCGCTGTCATCGAGCCGGCGCCATAAAAAGTCGCGGCTGTTGCCGGCGTCCCCGGCCACGTACAGCTGCGTCGTCAGCAGCTCGCGCTGGCCGAGCCTGACCTTCACATGGATATGCGGCGTGCGCCCGGCATAGGCCACCGGCTTGAGCGTGCGGAAGCGGTAGCGCCCGTCGGCACCCACGGTGATGCTGCCGAAGCCCTGGAAGCGCCGGTCGGCCCGGTCGCCGTCGCCGGGGTGGTGGTAGTGGCCGGCATGGTCGCACTGCCAGATCTCGACCCGGGCGCCGGCCACCGGTTTGCCGGCCAGATCGCTGACCTGGCCCTCCACCCAGGCCGGCTGGCCTTCGGGGTACACCAGCGTGCCGTTGCGCAGCAGGTCGGGGTCGCTGTCCTGGGGCAGGGCCACCGGGTAAAACGGGCCTTCGGTTTGAGACGGCGTGGCGCGCCGGCTGGCAGCGGGCTGGGCGCGCGGGCCCAGCCACAGGGCCGGGACGGCCACCAGCGCAGCAGCGACGGTGCGGCGGCGAAGCAGGGAAGGGCGCTCAGTGGGCATGAAGGGCTCCGGTGGTGTGGCTGTCAGAGCTCACCCGGCTGGCTGAAGTTCCTCTTTCGCCGGCGGGCCGGTCAAAACGGCGGCGCACTGTGAAACTGGCGCATCTCCCCGCTGACGGGGTGCGCAAACTGCAGCTCGCTCGCATGCAGCAGCAGGCGCGGCGCGCGCGCCTGCACGGTGGCGTCGCCGTACAAGCGGTCGCCCAGAATGGGGTGGCCGATGGCCTGCAGGTGAACACGCAACTGGTGTGAGCGTCCGGTCAGCGGCGCCAGCTCCAGGCGCGTGCTGCGTGCGGCCGCATCGCGCCCCAGCATGCGCCAGCGCGTCTGGCTGGCTTTGCCGTTCTCAGGATCAATGATACGCAGCGGCCGGCGCGGCCAGTCCACTGCAATCGGCAGGTCGATCAGGGCCCAGCCTCCGGCCACCGTCGCGGCAGCCGGTTCGCCATCGACCACCGCGATGTAACGCTTGGCGACAAAACGGCGCTCGAACAGCGTGCCCAGCGCGCGCTGGATCGCCATGCTGCGCGCCATCAGCAGCAGGCCAGAGGTCGCCATGTCGAGACGGTGCACCACCAGCGCGTCGGGGTAAAACTGCTGCACCCGTGTGCTCAGGCAGTCCTGCTTGTCCTCGCCCCGGCCGGGCACCGACAGCAGGCCGGCGGGCTTGTTGAACACC
This sequence comes from Paenacidovorax caeni, assembly GCA_943370985.1. GTDB lineage: Bacteria > Pseudomonadota > Gammaproteobacteria > Burkholderiales > Burkholderiaceae_C > Polaromonas > Polaromonas caeni_A. The sequence goes on from CALRTF020000116.1 coordinate 6,447, forward strand.
AGCAGGCTGGCGTCTGCAAACACCAGCTCCAAGCCGGGTGCCACCTCTGCATGACCTGCGGGGTAATGGTTTTGCGGTGGGCTGGCCGGCATCATGAAGACTGTTCAACCAAGGAGAAAATCATGACAGACGCAGGTGCGATTTCCATTGCCGCCGGCCTTTTGATCGGACTGGGCGCCATCGGCGCCTGCCTGGGCATCGGTGTGATGGGCGGGCGATTCATCGAGGGCGCGGTGCGCCAGCCCGAATTGATGGAGCCGCTGCAGGTCAAGATGTTCCTGCTGGCCGGGCTGATCGATGCCAACTTCCTGATCGGTGTGGGTGTGGCCATGATGCTGCTGTTTGCCAACCCGCTGGGCGCTTAGGGCTCCGGCGTCCGGTCCCGGGGTGGCGGGAAGTTGTGCACGGTGGGCGCGGCGCGCCGGTGCTCGCGCAGCATGAACAGGTACAGGCCTTCGACCTTCTCGCGCGCCCAGGGCGTTTTGCGCAGGAATTTCAGGCTGGACGCCACGCTGGGCTCGAAGGTGAAGCAGCGGATCGCAATCCGCTGGCCGAGTTCTTCCCAGCCATAGTGCGCCGACAGCGCGGTGACCATGGCTTCCAGCGTGACGCCGTGCAGCGGATTGCCCGCTTGCGGCGGCGCCGCCCCGGGCGTTGCGGGCTGCGTCATGCGCCCGGCTTATTTGTTTTTCAGCTTGCCGCGCACGGGGACTTGCGTGACGATGGTCGGGCGCACCGCATCGGGGGACACGGACTTCGGTGGCGAGGTGTCCTTTTTCGGTTTCTTGACCATCTTGTTGTTGTGCGTCTGTCCTTTGGCCATGGGGTTTCTCCGTTGGGTTGATGGGGATGCCGCTGATTATCAGTGCAACTTGATGCGCGGGCGGTAGGTGCGGTCAATCATTTCCGACAGGGTGATCAGCGCGGTTTTTTTCCAGCCTCCGAGCGCCAGCTGGTGCTGTTTGTGCAGCGCCCAGTACATCAGCTTGGCCAGTTGCCCTTCGACAAAAAAGCTGCCCTTGGTCAGGCTGCCCATCAGGCTGCCGACCGAGGAATACTCGGACAGCGACACCAGCGAGCCCTGGTCGCGGAACACAAAAGGCGAGACCGCCTCGCCGCGCTGCAGGCGCGGCAGCGCCTTGAGCAGGTACATGGCCTGCTGGTAAGCGGCTTGCGCGCGTGGTGGCACCCAGGTGCCGTCGGGCTGCTGACAGGCCGCGCAGTCGCCGAAGGCGTAAATGCTGGCGTCGGTGGTCTGCAGGTTGCCGTTGACGACCAGCTGGTTGAGCCGGTTGGTCTCCAGCGGCTGCGCGCCGCCCAGGCTTTTGAGAAAGTCCCCGGCCTTGACGCCGGCCGCCCAGACCGTGAGGCTGGACGAGATCACCTTGCCGCTGGCCATCTTCAGGCTGCTTTCGGTCACCTCGACCACCTTTTCATTGGTGTGCACCTCGATCGCCAGCTTGCGCAACTCGCGCAGCGCCGACTCGCTCAGGCGCTCGGGCAGCTGCGCCAGCAGGCGCGGCGCGGCTTCCACCAGCACGATCTGCAAATCCTTTTCCGGGTGGATGTGGTCGAAGCCGTAGTTGGCCAGCACACGCGCCGAGGCATGCAGCTCGGCGGCCAGCTCCACCCCGGTGGCGCCGCCGCCGACGATGGCCACCGTCAGGCGGCCGCTGCCGGCGCTGCGCGGCACGGTCTGCGCGCGTATGCAGGCGTTGATCAGGCGGTCGTTGAAACGTTTGGCGGCCTGCGGGCTGTCCAGCTTGATCGTGTGTTCGGCCGCGCCCAGGGTGCCGAAGTCATTGGTCTGGCTGCCGACGGCAATCACCAGGGTGTCGTAGGCGAGTTCCTGCGCCGGTGTGATCTCGCGGCCGGCCTCGTCGTGGCTGGCCGCCAGCTGCAGGGTCTTGCTGGCACGGTCCAGCCCTTCGAGCCGGCCCAGGCGGAATTTGAAGTGGTTCCAGCGCGCCTGCGCCAGGTACTCGATTTCCTCGGCATGGGTGTCGAAGCTGCCGGCCGCCAGCTGGTGCAGCAACGGTTTCCACACATGGGTGCGCGCGGCGTCGACCAGCGTGATCTCAGCCAGTCCCTTTTTGCCCAGGCGCTTGCCGAGCTGGGTGGCCAGCGCCAGCCCGCCGGCGCCACCCCCGACGATGACGATGCGTTGCATGTGATTTTTTCCTCTCCGGCCTGGGGGCCGGTGGTGATGTGTTGTGGCTAGATGGTAACTGGCAGGGAGCGGGGGCAGGATGCAGAGACATCCTACGGGAGAGAGATTGGCATCACGCTACTTTCCGAGGTTGCCGTCTGCATTAGGTCTGACTCCCCACTCCCTCCCCTAGCCCCTCCCTCGCCCCGCTGGGCGATGGAGGGGGACTTCATTTGGCCGCGTGTGCTGCGCTCGCGTGCAAACATGACCGTTCGTTGGGATTCCCGCAGAAGAAGCGCTGCGCGCTTCTTCTGCTCCGGACTTTGGTTTCCGGTATTGGCTTTCTCCACCCTTCTGTATGCGCCGAGGAGCGGAGGGCCAGACGGATCAGGGCGAGCGATTTTGAGCGAAGCGAGTCGAGCTCGACCCCGGCTGGACCGAGCACCGCAGCTTGCCCGCAGCGAAGCGGAGGGACGCAGACAGCAGGGTCGCCTTTTCTTTGCTTACTTTCTTTTTGGCGACGCAAAAAGAAAGTGAGTTGCCGCCGGGCAACCCCCGGCCAACAGGTGCAGGCCCACCGAGCAAGGTTGGAGAAAAGACGGCTTCGACAAGCTCAGCCCGAACGGTCGTAGTTAGCCAGCATGGTTCCCGGATCACGTCCAGGATGACAACAGAGCGGCAGCTCTCGCCAACAGCTCAGTCGCGAACGATCAGGATAGGCAGGTGAGCATGCGCCAGCACCTGCGCCGCCACACTGCCGAGCACGAGCTTTTCCAGCCCGCGTCGGCCATGCGAGCCCATCACGATCAGGTCCGCGCCGACGGAGTTCGCGGTTTCCAGGATGCCGCGGTAAATCGCGTGGCTCTCGACAATGGAAGCGGTCACCGTGATGCCGGCCGCTTCGAGGGACCGGGTGGCGTCCCCCAGCGCGCCCTTGGCTTCCGCCGTCGCCGCACCGAGGTACTGCGCCTGTCCGTAAGCAAAGTCGGTACCCACACCGCTGAAGGCATAAGGATCGATCACATAAATCAGCGTCACGGCGCTGCCGAAGGCCTGGGCCAGGCCCCGGGCCTTCTCGACCGCCATCAGCGACGTGGAAGAACCATCGACCGGCAGCAGGATGTGCTTGAACATGACCGGACTCCTTGAATTCAGGCTTCGATCTTCACACCTTTCCAGAAGGCAATACGTCCCTTGATTTCCTCGGCCTCGGGTTTGGGATCGGGGTAGTACCAGGCGGCATCGGTGTTCATCTCGCCGTTGACCAGCAGCGAGTAATAACTGGCCTGGCCCTTCCACGCACACATGGTGTGGTGGTTGCTGAAGGTGACGTAGTCGCGGTTCAGCGCGCTCTCGGGGAAGTAGTGGTTGCCCTCGATGGTCACGATATCGTCGCTTTGCGCAATCACTGCGCCGTTCCAGATGGCCTTCATGGGTTTCTTTCTTGGGTTGCGGATCCGCCGGCGGGACGGGCCTGACGGCAATCTTCGCACAGTCTTCGCGGGCCGTGGGGCGACGCAGCTTGCCGGCGACCACGAAAAAAAGGCGTGATGGCCAGCATCACGCCTTTTTCAGAGAGGGACTCGCAGCGGGGCCGGATCAGGCCATGCGCAGGTTGTTGCCTTCAACAATCACCCTGGAGCCGACCGGCACCGAGCTGGAAACCTCGACGTTGCGGGTCGAGCCGTCGTTCATGCGCACGCGCACCTGGTAGACGGTGACTTTCTTCATGTTCTGCTCGATCTTGTTGCCGGCAAAAGCGCCGCCGGCCGCACCAAGCACCGTCATGGCGGTCTTGCCGTTGCCGCCGCCGACCTGGTTGCCGAGCAGGCCACCGATCACGCCACCGGCAACCGTGCCGAGACCGACGGTGGTGTTGCCGACGGCCACGCCATTGACCTGGCCCTGGCGCTGAACCGGCGTCACGGACTCGACGGTACCGCAGTCAGCGCAAACCGCAGGCTTGGGGGCCGGTGCCTGCGCCACCACGACAGGACGCTGCTGCACCACGGGTTTGGCCGGAGCCGGCGTGTTGCTGGCGAGCTTGGCGCTTGTGCTGGGCTGCGTCGTCGGGGCCACGGCCACCGCCTCGGTGCCGCCCGGCTGTGCATCGGAGCGATTGACCACCAGCACACCGGCCAGTGCCATCACCGTCACGCCGAGCACGGCCACGATGGCGATCAGCGCCTTGCTGTGCTGCATGCGCTGAGGGAAACCGGGCTGGCTGCCTGGCGTTGCTGGAATCTGGTTGTTTGTATCCATGATGGGTACTCCTTTGTGTGAGCCTCTGTTGTACCCAGTTCATGTGAGCGGCGATGTAGGACGTGGTGAGATTCGTAAGTAAAGGTATGCGCAGCACCCTCGCAAACGTGCAGTTTTGCGCACTTGCGCCCGGCTTCACCGCCGCCTCACACCCGCTTTGCCGGCGCTTTACACGCCGCCGCGCGGATGCGTCGGATCAATCCACAACACCTGTTCGGGCTGCTCGGCCGGTGCGATGTCCAGATTGATGGCCACGGCCTCACCGTCACTGCGGCACAGCACACATTCGAGAACCTCGGTCGGGCTGGCATTGATTTCCTGGTGCGGCACGTAGGGCGGCACATAGATGAAGTCGCCCGGCCCGGCCTCGGCCACAAACTCGAGCCTGTCGCCCCAGCGCATGCGGGCGCGGCCGCGCACCACGTAAATCACGCTTTCGAGATGGCCGTGGTGGTGCGCGCCGGTCTTGGCGTTGGCATGGATGGTGACGGTGCCGGCCCAGAGTTTTTGCGCACCGACACGCGCGAAATTGATGGCGGCCTTGCGGTCCATGCCGGGCGTGGACGGCACGTTGCCGTCGAGCTGGCCGCCCGGAATCACACGCACGCCATCGTGCTTCCAGTCGGTGGCCGCCGGCGCGTGGCTGTGGCCGTGGTCATGATCGTGGTCGTGGCTCATGGTTGTCTCCTAGTCCAGCAGGGCAGCGTACACCAGGCTGCGGAACAGCGGGCGGTAGTGGTCACGTTGATTCGGCGCCTGGATCATCAGCAAGGCGTACAGGTCCTGGGCCGGATCGACATAAAAGGTGGTGCCGGCGATACCACCCCAGTAATACAGGCCGGCCGACCCCGGCATGGACGAGATGCCGCTCGCGCGGCGCACGGCAAAGCCGAGGCCAAAACCATAACCGGGCGGCAGCACATCGCCGTTGACGGGGATGGCGCCCAGGTGATCGGCCGTCATGAAGTCCACCGTGTGCGGACCGAGCAGCCGTGTGCCCTGCAACTCGCCCCGGTTGCGCATGAACGCCAGAAAACGCGCGTAGTCCATGGCGGTGGACATCAGCCCGCCGCCGCCGCTTTGCATGGCCGCGGCGCGGCGCGGGTCCAGCACGCGCAGCGGAATGCCGCCGTCGGGGTCGTGCGCAAGCGGCTCCGCGATGCGGTGCTGGTCGGCGGCGCCGACCGCAAAACCGGTGTCCAGCATGCCGAGCGGCTCAAAAATGGCCTCGCGCAAATAGTCGCCGAGCG
>CALRTF020000117.1:0-11983 GCA_943370985.1 Paenacidovorax caeni
CACATCTGGGCCCACCCCGAGGTACTGGGCGCCGTCAGCCCGCACCACGCGCTGCGTTTCATCTTCCAGCATCCCGGTATCACCTTTGTGCTGCTGGGCGCACTGGTGCTGTGTGTCACCGGCGCGGAAGCGCTGTATGCCGACCTCGGCCACTTCGGCAAAAAACCGATTCGCATGGCATGGTTCGTGCTGGTGATGCCGGCGCTGCTGATCAACTATTTCGGCCAGGGCGCGATGCTGATCTACACACCCGAATCGGTGGCCAACCCGTTTTACCTGATGGCGCCCAAGTGGGCACTGGTGCCGCTGGTCATCCTGGCCACGGCCGCCACCGTGATTGCCTCGCAGGCCCTGCTGTCGGCGGCGTTTTCGGTCAGCAAGCAGGCCATCCAGCTCGGCTACCTGCCGCGCATGCAGATCCGCCATACCTCGGTGCATGAAACCGGCCAGATCTACATCCCGGCCGTCAACTGGTCACTGTTCGCCGCGATCGTGATTGCGGTGGCGCTGTTCAAGAATTCGACCAACCTGGCCTCGGCCTATGGCATTGCGGTCACCACCGACATGCTGATCACCACCGTGCTGACCTTCTTCGTGATCCGCTACAGGTGGAAGCTGCCGCTGGCCCTGTGTGTCGGGGCCACCGGCGTCTTTTTTGTGGTCGACCTGATGTTCTTCGCCTCCAATGCGCTGAAATTTATCGCGGGCGGCTGGTTCCCGGTGCTGATCGGCGTGGTCATGTTCACCATCATGATGACCTGGAAGCAGGGCCGCGCGCTGCTCAACGACAAGCTGCGCGCCGACGCCATCGACCTGACGAGTTTTCTGGAGGCGGTGTTTGTCAGCCCGCCGGCGCGCGTGGAGGGCACGGCCGTGTTCCTGACCGCCGAGCCGGGCGTGGTGCCCAATGCGCTGCTGCACAACCTCAAGCACAACAAGGTGCTGCACGACCAGAACCTGTTTGTCACGGTGCACAACCACGAGGTGCCCTGGATCGGCCTGGACAAGCGCCTGGTGATCGAGTCGCTGGGCCACAACTGCTGGCAGGTGGTGATCCACTACGGCTTCAAGAACGACCCGGACGTGCCCAAGGCGCTGCAGCAGATGCGCACACGCGGCTGCGAACTCGAGACCATGACCACCAGCTATTTCCTGTCGCGCGACGTGGTGGTGCCGACCATAGGCGGCGGCATGATGCCCTGGCGCGAAAAGCTGTTTGCGCAAATGCACCACAACGCCAGCGGCGCGGCCGACTTCCTGAACCTGCCGAACAACTCGGTGGTCGAGCTGGGCAGCAAGATCGAGATTTGACCCGGGGCCTTCAGGCCTTCAGCCCATATGCAGTGGTCATTGTCAGCTACTGAATTGATAGCACAGCATGGCGCGCCGATGGCCGGCACCGGCACAGGCAGATAATCAGGGTCTGCCATGGTCCTGACTTTCCTGCTCCAGCTCACCGCCAAGGAGCGCACACGCCGCAGCAACCGGCAGTTCGGCGGCATCCTGGCCTTTGTGGCCGGCGCCATCAATGCCGGCGGTTTCCTGGCGGTGCACCGCTACACCTCGCACATGACCGGCATTGTTTCTTCCGTAGCCGACGACCTGGTGCTGGGCAGCATCGGCCTGGCGCTGGCCGGCCTGGTGTCGCTGGCCGCTTTTGTGGCCGGCGCCATCACCACCACCTTGCTGATCAGCTGGGCACGCCGCCAGGAGCTGCGCAGCAAATACGCGCTGGCGCTGCTGCTGGAGGCGGCGCTGCTGCTGCTGTTCGGCCTGGTCGGGGCCAACCTCACGTCCTTCGCCAGCCTGCTGGTACCGACCGCGGTGCTGCTGCTGTGTTTCATCATGGGCCTGCAAAATGCCATCGTCACCAAAATCTCGAACGCGGAGATCCGCACCACCCACATGACCGGCGTGATCACCGACCTCGGCATCGAACTGGGCCGGCTGATCTACTGGAACCATTCGCGCAAGGCCAACGACATCCAGTTCGTCCAGGCCAACACCGACAAGCTGTTCATCCACGCCAGCCTGCTGGGCCTGTTTTTCGCGGGCGGCATCGCCGGCGCGCTGGCCTTCAAGGCCATGGGTTTCAGCGCCACCCTGCCGATTGCGCTGCTGCTGGTGGCCATGGCCCTGCCGCCGGTGCTGATCGACCTGCGCAACCGGGGCCACGTCCGGTGACGCCGCTGCCTGCCGGCGGCGATTTCGCGTCGCTGCAGTATGTCAAGCCGTTTGTCCGCGACGACGGCGCCGCCCGGTCCCTGCATTTCACGCTGGGCGAACTGCAAAGCCGCATGCTGCTGCGCCGGCCCGGCTACCTGGACCTTGATTACACCCGGACCATGATGGGCTTTCTGCTGTTCCAGCCCGCGCCCCCGCACATCGGCATGATCGGCCTGGGCGGCGGCTCGCTGGCCAAGTTCTGCCACCGGCAGCTGGGCAGCAGCCGGATGACGGTACTGGAGATCAATCCGCATGTGATTGCGCTGCGCCGCGAGTTCGAGGTGCCCGAGGACGACGCGCGATTGCAGGTGATTGCGGCCGATGGCGCGGCCTACCTGCAGCACGAAACGCCGGCCTTCGACGTGTTGCTGGTCGATGGCTTCGACCACCAGGGCCAGCCGGCGGCGCTGTGTTCGCAGCGTTTTTACGACGACTGTTTCGCCGCGCTCACGGACCATGGCGTGCTGGTGGTCAACCTGCACAGCGACCACGCCGACCACGCCCTGCTGGCGGGCCGCATCAGCCGCAGCTTCAGCGGCAATGCGGTCGAGGTGCTGGCCGCCGAGAAAAGCAACTGCATTGTGTTTGCCTCCCGCGGACCCGCCATCTCGCCACGCCGCATGAGCCTGCCGCAAAGCCTGGCGGGGCTGGACACCGAAGCGCGTTTGCAGCTCAAGAGCGAGCTGGTGCGTATCGCCTGGGACATGAAAAACCTGGATCCCGACACCGCCTGAGCGCGTTCGGGCGCAGCCTGACAGCAGTTCAGAAGCTGTTCTGGCCCTGCATTTGCAGTTGTGGGGCCAAGCCCTGGGACTGCAACTGGGTCTCTTCCAGATCCTGGGTGTTGTTGCTGCCAGCCTGTCCGGCCTGATCCTGGGGCTGGCTTTGTGAGCCACTCGGGGCGCTGTCGGGCGCATCGGACGGCGCAGCCGGCTCGTTGACTGCGCTGACCACCAGATGGATGAAATGCAGCTTGGCCACCACTTCGTGCGGCAGCACGAAGGGATAGAAGTCGGGCTGGCCCATGGCGCGCGACATCTCGTTGAGCAGCATGGTCAGGCGCGTCCAGCAATTGAGGAAGGCCAGGAAGCGCTCGGCATCGGGATGTTCGGGCCGGTACAGCGCGTCGCTGGTGAAGGGCGTGAATTCGAGCTGGGCCGTGTCGGTGGTCAGGCCAAAGCTCAAGGCGGTGTCCACCGTGTCGCGGATGTGCAGGTAATGCGCCCAGCATTCGGCCCAGTCTTCCCACGGGTGCACGCTGGCATAGGCGCTGACGTAATGCAGCGCCCAGTCGGGGCGCGGGCCCTGGGCGTAATTGGTCTGCAGGCTGGCGGCGTAGTCCTGGGTTTCATCGCCGAACAGCTCGCGGAAACCCGCAAGCCAGTCGGTCCCGGCGATCAGCCGGTCCCAGTAGTAATGGCCGACCTCGTGCCGGAAGTGCCCCAGCAGGGTGCGGTAAGGCTCGTGCATGGCCTTGCGCACGGCTTCGCGCGTGGCGTCGTCGGCCTCGTTGAGGTTCAGCGTGATCAGGCCGGTGTTGTGGCCGGTCATGATGTGCGGGCCGTAGTCGGGCGAACGCAGGAAGTCGAACATCAGTCCGCCTTCGCTGTCTTCGCTGACGCGCGAGGACAGGGGCAGACCGAGGGCGAGCAGGGCCGACACCAGCCGGCGCTTGGCCAGCTCGACCTTGCCCCAGAGTTCGCCGTTGTCCGGGTGTTCAGGGTCGTTCAGGTCGGGAATGGTGCGGTTGAGCCGGCAGGCCCGGCACAGCAGCATCTGCGGCTGGCCTTCGCCGACGGGCACCAGCCAGTTGCAGGCCGCCGGTGTGTGCAGGTTGGCACAACGCAAGTAAGCCGGCGTCGGCACATCGCTGACAGGCGGGGCCGGGGCGTCGTCGGCCCGCCATTCGACCCAGGTGTCCGGGTCTTGGCCCGGCATCAGCGGCAACAGGCGCGCCTGCACGGTGTCGTAACCGAGCGGCGTGCCGCAGGCCAGGCAGGTGCTGTTGCGGAAGAACACCGGGCAGCCGCACTGGCAACGGTAGGCGCGCCCCGCCAGGCTCGGCAAATCGGGGGCGGCGGAATCGGGCGGCGAATCGGTGGTGTTGGACAAAAAAATTCCCGGGGTCACAAAAGTCGGAAGCTCAACAAGCCAATGCCTGCACGGCTGGAGCAATCAAAGTTTGCCACGTTTGCCCGCGTGCCTTGCGCCGACTTGCCTTGTCCCGCTGTCAGCCGTTGCTGACAGAAAAGGCACGGGAAGCGCCGGGCTTTTATCATGGGGGCCCTGATTGAACCAACCCAAGGAATCCCATGCCCACTTACCACGTCGAAATGATGGAAGGCCGCACGCTGGAGCAGAAGAAAAAGCTGGTCGCCGAACTGACCCGTGTCAGCGTCGAGGTACTGGCCGTCACGCCCGAGTCGGTGGATGTCATCATCACCGACATCAAGCGCGAAAACTGGGCCACCGGCGGCAAGCTCTGGTCGGAGCCACGCAGCTGATGCCGCTGCCGGCGTTTCAGGCGATGGCCCCAGCGCGCGCGGGAAAGCCTTGAGCCGGCCCTCCACGCTGCCCGAGCTGCAGGCCCGTTACGGGCCGCGCTACCGCTGGCTGCTGCTGCTGTCGGTGATGGTCGGCACCATGGCCTCCATCATGTCCTCGACCATCGTCAACGTGGCGATCCCGGACATGAGCCAGCATTTCACGCTGGGCCAGGAGCGCGCCCAGTGGGTGACCTCGGGCTTCATGGTGGCGATGACGGTGTCCATGCTGACCACGCCCTGGCTGCTGGCGCGTTACGGTTACCGCCGCACCTATGTGGGCACCATGCTGCTGCTGCTGGCCGGCGGCGTGGTCGGCGGCTTTTCCACCAGTTTTGCGCTGGTGCTGGGGGCGCGCGTCGCCGAAGGCCTGGCCGCCGGCGTGGTGCAGCCGATTCCGGCCATCATCATCATGCGCGCCTTCCAGCCCCACGAGCAGGGCCGCGCCAGCGGCATCTTCGGCATGGGCGTGGTGCTGGCGCCGGCGATCGGCCCCAGCATAGGCGGCGTGCTGGTCGACCTGTTCGGCTGGCGCTCGATCTTTTTCATGGTTGTGCCTTTTTGCCTGGCCTCGCTGTGGCTGGCGTACCGTTACGTGCCGGTGACCGCGCCGGGCGGCGCCGCGGCCAACCGCAAGGGCGCCACGCTGGACTGGCGCGGCCTGCTGCTGGGCGGCGTCGGCACCCTGTGCCTGCTCAACGGCATGGTGGCGCTGCACGGCGGCTCGGCCGCCGAAGCCGTGCTGCTGCTGGGCGCTGCCGCGGCCGCGCTGGGGGTGTTCCTGGCCTGGCAGCGGCGCATGGCCGCCACCGGGCGCGAGCCGCTGATGAACCTGGCGCTGTTCAGCTACCGCCCGTTTGCCATGGGCAGCATCGTGGCCTTCATTTACGGCACGGCACTGTTCGGCTCGACCTACCTGCTGCCGGTCTACATGCAGCTGGGCCTGGGCCTGTCGGCCTCCTATGTCGGCAGCATTTTGCTGCCCGCCGGTTTTGTGCTGGCCGTCACGATCGCGCTGGTGGGCCGGCTGGCCGACCGCCGGCCGACCTGGCTGCTGGTCAGCATCGGGCTGGCGCTGCTGGCGCTGTCGTTTGCGCTGATGCTGACGGTGACGCTGGCCAGCGCGATCTGGCTGCTGGTGCTCTGGGCCATCCTCGGGCGCATCGGCCTGGGTTTCATCCTGCCCTCGCTGAACCTGGGTTCGCTGCGGGCCCTCGGCACCGACCTGATCTCCCAGGGCTCCAGCGCGATCAATTTTGTGCGCATGCTGGGCGGCGCCATCGGCGTGAGCCTGTGCGGTATCGTGCTCGAGTGGCGGCTCGCGGCGCACGGCGATTCGCTGGCGCAGGCCGCCAGCAGCCCGGCGCGGCTGGCCGCCTTCAACGAAGCCTTTCTGATGCTGGCCGCGCTGTGTGTGCTGGCCATGTTTGCCGCATGGAGGCTACGCCCCGCCATCGCCCCCCCACCTTCGACGGAAAGCTGAAGCATGTGCCAACTGCTGGGAATGAACTGCAACACGCCGACCGATGTGACCTTCAGCTTCACCGGTTTTGCGCAACGCGGCGGCAACACCGACCACCACGGCGATGGCTGGGGCATCGCGTTTTTCGAAGGCGGCGACTGCAGCGAAAGCGACCGCGGCCTGCGCCATTTTGTCGACCACCAGTCGGCCTTCCAGTCACCGGTGGCCGAGTTGATACGCCGCTACCCGATCAAGAGCCGCAATGTGATCGCGCACATCCGCAAGGCCACGCAGGGCCGGGTCGCGCTGGAGAACTGCCACCCGTTTGTGCGCGAGTTATGGGGCCGCTACTGGGTGTTTGCCCACAATGGCGACCTGAAGGATTTCAATCCGCGGATACACGGCAGCTTCCGACCGGTCGGCAACACCGACAGTGAACGCGCCTTCTGCTGGATCATGCAGGAGCTGGCCAAGTCGCATGCGGCCGTGCCCGACATCGGCGAACTCACGCTGACCCTGCGCGAGCTGGCCGCACAGATCGCGCCGCACGGCACCTTCAACTTCCTGCTGAGCAACGGGCTGGCGCTGTGGGCCCATGCCTCCACCAGCCTGTACCACGTGGAGCGCAAACACCCGTTCTCCCATGCCACGCTCAGCGATGAAGACCTGAGCGTCAACTTCGCCGAACAGGCCGCGCCGGGCGACCGCGTCGCCGTGGTGGTGACCGCGCCGCTGACCACCAATGAACACTGGGTGGCTTTTGCGCCCGGCGAACTCAAGGTTTTCGAGGGCGGCGCGCTGCGCGCCTGAGGCGCCGGCCGGCGCCTGGCTCGCTATCAAATCAGGAGCTGAAAGCACCTGCCAGTCGGGGGCTGGAGGCCCATTTGGCGCTTATTTCAGGGCCGCTTCGAGCGCATCCACAAACATCGCTGCCACGTCAAAACCGGTCTGGTCGAAAATTTCCTGGAAGCAGGTCGGGCTGGTGACATTGATCTCGGTCACGCAGTCGCCGATCACGTCCACGCCGGCCAGCAGCAGGCCGCGCGACGCCAGTACCGGGCCCAGCGCTTCGCCGATCTCGCGGTCGCGCACCGACAGCGGCAAGGCCACGCCCAGGCCGCCGGCGGCCAGGTTGCCACGCACCTCGCTGCCCTGGGGAATACGCGCCAGGCTGTGCGGCACACACTTTCCGCCAATGATCAGCACGCGCTTGTCGCCCTTGACGATCTCGGGCAGGAACTTCTGCACCATCAGGCTTTGCGCGCCGTGGCGGTTCAGCGTCTCGGTGATGGAGCCCAGGTTCAGCCCGTCGGGGCCAACGCGGAAGATGCCCATGCCGCCCATGCCGTCCAGCGGTTTCAGGATGATGTCCCGGTGCTCGGCGTGAAAACGCTTGATGTCCTCGGCATTACGCGTCACCAGCGTGGGGCCGATGAACTGCGGAAATTCCATGATGGCGAGTTTTTCGGGATGGTCGCGCAGTGCGCGCGGCTTGTTGAACACCCGGGCACCGTCGCGCTCGGCCTGCTCCAGCAGGTGCGTGGCATAGAAGTATTCGCTGTCAAACGGCGGGTCCTTGCGCATCAGCACGGCGTCGAAGTCCTTCAGCGCGACCTGGCGCGTGCCCTGCTCGGCAAACCAGTCCTGCGCGTCACCGGTCAGGGTGATGTCGCGCACGTGGGCCATCACGGCCGAGCCACGCTGCCACATCAGGTCCTGCTGTTCGCAGGCGCTGATGCGGTGGCCGCGCCGCTGCGCCTCGCGCATCATCGCAAAGGTGGTGTCCTTGTAGATCTTGAACGAAGCCAGCGGGTCGGCGATAAAAAGGATGTTCATGGGGTTCCATCGGGTGGGCAGGAGGCCAGCCTAAGCGGCGCGTTGCCGGTATTGTTGTACAAATAGCGCGAGCGCGCCGGCGACCACGCCCCAGAACGCGGAGCCGACCCCGGCAATCGTCACGCCCGACAGCGTCACCAGAAACGTGATAAGCGCGGCCTCGCGGTGCGACTCCTCGCGCAATGCCTGCGCCAGCCCGCTGCCTATGGTGCCCAGCAAGGCCAGCCCGGCGATTGCCACCACCAGCTCTTTCGGAAAGGCCGTGAGCAGCCCGGTCACGGCCGCGCCGAAAATGCCGATCAGCACATAGATGGCGCCGCAACACACGGCCGCGGTGTAACGCTTGCGCGGGTCTTCGTGCGCCTCCGGCCCCATGCAGATGGCGGCGGTGATGGCGCTGAGGTTCAGCGCAAACGCGCCGAAGGGCGCCAGCAGCAGCGTCGCCACCCCGCTGAGCGTGATGATTTTCGACACCGGAATGCCGCCGCCCGGCGCGTCCGGCCCGTAACCGGCGGCGCGTATCGCGGCCACGCCCGGCAGGTTTTGCGAGGCCATGGTCACCACAAACAGCGGCAACGCCAGGCTGACGATGGCGGCGAGGCTGAACTGCGGCGCCACAAACATCGGCAGCGCCAGCGAGAAGTTCATCGCCGACCAGGCCATTTCGCCGCGTGCCGCGGCGAACACAATTGCTCCCCCCAAGGTCAGCACCACCGCATAACGCGGCAGGAAACGCCGGCCGAGCAGATAAATCGCCAGCATCAGCAGCACCAGCGGCAGGGCGGTCTGCGCCGCCGCGAAGGCCTGGATGCCGAAACGCGCGAGCACCCCGGCCAGCAAGGCCGCGGCAATCGCCATCGGGATGCGGTTCATGGTTTTTTCGAACCAGCCGGTGATTCCGAACAAGGTGATCAGCGCCGCACTGGCCATGAAGGCCGCGACCGCCTCACCCATGGAGAAGCCGCCGGCCAGCCCGGCGGTGGCCAGCACCGCCGCCCCCGGCGTCGACCAGGCCACCATCACGGGCTGCCTGAGCCACAGCGAGGGCAGCGCCGAACACAGGCCCATGCCCAGGCCCAGCGCCCACATCCACGAGCTGATCTGCGCCGGCGTGGCATCGAAGGCCTGCGCCGCCTGGAACACGATGGCCACCGAACTGGTGAAACCCACGAGAACGGCGACGAAACCGGCGGTGAAGGCGGAAAGGTTCAGGTCCCTGAAAAAATTCATGCAGCGATTCTGGCAGCTTGCGGGAATCCCGGCCTGGCCGGCCCGCGCCGTTCAGGGCCCGCGCCAGGCGGCCGCTGCGGCCTCAGTACACAAAGCCGCCGGAGGCGCCGATCATGGTGGGCTCGATGAACTGCGAGCCGGCGCGCTGGCGCGGCCCGTAGTTGATCATGTAGTCGCCCATGTTGAAGTTCTGCATGCCCTCCAGCGCATTGGTCAGCGAAGCCGGGGTGGGTTTGCTGCCGGCGCGCTGCAGGCCCTCCACCACCAGCCGGGCCGACAGCCAGCCCTGCATGGCCGCATAGGTGATCGGCAGCTTGGCCGCGTCGGCCGCCGCCTTGAACTCGCGCGACACCGCGTAACGCGGCGAACTCGGCGAGGGCGCGACCTGCATCACGATCACGCCCCGGCCCTGGTCGCCCAGGGCCTGCACAAACTGGGAGTTGCTGGAGTTGGACAGCGCCACATACTGGGTGCGCTGGCCGGCCTTGTTGTAGGCCTTGACGAAGTCCGAGCCGCACTTGGCCGCGCAGCCGAAGATCACCACCTCGGGCGCAGCGGCTGCCATCACTTTCAGCGCGTCGGTGATGTCCGGGTTGCGCTCGTCCACCCGCACGATGCCGGCGGGCTTCAGCGACAGCGCCGCCAGCGCACGTTCGGCGCTTTTGACCACGTTGTCGCCGAACGAGCCGGTGGCGCCGATCACGGCAAACCGGGTCCGGCCAAAGGAATTCTGCAGCCGGATCACATGCTCGACCTCGGCGCTGTAGCTGGCGCGCACGGCAAACACATGGCGCTTCATCGGCTCGGTCACCGAATCCGGCCCCACCTGCGGCGCGATCAGCGGAATCGCCGCCGCCTCCACCAGCGGCATCATCACATCGATCACCGGCGAGGTCCGCGGCATGAAAAAGGCGATGGCGCTCTCTTTGGCAATCACCGCCCTGGTGAGCTCCCCGGATTTTTTGACATCCTGGTTGTCGTCGCTGGTCTCCAGCACGATCTTGCGCCCGTTGACGCCGCCGCGGGCATTGATGCGCTCGAAGTACAGATTGGCGCCGGCGATGGCTTCCTGGTTGGACGCCGCCAGCACACTCTTGGACAGCGGGCCGACATGGTGGATCACCACCCTGTCGGGAAACACGCCATCAGTCTGCGCGACAGCCGCGGCCGGAAGCAGCAGGGCGAGCGCCAGCAGACAGGCCGCGCGAACGGTGGGGAGGCAAGAGGACATACATCTCTCCGATCAGGTCAAACACTGATTGACCTTATCGCCAACAATGCTTACACGAAGATGAAAAATGTTCCATGCAAGGACATCTGTCGGCTTTGCGCGTCAATACACGCGGCCGCTTTGGCGCCGCGCATCAAAACGGTGCGGGCGGGATTTTTTGGGCAGTCATCTTGCCCAAGACCGTGCAGGTCCTGTGCATCACGCTGCGTCCCGGGTTCGTTGCAGACAGCAGTTTCAACTCCCCACTCCCACCCCTAACCCCTCCCTCGCCCCGCTGGGCGATTGAGGGGGACTTCATGTGGCCGCGTGCGCTGCGCTCGCGTGCAAACATGACGGTCTGTTGGGAGTCTCGTCCTTGAAGCGCAAAGCGCTTCAAGGACTCCGGACTCTTTTCCCCGCATTGCTTGTTCCCCACCCGTCGGGCTGGGCCGAGGAGCGCAGCCGAAAACGGATCAGGGCGAGCGATTGTCTGAGACGGGAGAGTGCTAGCTCGACCCCATTTTTTGCGAGCACCGCAGCTTGCCCGCAGCGAAGCGGAGGGACCCAGACCATAGCGTCGCCTTTTCTTTGCTCACTTTCTTTTGGCGAAGCAAGAGAAAGTGAGTCGCCCGCCGGGGCGAGACCCGGCTTTCGGGCAGACCCTACAGCAAGAGCGAGCCGACATGCACCCCGCATCCAGTCCGGATGGACAAGCCCACCGCGGGGTTCAGCGCCTCAAGCCGCTTCCTTGTAAAAGAAGCCGCGCTGGATGCGCCGGGGCGCCAGCGGCTCGACCGCCTGGTGGATGGCGCCTATGTGCTCGGGCGTGGTGCCGCAGCAACCGCCCACGATGTTGACCAGGCCTTCGTCGGCGAACTCGCGCAGCAGGCGCGAGGTCACGTCGGGCGTTTCGTCGAAACCGGTGTCGCTCATCGGATTGGGCAGGCCGGCATTGGGGTAGCAGCTGATGTAGGTGTCGCCGGCGACCCGCGCCAGTTCCTGGATGTAGGGGCGCATCAGCGCCGCGCCGAGCGCGCAATTCAGGCCGACGGCCAGAGGCTGCGCGTGGCGCACGCTGTGCCAGAACGCGGTCACGGTCTGCCCGCTGAGGATGCGGCCGGACGCGTCGGTGACGGTGCCGCTGATGATCAGCGGCAGGCGCTCGCCGCTGTTGTCGAAATACTCGTCGATGGCGAACAGCGCGGCCTTGGCATTGAGTGTGTCGAAAATGGTTTCGACCAGCAGCACATCGGCGCCGCCCTGGACCAGCGCCTCGGTCTGCTCGTAATAGGCCTTGCGCAGCTCCTCGAAGCTGGTGTTGCGCGCGCCCGGGTCGTTGACGTCGGGGCTGATGCTGGCGGTCTTGGGGGTCGGGCCGAGCGCGCCGACCACAAACCGCGGCCGGTCCGCGGTGGAAAACCTGTCGCAGGCGGCGCGCGCGATGCGGGCCGATTCGCGGTTCATCTCGACCGCCAG
>CALRTF020000118.1:0-11975 GCA_943370985.1 Paenacidovorax caeni
TGCTCGAGATGTTGTGCAAGGCCATGAAGACAAAGTACGACCTGGTGGCCATCACCAACGACATCTACACCAAGGAAGACCAGCGCATCCTGACCGTCAGCGGCGCCCTCGATGCCGAACGCATCATGGGTGTGGAAACCGGCGGCTGCCCGCACACCGCGATCCGCGAAGACGCGTCGATCAACCTCGAGGCGATTGACCGCATGCTCGAAGATTTTCCCGATGCCGACGTGGTGTTTGTCGAGTCCGGCGGCGACAACCTGGCTGCGACCTTCAGCCCCGAACTCAGCGACCTGACGATTTACGTGATCGACGTCGCCGCCGGCGAAAAAATCCCGCGCAAGGGCGGACCTGGCATCACCAAAAGCGACCTGTTCGTCATCAACAAGACCGACCTCGCCCCCTACGTGGGCGCCGACCTGGCCGTGATGGAAGCCGACACCATCCGCATGCGCACGACCGCCAAGGGCCTCAAACCTTTTGTCATGACCAACCTGAAGACCAACACCGGGCTGGCGGAGGTGGTGGCGTTTATCGAGAGCAAGGGCATGCTGCAGGGCTGACAGCCGGCAGTTGCGCTAGTCACCGGTGAAGCATCGACCGGACTTGCAGGTGGACGCACTGTTCCAGAAAATCGCGTTCCACACCAAGGGGTTGCTGTCTCTGTCGCGGTTGTAAAACAAGCCCGCCCCCTGCGGCAAGCGCCAGCCAAGAAGCCTGACGCCACCTGTCGGAAGAAGCTGTGCGGCAACGGGCGGGCCCAGCTCGGCCTCAATGGCCCGCCGGCCTTGTGCATGTGACCACCATGGAATATTGATCGACACATAGGACAGCCTGCCCGAGGAAAAGAAAAACGAAAGAAAAAGAACAGGGACGCCGTTGTGTGATTTCGCATCCACCCCGCAGACTCTGTCCCCCAGGTGGTTGCCTGCTTCATGAAAACACCGGACCGGAAAGCCCTTGAACCGCTCGTGCAGTGTCCGCTCGGTCCAGTCCTCCGAAAGATCGGAATACTTGAACGCCAGCGGTTGCCGGTCCGAAGAAAAGTAAAGCCAGTACTCCTCCACATGCGCGCGATAGACAAACGCAAATCCGCCCAGCAGCGCCGCAGCCAGCAACAGAAATGCAATTTTTCCAATCCTGGGTGCAGGAGGACGCGCTTGTTCGCCAGGTGAGTTCATGCGGTTTCCAGATGAGTTTGCGTACGGACTATTACACCCCATGGCGCCAGCCAACCCGGCGCAGCTACAGACGGGCGTTTTGGGGAAGAAGGCCCGTGCCGCCGGCGTCTGGCTGAACTGTTCCGGTTAAACTACAAACCTTGGAAGAGTGGCAGAGTGGTCGATTGCACCGGTCTTGAAAACCGGCGATGGGAAACTATCCGTGAGTTCGAATCTCACCTCTTCCGCCAGAACCACAGCCACCGACAGCCCTTGCTCTCGGTGGCTTTTTTGTGCCTGTGCGCTGCGTCCCGGGCAGGGAATTCTCGATTTACCCGCAACCCCTAACGCGCTAGGATTTGTGGGCCACCCCGAACTGTCCCCTTTCACCGCCAAAAAAGGAGTTCCGGCCATGAACCACTTCACACGACTTCTGCTTGTCAGTTGCCTGTCTGCGTCTGCCGCAGCCTTTGCCGCCGGCGATGTCAGCGAGTACGGCGGGCCTTCAGGTGATCCGGTGCTGGCGTCCGCGCAGGCTGCGATTGCGAGGAAGGATTGGCCCGCTGCGCAGGCGGGCTTGCAGAAGGCGCTGGCCGGCTCGCCGCAGAACGCCGATTACCACAACCTGTACGCCTATTCGATCCGCAAGGGCGCGAACCCCGACATGGCGCTGGTGTTCAAGCACTACGGCGAGGCGCTGCGCATCAACCCCAAACACCGCGGCGCGCATGAGTATGTGGGTGAGGCTTACCTGATGGTCAACGATGTGCCCAAAGCCAGACAGCACCTGGCGGCGCTCGACAAGCTGTGTTTCATGCCCTGCGAAGAACACAGCGACCTGAAAAAGGCGATTGCGGCCTACGAGGCCAAGCGCAAACCCTGAGCGGCTTGCTGCCCGTTTATTCAGGCAGGAACAGCGCCTGCAGGTCGTTGAGGAAATCGAAGCCGCGTTCGGTCGGTTTCACCTGCACAAAGTCGCGCGTGATCAGGCCCTGGCGCTCGGCCTGGTCCAGCCCGGCCTGGATCGCGGTCAGCGGCAGGCCGGTTTTTTCGCTGAAGTCCTGCAGCTTGAAACCGTCGCGCAGGCGCAGCGTGTTGAGCATGAACTCGAACGGCAGGTCGGCGCGCGCCACCTCGCTGTCCTGCGCCACCGGGGTGCCGGCCAGCGCCTTGTCCATGTAGAGATTGGGGTCGCGAAAACGCACCTGGCGCACCACGCGGTGCGCAAAACTGAGCTTGCTGTGGGCGCCGGCGCCTATGCCGAGGTAGTCGCCGAACTGCCAGTAGTTGAGGTTGTGCGCGCAGCGGTGGCCCGGTTTGGCATAGGCCGACACTTCATACCGCTCCATGCCTGCGTCAGCCGTCATCTCGCTGATGCGGTCCAGCATCGCATATGCGTCGTCCTCCTCCGGCAGCACCGGCGGGTACTTGGCAAACACGGTGTTGGGCTCGACCGTCAGGTGATAGATCGAGATGTGTGGTGGGTCAAAGGCCAGCGCCTGCCGCATGTCGGCCTCCAGCCCGGCCAGCGTCTGGCCCGGCAAGGCGTACATGATGTCGAGGTTGAAGGTGTCGAAGGCCTGGGCGGCTTCCTCGACCGCGGCAATCGCCTGCGCGCGGTCATGCACGCGACCCAGCGCCTGCAAATGCGCGTCGTCAAAACTCTGTACACCGATCGACAGCCGTGTCACGCCGGCACTGCGGAAAGCCTTGAAGCGGTCCTTCTCGAAAGTGCCGGGATTGGCCTCCAGCGTGATTTCGCAGTCGGGCTCCAGGCGCAGGCGCGCACGGATGTCGCCGATCAGCCGGTCGATGGACTGCGGTGAAAACAGGCTGGGCGTGCCGCCGCCGATAAAGATGCTGTGCACGGTGCGGCCCCAGACCAGCGGCAGCGAGGCCTCCAGGTCGGCCATCAGCGCGTCGAGGTAGCGCTGTTCCGGCAATTCGGTGGGGCTCTGGTGCGAGTTGAAGTCGCAGTAGGGGCACTTCTTCAGGCACCAGGGCAGGTGCACATAAAGCGACAGCGGCGGCAAGGCGGCCAGCCGCAGGGTGCCGCTACGCATGTAGTGCTGGATGTCTTTCAGCGCGCCACCGCTTTCCGCAGGAGGCGCGGCACTGACGACCGGGATCGGGAAGGCCATGTTTGCTACAACCAGCGTTCGCGCATCAGGTCCATCATCTGGCGCGCCGCCATGCCGCGGTGGCTGTTGGCGTTTTTCACCTCGACCGGCAGTTCGGCAAAGGTCTTGCCGAAGGCCGGGATGAACATCACCGGGTCGAAACCGAAACCGTTGCTGCCCGCCGGTTCACGCGCAATTTCGCCGGTGACGCGGCCCACCGCGATCAGCGGCTCCGGGTCGTCGGCAGACCGCACCGCGACCAGCGTGCTGACCAGGGCGGCACGGCGATGGGAGATGCTGTCCATCTGCTCCAGCAGGGCGCGCACATTGTTGTCATCGCCCTTGGCATAACCGAACTGGGTGGCGTAATAGGCGGTGTCGACACCCGGCAGGCCGCCGAAGGCATCGACGCACAGGCCGGCGTCGTCAGCCAGCGCCGGCAGGCCGCTGGCCTGCGAGGCATGGCGCGCCTTGGCCAGCGCATTTTCGACAAAGGTCCGGAAAGGCTCTTCCGCCTCGCCGATGCCGAGTTCGGCCTGTTTGACCAGGGTCACGCCGAGCGGCGCCAGCATGGCCTGCAATTCAGCCAGTTTGCCTGCATTGTTCGATGCGAGGACAATTTTCATAATGAAACAGGGCTCCGGCCCCCGTCTGACGGGGGCTGACAGCTATTATTTCGATAGCGACTGCTGCTGCAGGACGACCAGCTCGCTGATGCCTTTTTCGGCCAGCAGCAGCAGCGCGTCCATCTCCTTGCGGGAAAACGCCGCGCCCTCGGCCGTGCCCTGCACCTCGACGTAGTGGCCGGCGCCGGTCATGACCACGTTCATGTCGGTGTCGCAACCGACGTCCTCGATGTACTCGAGGTCAAGCAGTGGTGTGCCCTGCACGATGCCGACGGAAATCGCGGCGACATGGCCCAGGATGGGCGTCTCCTTGAGTTTGCCGTCCGCCAGCAGTTTGTTGACGGCGTCCTGCGCCGCGACAAAAGCCCCGGTGATGCTGGCGGTGCGGGTGCCGCCGTCGGCCTGGATCACGTCGCAGTCGAGGTGGATGGTGCGCTCGCCCAATTTTTTCAGGTCGAACACCGCGCGCATGGAACGGCCGATCAGGCGCTGGATTTCCTGCGTGCGGCCGCTCTGTTTGCCGCGCGCGGCCTCGCGGTCGCTGCGGGTGTGGGTGGCGCGCGGCAACATGCCGTATTCGGCCGTGACCCAGCCTTCGCCGCTGCCCTTTTTGTGGCCGGGGACTTTTTCCTCGACCGACGCGGTGCACAACACCCTGGTGTTGCCGAACTCGATCAGCACCGAGCCTTCGGCGTAGGCGGTGTAGGCGCGGGTGATGCGCACGGGGCGGAGCTGGTCGGCCGCACGGGCGCTGCTTCTTTCAAATGAACTCATGGCAAAGGCTTTCTGGCGCGGCACGCCGGGGCTGGAGAAGGATCAAAAATCGGGAGGGGCGGCACCGGCAGTCACCGGCACCCGGGTCAGACTTCAGACCTTTTTGGCGGCAGAGCGGCGTATCGCCTCGTTGATTTCGGCAATCGAGCGTTCGATGGCCGCGTCGTCGAGGTCTTCCACGCCGGTGTCGAGCACGCCGGCCTGGATGGTCGAGGCAAACACGCCGTCCATGATGCTGTCGGTCGAGACACCGCGCGTCGATTCAAAGGCGTCAGGGGTTTCCCATTCCATCGCCAGCACCGTCACGTTGTCACCATGTTCGCCACCATTGCGCAGCGCATGTTCGACCATGTCGGGCACGGCGTCGGACACGCCGTTGGCGGCCATGTGGCGCACGATTTCAGCGTCGGTCAGGCTGCCCCAGAGGCCGTCGGAGCAGAGCATCAGCTTGTCTCCCTGCTGCAGTACCACCGGGCCGGCAATGTCGAACACCGGTTTGGAGGGTGAACCCAGGCAGGTGAACAGGATGTTGCGGTTGATGCGCTCGAGCTTGATGACGCCGGCGTTCTGTTGCTCGAGGTAGGAGTGGTCACGCGTGCGGGTCAGCAACTCGCCATCGCGCACCACGTACAGCCGCGAGTCGCCGCAATGCACCCAGGTCGCGCCGGTGCCCTGCAGGATGGCGGCAACCACCGTGGTGCGCGGCGTGTCCAGCATGCCTTTTTCACTGGCGTAACGGATGATCTGGTGATGCGCCGCCATCAGCGCGGTCGACAGGAATTCGGTGGTGTCCCGGACCAGCGGCCGGGCTTCCTTCTGGTACAGCGCAGAAATCGTCTGCAGCGCGAGCTGCGCCGCCACTTCGCCTTCAGGATGGCCGCCCATGCCGTCGGCCAGCACAAACAGGCCCGACTCACGGGTGTAGCAATAACCCATGCGGTCTTCGTTCTTTTCACGGCCGCCCTTGCGGCTGACCTGGAAGACGGAGAATTTCATTTGAACCTTGTCGCGAAGCCGGTGGCCTTGCGCGCGCTTTTCTTGGTGTCCGACACCATGTTGTCAAACTGCAGGCGCATTTTTTCGCCGACCGTCAGCTTGGTGTAGCGCCGCTCACCCTCACGGCTGAGCTCCTTCTGCAAGGCAAATACCGATTGCGGCCGCGACAGGGGATCGAGAGACATGCACCATTCAACCACTTCAATCAGGTTGTCCGAATACACGCCGCGCAAGCGGGACAGTGCAAGCGACAGACGGTCTTTCTCAAGTCGCTGCGGCGCGTCATTCGGCGGATAACCCTGCATGGTGGCGTAAATGCAGGCGCCGATCGCGTAGATGTCGGTCCAGGGGCCCATGGACGAATCGCGACGGTACATTTCCGGCGCCGCGAAGCCGGGCGTGTACATCGGACGGATGAAGTTGCCTTCCTTGCTCAGCACCTCGCGCGCGGCGCCGAAGTCGATCATCACCGCCTTGTTGTCGTCGGTGATGAAAATGTTGGCCGGCTTGATGTCCAGGTGCAGCATCTTGTGCTGGTGCACGATGCGCAGCCCGCGCAGGATCTCGTCGAACAGCGAACGGATGGTCGATTCGCGGAACACCTTCTGCTTTTTGAGCTCGCGCGCCGTGATGATGAAGTCCTGCAGGGTGCCCCCCTCCAGGTAGTTCATGACCATGTACACGGTTTCGTTTTCGCGGAAGAAGTTGAGCACACTCACCACCGAAGCGTGGGAGATCTGGGCCAGCGAGCGCCCTTCCTCGAAGAAACTCTTCAGGCCCAGACGGTACAGCGAGAGTTTTTCAGGCTGCACCTGCGGCAGCAGCTCACCGGGCGGGCGGCTGGCCAGCGAGGACGGCAGGTACTCCTTGATGGCGACCTGCTGCCCTTCGTTGTCGACAGCCAAGTAAACTACCCCAAACCCGCCGGCCGACAGCTTGCGCACAACGCGATAGCCACCAATGACGGTATCGGGGGGGAGTGGCGCTGGCTTGACCTTTGACATAATTCGGGATTAAAGCAAGGTGACGGGATCACCCCTCCTGTTGACTCTAGAAAAGCGTATTACGAATGTCAGTTTACAGTATGACAGGCTATGCAGCCGTCCAGTCCACCCCTGCCCACAGCGCCCCGGAAGCCGATGCGGGTTCCGGCACCCATGCGCGACTCGGTGTGGAAATACGCTCGGTCAACAGCCGCTTTCTGGATCTGGCCTTCCGCCTGCCCGATGAATTGCGTCAGGCCGAGCCGGCGCTGCGTGAGCTGCTGACCGGCAAACTCAAGCGCGGCAAGGTCGAAATACGCGTCTCGCTGGAAGGAACTTCGGGCGCAGGCCTCAAGGCACCGGCCACGGCCACGCTGCAGCGTCTGGGCTCCATGGAGGACACGGTGCGCTCCTGGCTGCCCGGTGCGGCGGCGCTCAGTGTGGCCGACATCCTGCGCATGGCTGCCGGGGAAGACAAAACCACCCACGACTACAGCGACGAGCTGCTCAAACTCGCCAAAAAAGCCCTCAAGGAGCTGCTGTCGGCCCGCGAGCGCGAGGGCGCGCGGCTGGCGCAGATGCTGCTGGAACGTACCGCCCAGCTGCGGGCACTGGCTGCATCGGCCACGCCCATGGTCCCCAAACTGGTCGAGCAGCAAAAAGCCCGCTTCATGGAGCGCTGGAAAGAGGCCATGGCCCTGACCGATGGCACGACTCTGCCCGAAGCCGCGCAGGACCGGGCCCTGCTCGAAGCCACCTCGTTTGCCATCCGCATCGACGTGGCCGAGGAAATCATGCGCCTCGGCTCCCACCTCGAGGAAATCGACCGCCTGCTGACGGCCGGCGGCGAGGTCGGAAAACGCCTGGACTTCCTGATCCAGGAGCTGCACCGCGAGGCCAATACCCTGGGCTCCAAATCGGGATCGCTGGAGCTGACCCATGTCTCGGTCGACATGAAGGTGCTGATCGAGCAGATTCGCGAGCAGGTCCAGAACATAGAGTAAGCACCCCTGCCAGCGCAGCACATCCAGAAAAACCAGTCACAACACCTATGGATTACCCCGGAAACCTGTTTGTCGTCGCCGCCCCCAGTGGCGCAGGAAAATCCAGCCTGGTCAAGGCGCTGATGGAGCTGGACGCCCGCGTGCAGCCGGCCGTGTCACACACCACCCGGCCACCGCGTGGCCAGGAAAAACACGGCCGCGAGTATTTTTTCATTTCCTCCGAGGAGTTCGACGGCATGGTGCTGCGCGACTCCTTCCTCGAATGGGCCCATGTGCACGGCCAGCGTTACGGCACCTCGCGCCAGACCATCGAGGAACGGGTGGCCACCGGCGCCGACGTGATCCTGGAAATCGACTTCCAGGGCGCCATCAACATCAAGCGCATCTTCGCCAACGCGGTGCTGATCTTCATCCTGCCGCCCAGCTGGGAAGAACTGCGCTCACGGCTGGAACGGCGCGGCGAGGATGCGCCCGACGTGATTGAATTACGCCTGCAAAACGCCGCTGTCGAGATGGCCCAGGCCCGCGAATTCGACTTCGTTATAATCAACGAGTTATTTGAACGAGCCGTTTTCGACCTGAAAACCATTGTTCATGCCCAACGGCTCAAGTTTGCAGCGCAGCGACGCGCCCGTGCCGAGACCTTCAAGGCCCTGCACATCACCTGATCTGTTGCCCCCGTTTCACCGTTCCCATTTACCCGGAGATCCCCCATGGCCCGCATTACTGTTGAAGACTGCCTGGAAAAAATCCCGAACCGCTTCCAGCTGGTTCTGGCCGCGACCTACCGCGCCCGCATGCTCAGCCAGGGCCATGCGCCCAAGATCGAGAGCAAAAACAAGCCCGGCGTGACCGCGCTGCGCGAAATCGCCGAAGGCAAAATCGGCCTGGAAATGCTGAAAAAAGTCCCGAGCTGAAGCCCCCTGGCCCCCTGAAAAGCACCGCCACGCGGTGCTTTTTTGTTTCCGGGTGTTGCGCCAAAGACCGTGCTTCGCGTGTTTGATCGCCGCCACGATACATTTAAGGCATGAGCGCCCTGGTTTCCCCACCCGCCAACAGCAAGTCGACCCCGGCTGCCGCGAACGCAGCCGCGGCGAGTTTTGCCGCGCTCACCGCCAAACTTGACTACCTGAGCCCGGCCGACATTGACAACGTCCGTCAGGCCTACCGTTTTGCCGACGAGGCCCACCTCGGCCAGATCCGCAATGGCGGCCTGCCCTACATCACGCACCCGATTGCGGTCGCCCAGCAGTGCGCCGAATGGAAACTCGACGCGCAGGCCCTGATGGCGGCGCTGCTGCATGACGCGATCGAGGATTGCGGCGTCACCAAACCCGAGCTGATCGAGCGTTTCGGCGCGCCCGTGGCCGAGCTGGTCGATGGGCTGACCAAGCTGGAAAAGCTGGAGTTCAACACCCGCGAAGAAAACCAGGCCGAGTCCTTCCGGAAAATGCTGCTGGCGATGGCGCGTGATGTGCGCGTGATCCTGATCAAGCTGGCCGACCGCAGCCACAACATGCGCACGCTGGGCGACGTGCCGCGCAGCAAGTGGGGCCGCATCTCGCGCGAAACCCTGGACATCTACGCGCCGATTGCGCACCGCCTGGGCCTGAACACCACCTACCGCGAGCTGCAGGACCTGGCTTTCCAGCACCTGTATCCCTGGCGTTACGCGACGCTGACCAAGGCGCTGGCCCGGGCACGCGGGCGCCGCCGCGACGTCATCAAGCGGGTGCAGGCAGAGGTGGATGCGGCCTTTGCCAGTGCCGGCATCCAGGTCCATATCTACGGGCGCGAAAAGGCGCTGTATTCGATCTACCGCAAGATGGACGAAAAACACCTGTCGTTTGCGCAGGTCACCGACATCTACGGCTTTCGCATCATCGTCGGCGGTGTCACCGCCTGCTACACCGCGCTGGGCGTGCTGCACCAGCTCTACAAGCCGCTGCCCGGCAAGTTCAAGGACTACATCGCGATCCCCAAGGTCAACGGCTACCAGTCGCTGCACACCACCCTGGTCGGCCCCTTCGGCACCAGCATCGAGTTCCAGATGCGCACCGACGCCATGCACATCGTGGCCGAATCGGGCGTCGCCGCGCACTGGCTGTACAAGGCCACCGATCCCGAGAGTGATGCCTCACAACGCCTGGGTACGCAGTGGCTGCAGTCGCTGCTGGACATCCAGCACGAAACGCGGGACGCCGCCGAGTTCTGGGACCACGTCAAGATCGACCTGTTTCCCGATGCCGTTTACGTTTTCACGCCGAAAAGCCAGATCATGGCGATGCCGCGCGGCGCGACCATTGTCGATTTCGCCTACGCCATCCACAGCGATGTGGGCCACCGCGCCGTCGCGGCCAAGGTCAACGGCGAGCAGGTGCCGCTGCGCTCGGAATTGCGCAACGGCGACGTGATCGAGATCATCACCGCGTCGGTGTCCAGCCCGAACCCGGCCTGGCTGGGTTTTGTGCGCACCGGCAAGGCGCGATCGAAAATCCGCCATCACCTCAAGACCATGGCGCTGACCGAATCGCAGGACCTGGGCGAAAAAATGCTGGCCCAGGCGCTGCGCGCCGAAGGCATAGAACGCCTGCCCGACGACGACGACCTCAATCACGCCACCTGGGAAAAAATCCTGCGCTTTTCCGGCAACCGTTCGCGCGCCGACCTGCTGACCGACATCGGCCTGGGCAAACGCATCGCCAGCATGGTGGCCAAACGCATCGTCACGCTGCTGGGCGAAACCGGCGAAAAACCCGACCCGCTGCTGATGAGCCGCGAGCGTTACACCGCCCATGAATCGATCTCGCAGGGCGCACTGGTGCTCGACGGCAGCGAAGGCGCGTCGGTCAAGTTTGCGACCTGTTGCCGCCCGATTCCCGGCGACGATATCGTCGGTTACCTGGGCCGCGGCGAGGGCCTGGTGGTCCACACCGAGGACTGCTCGGTGGCCAAAAAACTCCAGCACCGCGACAGCGAACGTTTTATTGCGGTGGACTGGTCCGACGACCCGGCCCGCGCTTTCGAAACCGGCCTGCTGGTGACCGTCACCAACGGCAAGGGTGTGCTGGCCCGGGTCGCCTCGGCGCTGGCCAGTGCCGAAGCCGACATCACCCACGTCGACATGGCGCAGGAGGCGGCGCAGGACGCGAGCGACCTGCGCTTCGGCGTGCAGGTGCGCGACCGCGTACACCTCGCATCGGTCATGCGCAGCGTCAAACGCACGCCGTCCGTCTTGCGCGTCCAGCGCATCAAACCCGGCGTCTGATACGAGGTTCAGGCGCCTGCTGCGGACGCCGGGTAGCGGACCTCGACCACTTCAATGTCCTTGATGCCGGCCGGCGTGGCCAGCTTGACCTCGTCACCGACACGCGCCTTGAGCAGCGCGCGCGCAATCGGCGAAATCCAGCTCACCTGGTTCAGCGCACTGTCGGCTTCGTCGATGCCCAGGATGGTGACGGTCTGCTCGGCGCCGCTGTTTTCGGCGTAGGTGACGGTGGCGCCAAAAAACACCTGGTCGTTGCCGTGGTGCACGGCCGGGTCGGAGACCTCGGCGATCTCCAGGCGTTTGGTCAGGAACCGGATGCGCCTGTCGATCTCGCGCAGGCGCTTCTTGCCATAGTGGTAGTCGCCGTTTTCGGAGCGGTCGCCGTTGCTGGCAGCCCAGTGCACCACCTCGACGATCTTGGGCCGCTCGTTGTCGATCAGGTCGAGCAACTCGTCCCGCAGGCGCGCGTACCCCTGCGGCGTGATGTAGTTCTTGCCGCCGGCCGGCACAGGCGGCAGCGCCAGGTCCTCATCGTCGTCGGAATCGGTTTCTTTGGTGAAGGCCTTGTTCATGGGCGCCTGGGTCCGGGCTTGGGAAACGAGTCAGCAGAGGACATCGTAACGAAAAAGCCCTGGAACCTTCCGGTTCCAGGGCTTGACGTTTGGTGCGGC
Organism: Paenacidovorax caeni; assembly: GCA_943370985.1. Lineage (GTDB taxonomy): Bacteria > Pseudomonadota > Gammaproteobacteria > Burkholderiales > Burkholderiaceae_C > Polaromonas > Polaromonas caeni_A. The sequence goes on from CALRTF020000118.1 coordinate 11,603, forward strand.
TGGCAGGAATTGAACCCACGACCCCTTGGTTCGTAGCCAAGTACTCTATCCAACTGAGCTACAGCCGCTAAGCCTCGAATTATAGCGTATTTGTTTCGCCTATCAGTGGCCAAGCTCCGCCACCTGCTTGTCCGCCGCCTGCACGGCCTCCTCACGCGTGGGCCAGGTGCTGCCGGTGCCGTGCAAGGGCGGCAGCGACTCGATGTGAATCAGGTCTATGGACCAGGAGCCGCCGGGCAGGTGAAGCAGCCTGGCCATGTAGTGCCGGCCGCCTGCGATGCCGGGGACGTACTCCTCGATCGGCTCGGGTTCTTCCAGTTCCATATCGTTTGCTCTTTCCACACCCCATTATCCGCAACCCATGGTGCCCGTG
>CALRTF020000119.1:0-11950 GCA_943370985.1 Paenacidovorax caeni
GCGTGCCGCTTTCATTGACACGCGGCAGGCCGTAACTGAGCGTGGCGTCCATGTGAAAGTGCGGGTCGACGAAGTGCGGGCTCAGCAAATAGTCGCTGGCGTCCACGGTCTCGGTTGCCTGTACGCCCGCAATCGGGCCTTCCGTCACCTCGGTGATCTTGCCGTTTTGTACGGCGATGGACATCTTGGTGCGGCCGTCGGGCAGGGCGGCGTTGGTGATGAGCAGATCGAGCATGGTCGTGATTCTTTCAGGGAGGCGTTTGTGCAAGCTCGCGCCAGCGCGCACGGGACAGGCGGTACACACAGCAGCGCCGCTCGGGGCTGTCGGCGGGGAAGGCCGGGTGGTCGAATTCGTCGCCGGGGCTCTCCACCATGCCCAGACGCTGCATCACGGCGCGTGAGCGGGTGTTGCGCAGGGTGGTGACGGCAACGATCTCGTCCAGGTCCAGTGACTCGAAACCGGCGCGCAGGGACATGCGCGCTGCCTCGCTGGCCAGGCCCATGCCCCAAAACGGCGGCGCCAGCCGCCAGCCCACTTCCACACAGGGGCCGAAAGGCAGTTCGGGATCGGGAATGTTCAGGCCGGTGAAGCCGGCGAACTGCGGCGTCGACGCCGGGTCGGCCAGGTAGTCCATGGCCCAGAACCCCCAGCCGCGCTCCGCTGTCTTGCGCATGGTCCGGTCCACCCAAGTGTCGCTCTCCGCGCGGCTCAGCACGGCAGGAAAGTGGCGCATGACCTCGGGGTCGGCTGTCATGGCCGCAAAGGGCGCGCGATCGCTGTCCTGCCACGGGCGCAACTGGAGACGCGGGCTGGCCAGCAGCTCGGGTGTTATGGCGCTGTCGGCTGTCCATTCGATGGCCTCTGTGTCCAGGCGCTCATTCAGGGCGTCCAGCAGGACCTGCCGCTCTGCCTGTTTGCGCGCGGTTTTTTCATCGAGGAAAGCCGGGTCGGCCTTGTCTGGTGAGCGACTGCGCATCAACGTTCTCCCTTGCGATACGGTTTCATCAGGGCCTGAGGATACGCCGCCTTGCGCGCCACCAGCACCAGCGCCAGGATGGAGAGCACATACGGCAGCATCAGGTAGAGCTGGTAAGGAACGTTGACGATGCCGGCGGTCTGCAGGCGCAGCTGCAGCGCGTCGAAAAACGCAAACAGCAGCGCGCCCAGCAGCGCCTTGCCGGGCCGCCAGGAGGCAAACACCACCAGCGCCACACAGACCCAGCCGCGGCCGTTGACCATGTTGAAGAAAAAGGCGTTGAAGGCCGACAGCGTGAGGAAGGCGCCCGCCACGCCCATCAGCGCCGAACCGGCGACGATGGCGGCGCTGCGGGTGGCCGCGACCGACACGCCCTGGCCCTCGGCCGCCTGCGGGTTCTCGCCGACCATGCGAATCGCCAGGCCGGCCGGCGTGCGGTACAGTCCCCAGCCGATCACAGGCACCAGCAGCAGCGCGAGCAGCGTCATGGGCGTCTGCGCGGCCAGTGCCGTCAGGCCGGTACCGTCCAGCCAGGCCATGGGCGCAAACGGCGTGATGGTGGGCGGCGTGTCGACTTTCGGGAAACTCACGCGGTAGCCGTAATAACTGAGCGAGGTCGCCAGCAGGGTGATGCCGAGACCGGACACATGCTGCGACAGTGCCAGCCCGACGGTCAGAAAAGCATGCAGCCCACCGAACACCGCGCCGGTGAGTGCCGCCACCGCCACGCCGCCCCACAGCGGCAAACCCAGATACACCGCCAGCCAGCCGCTGAAGGCACCGGCGACCATGATGCCCTCGATGCCGAGATTCAGCACACCGGCGCGTTCACAGAGCAACACGCCCAGCGTGCCGAGGATCAGCGGCGTGGCGATGCGCAGGACGGCGGTCCAGAAGGCCGGGTTGATGAGGATGTCGAGCAGCTCCATCACTATGCGACCTCTGCAGATCCGTGCCGGCGGGGTTTGCGTCTCCCCCTGTCATTGCGGACCTGATCCGCAATCCAGGCTTGTGACGGGGGCACGCTGGCCCGCAGCGATGGATCCCGGATCAAGTCCGGGATGACAAACAGGGTAGGTCGCGTCAACCTATTTGCTATGAATTCAGTAGCTACTTGCGCAATACTGGCGGGGGCCGGAGGCCGATTTTGTTGTGAAGTTCCGGCGGAGGCTGAAAAACTGCCTCCAAATGGCCTGCCGAGTTGGCCGGGGGTTGCCCGGCGGCAACTCACTTTCTTTTGCTTCGCCAAAAGAAAGTAAGCAAAGAAAAGGCGACCCGATGGTCCGGATCCCCTGCGCTGCGCTCCGGGGCAGCCTGCGGTGCTCGCCGAAAACGGGGTCGAGCTCGACTCGCTTCGCTCAGAATCGCTCGCCCTGATCCGTTTTCGGCTGCGCTCCTCGGCCCGGCCCGACGGGTGGGGTGCAGAAATGCAAATACCAATTCGGGGAGGCAAGGGCGCGCAAAGCGCGTCCTTGCCGGAGCCCGATTGCGAACCCGATCCCGAATTTGCCCCCGTCCCCACCACCCTTCTGTATGCGCCGAGGAGCGGAGGGCCAGACGGATCAGGACGGGCGATTGTTTGAGCGAAGCGAGTTCGAGCCCGGCCCCGACTGGACCGAGCACCGCAGGTTTCCCTCCGCAGCGTCAGCGAAGGAGGGACGCAGACAGTAGGGTCGCCTTTCTTTTGGGTACTTTTCTTTGGCGACGCAAAGAAAAGTGCCTCGCCCGCCGGGGCGAGACCCGGCTTGTGGGCATACATCAACGCACGAGGAAGCAAAGATGGATCCCGGATCAAGTCCAGGATGACAAACGGGGAAGAAGCGTACTTCATGTCACTTTCCCACGAAACACCACGCGGTACTGCGTCATCAGCGTCGCCACCAACACAGAGATCAGCGACGCCGCCACGATGACATCGGCGATATAGGTCGGCACGCCGACGGCGCGGCTCATGCTGTCGGCGCCGACCAGCACGCCGGCGACAAAAGTGGCGGCGGCCAGCACGCCCAGCGGGTTCAGTGCGGCCAGCATGGCGATCACGATGCCGGTGTAGCCGTAGCCGGGCGACATGTCGAGCGTGACGTAACTGGTGCGGCCGGCCACCTCGATGGCGCCGGCCAGGCCCGCCAGGCCGCCCGAGAGCAGGGCCACCAGCACGACAGTGCGCGTGACCGGCACGCCGGCAAAGGCGGCGGCTTTGGCATTGGCGCCTGTGGCGCGGATGTCGAAGCCGGGCACGGTGTATTTCATCAGCGCCCACAGCGCGACCGCCAGCGTGATGGCCCAGAGCAGGCCGGTGTGGATGCGCGTCTGCGCGACCAGTTTGGAGAGTTCGAGGTCACCGATCAGCACCACGCTTTGCGGCCAGCCCATGGCGGTCGGGTCTTTCATCGGACCGTCGAGCATCAGCGAGACGAACAGCAGCATGATGAAGTTGAGCAGCAGGGTGGTGACGACCTCGTCCACACCGAGACGCGCCTTCAGCAGCGCCGGGCCCAGCAGCAGCAGCGCGCCGGCGACGGCCGCGGCCAGCATCATCAGCACAAACAGCAGCCACAGCGGCAGATCGAAACCGGTGCCGCCGTGCAAACCGCCGACCGCCACGGCGGCCAGCGCGCCGGCATACAACTGGCCCTCCGCGCCGATGTTGAACAGCCGCGCCTTGAAGGCCACGGTGGCAGCCAGGCCGGTCAGGATCAGCGGGATCGCGCGCGTGAGGGTTTCGCTGAGCGCAAACACCGAGCCGAATCCGCCCTTGAACAGCAGGGCGTAGGTCTGGCCCAGCGGCGCGCCGGCCCAGAGCACCAGCAGGCCGCTGATGAGCAAAGTGAAGGCAATGGCGCAGACGGGCGCCAGCACCAGCGCCAGTTTCGAGGTCTGTGCGCGTTTTTCCAGTCTCATGGCTGCCTGCCTTGTGCCGATTGCGCCGGGTAGTCATCTTTCGGCATTGGCACGCCTGTGTTTTCCGTTCGGCCTGAGCTTGTCGAAGCCCTCTGAGACCCTTCGACAGGCTCAGGGCGAACGGAAGGGAAATCTGGCGTTGCTGGAACTGCGTGGACTCCCGCCATCGCCAGCCCGACAGTTTCACGCGTCCAGGCTTCGGCGGGCAGCGCCTCGGTCAGTTGCCCGGCGTGCATCACGGCGACGCGGTCACCGAGCACCAGCACCTCGTCGAGGTCGTCGGAGATCACCAGCACGGCCGCGCCGGCGTCGCGCGCGACGATCAGCTGCTGCTGCACATAAGCCACCGCGCCTATGTCCAGACCCCAGGTCGGCTGGTGGGCAACAATGAGTTTGGGCGGCTGTGCATGGGCGCCGGATTCGGGGGCCACAAGCGCCCGGCCGAGGATGAGCTTTTGCATGTTGCCGCCCGACAGCGAGCGCGCGGCTGCGGTCGGGCCGCCGCCGCGCACGTCGAACTCGCGGGAAATGCGCGCCGCATGCGCCTGCGCGGCGCCACGCCTGACCCATAGCGCTCGTGAGAAGGCCGGGCTGCGCAGGCGTTCGGACACGGCGTTTTCCCAGAGGCTGAGGTCGCCGACCACGCCGACCGCATGCCGGTCTTCGGGAATACGCGCCACGCCCTGGCTGACCAGCCAGGCCGGTGATGCTTGCAAAGGCTGGCCCAGAAAAGTCACCGCGCCCTGGCTGGCGACGCGCGTGCCGCAAAGCAGATCAGCCAGCGCGAGCTGGCCGTTGCCTGACACACCGGCAATCGCGACGATCTCACCGGCCTTCAGTTCCAGCGACACCTTGTCGAGACGGTCACGCCCGCCACCGGCGGTGGACACGGCGTCCAGGGTGCAGACCGGCTGGCCGACGCCGAGGGCCGGGTGGCGCTGCGTGGCGTTGACCGCATGGCCGACCATCCACAAGGCGAGCTGGGCCTGGCTGGTGCCGGCGGCGGGTGCCTCGGCCACCAGCTTGCCGGCGCGCAGCACCGCCACGCGGCTCGACACACGCAAGACCTCGCCGAGCTTATGGCTGATGAAAATGATGGACAGGCCCTGCGCCACCATCTGGCCCAGGGTATCGAACAAGGCCTCGCTTTCCTGCGGCGTCAGTACCGCGGTCGGTTCGTCGAGGATCAGGATGCGCGCGCCGCGGTACAGCGCCTTGAGGATCTCGACACGCTGGCGTTCGCCGACCGACAGGCTGCCGACCCTGGCATCCGGCGCCACCGGCAGGCTGAAACGGTGCGCCACCGCCAGCAGCTTGTCGCGCGCGGCGCCGCGCCGCGAGAAAGGCTGCCACAGCGGCTCGCTGCCCAGCATGATGTTGTCGAGCACGCTGAGGTTGCCGGCCAGGGTGAAATGCTGGTGCACCATGCCGATGCCGGCGGCCAGCGCCGCGCGCGGGTGGCCGGGCGGCAGCGGCTGGCCGAAGACCTCGATCTGCCCCTCGTCGGCGCTGTAGTGGCCAAACAAAATCGACACCAGCGTGGACTTGCCGGCGCCGTTTTCACCGAGCAGCGCCAGCACCTCGCCAGCGTGCAGTTCCAGCGAGATGTTGTCATTGGCCACCAGCGTGCCGAAGCGTTTGGTGATGCCGGTGAGTTTGAGGACAGGGACGGTCATTGTGTTGCAACCTTCATCCTGGCGCAAAACTCCTCAATGGCCCGCGCGCAGAGTAGTGGCTGTGCCTGCAACAGGCAATGCGGCCCTTCGATGCGTGCGATTTCCATGGCCGGCTGGATCTGGATCATCGTGTCGGCGACTTTGGCTGGCACGACTCTGTCTTGCAAGGCCTGCAGATACATCACGGGGATAGGGATGGACGCAAGTTTTTCCCGCATGTCAACGAGCAGGACTTCCTGCGCGCGTTTGAGCATCACTTCCGGTTTGACCTGACGCAGCGCGTTTTCCAGCATCACAGATAGCGTCTTGTTGGCAAACGAGCCAAGCAAAAAGGGACCGATCAGTGCAACCAGGCGATGCGGTGCAATCCGTAGCGCGGCACGAATACCTAGGAGACGGCCGAAGATCGCAAGTCCCGGCCTAGGGTTTTGAGCAAAGGTGCAACAAAGGAGGATGCCCCGCAACCCAGGAGGACGCATGGCTGCGACCGCGATAGCCAGCGGGCCCGAGAACGATTCGCCAAGCACGACGAACTCCGAGCCTGGCAGACGAGACAGGATAAGCTGCTCCAGTTCCGCGTAAGACATGGCGCGATCAACCGGAAAGGAAATAACTTCCACCTTCAGCGACAGCGGAAGCGCCTCAAGCAGCGGCTTGAACAGTTCGCCTGTTCCGTCCATGCCAGGCAACAACACCAATCGCATCTGTTCCATGGGTACTTTCACACGACCCCCATCCAATAAAAACGCCCCGCGGCCGGGGCGTGCTTGAGGTTGTGTGCCTCGCGCCTTTATTTGGCTGTTGACTTGGGCTGCCCGTCGTCGACTTTCACCGTGAATTTGCCGTCGAGGATGGCTTTTTCCTTGGCCTTCATCTTCGCGACGATGTCAGCCGGAATTTTCTTCTCGAAGGTGCCCAGTGGCGCCAGTTCGGAGCCCTTGTATTTCATCATCGAATATTGGCCGTAGTCCTCCGCGCTGAACTTGCCTTCTTTGACCAGCTTGAGCGCGCGGTCTATGCTGGGCTCCATGTGCCACAGCGCGGACGACACCACGGTGTCGGGGTATTTGTCCTGGGTGTTGATCACATTGCCGATCGCGAGTTTGCCTTTTTCCTTGGCCGCGTCGCTGACGCCGAAGCGTTCGGCGTACATCACGTCGGCGCCCTTGTCGATCATCGCGAAAGCAGCTTCCTTGGCTTTCGGTGGGTCAAACCAGCTGTTGATGAAACTGACGCTGAACTCGACCTTGGGGTTGGTTTCCTTCGCGCCGGCCATGAAGGCGTTCATCAGGCGGTTGACTTCAGGAATCGGGAAACCGCCGACCAGGCCGATCTTGTTGGACTTGGTCATGCCGCCGGCGATCATGCCGCTGAGGTAGGCCGGTTCCTGGATGTAGTTGTCGAAGACCGAGAAGTTGGGCGCCTGCACCTTGCCCGACGAGCCCATCAGGAAAGAGGTCTTGGGAAAGTCCTTGGCGACCTTGCGCGCCGCGGCCTCGACCGCAAAGGCTTCGCCGACGATCAGCTGGTTGCCGGCGGTGGCGTATTCGCGCAGCACCCGTTCGTAATCGGCGTTGGAGACGTTCTCCGTGGCCTTGTATTCGATCTCGCCGCGTGCCTCGGCGGCTTTGAGCGCCTTGTGGATGCGGCTGACCCATTGCTGCTCGAAAGGCACGGTGTAAACCGCAGCGACCTTGGTTTTGGCCTGCGCCAGTGCGAAGCCGGGCAGGGTGACGGCGAGGGCGGCCGCCAGGGCGACGAGCTGTCTGCGCTTGAGGTTTGAAGACATGATTTCTCCGTTGGACTGGTTAAAGATGCTATGAATTCAGGAGCTGCTTACGCTTGCTGTGCTTGGGCTGCAGGCCTATTTCGTTCCAAAAATCCGGTCACCGGCATCACCCAGGCCCGGCAGGATGTAGCCGTGGTCGTTGAGCTCGCGGTCGATGGCGGCGGTGTAAATCGGCACGTCGGGATGCGCAGTCTGCAATGCCGCGATGCCTTCGGGGCAGGTCAGCAGGCAGACGAACTTGATCGATTTGGGGTTCAGTTCCTTGAGCCGCTCCACCGCCGCTATCGCCGAGTTGCCGGTGGCCAGCATCGGATCGACGATGACGATGTCGCGCTCTTCCATGTCGTGCGGCATCTTGAAGTAGTACTCGACCGCGGTCAGAGTCTTCGGGTCGCGGTACAGGCCGACATGGCCGACACGTGCGCCCGGCACCACGCTGAGCATGCCTTCGAGGATGCCGTTGCCGGCACGCAGGATGGAGACAAACACCAGCTTCTTGCCGTCGATGACTTTGGACACGGTTTTTTCGAGCGGGGTTTCGATCTCGATGTCCTGCATCGGCATGTCGCGCGTGACCTCGTAGGCCATCAGCATGCTGAGCTCGTTGAGCAGGGTGCGGAAGGTGTTGGTGGACGCGTCCTTGCGCCGCATCAGGGTCAGCTTGTGCTGCACCAGCGGATGGTCGATCAGGTGGACGTTGTTGTTGCCAGGGGTCATGTGCGGGTGTGCCTCGTCGTGAATTAGGGACTTGTTCTTAAAATACAGTGCCATCACTTTGGATGTTCAGAGGCGGTTGGCCTCCATGCAATTGCTGTGCCAGAGCGCGGCCTGCGGCCCAGGTGCCGCCTTCGAGCACACAGGCCAGCGGCATCTGTTCGGCGCTCAATCCTAACTGCTCGCGCACCAGCGGCGCGAGTTCGTCGAGCAGCGCCACCGTGAGCGCGCGCCACTCGACGATCAGCTCGTCGCCGGGGGCGTGCAGGCGCTCGGCCAGCGCCGGATCCTTGAGCATCAGCACGCCGGCATCGAGGAAAAGGCCGCCGTTGCGGTACTCGGGCAGGCCGGTCAGCGCGTCCAGGCCTTCGACCTTGACACCGGCCCATTGGAACGGCTCGAGCAGCGAATAAGTCAGCCACTGCGAGAGCTTGTGAAAAGGCATCCAGCCGCGGCTGGGGCCATCGGTCTCCTCGCCGGCGGCCGGGTGGCGCCAGCAGTCGCCGAGCGCCTCGCCGCCCAGTTCATTCTGCGCCGGCCAGATGGGCGCCAGCCCGGTCAGCAACATCGACAACACATCGTGCGCCTGCACCGTGCCGCTGCCTGTGGGCGCGAGACGGTCGAACAGGTGGCCGGGCCGGCCGGGCTGGCCGAACAGCGCCGGCTGGTCCTGCAGCGCCTGGCCGAGGCGGCGCAGCAGCGCGGCGCGGCCGTCCAGGCCAACCAGCGGGTTGCCGGTGCCGACCTGGAAGGCCTGGCCCAGGCGTTCAGAACTGATGGCCTGGAGACCGGCGGCATCGGCCTGCAGCGGGTGCGCCGGGTCGCTGGAGAACAGGCCGCCCATGAAGGCATGAAAACTTGCGACACCCAGGCCTTCGGAGCGGCTGAACTCCTGGGCCGGATGTTCGCCCATGGAGGCCTCGTGGTAACACCAGTCGGCCCCGGCACCGGCGTCGAGCAACACGCTGACCAGAGCCAGGTCGATCTGGGCGCGGGCACGGTCTGCGGGACCCACAGAGCCGAGCGCCGCATTGAGCTGCGCCAGCCGGTCCACGCCGCCGGCCTCGAAATGCCGCCAGCGGCTGTGGAACGGGATCACCAGATCGGGGTAACGGGCGCGCGTGAGCTGGGCCACCAGCGCGGCGGCGGTCAGCAGCGCGCCGTCGTTGATGCTGAACCAGGCCGACTCGCCGCGGCGCGCGCGCGCCAGCAACGCCGCGGCCCGCCGCCGTATCGTAGTTGTGGAGCGTAACTGGGCTGCAGCCCCCGTCTGGCTTGGAGAAGCAGCTATGGAATCTGTAGCGTTGGTGATCCGTGATTCAGGCATCCAGCCCCCGGCCCTTGGCTTTTTTCAGCTCTTCGGCCGTCGGCACGGCGCCGGGCGTGAAGTAGCCGGCCGCCATCTTGGCATCCATCTCGACCTGGGCGTCGGCCGGGATCATGTGGTCCGGGATGTTGACGCGTTCGACCACCTCGATACCGGCGCGCGTGATGGCGTCGTACTTCATGTTGCTCATGGACACCAGCCGGTGGATCTTGCGGATGCCCAGCCAGTTCAGCACGTCGGGCATCAGTTCCTGGAAACGCATGTCCTGCACGCCGGCCACACACTCGGTGCGGTTGAAGTACTGGTCAGCGGTGTCGCCGCCGACCTGGCGCTTGCGCGCGTTGTAGACCAGGAACTTGGTGACTTCGCCGAGCGCCCGGCCTTCCTTGCGGAAGTAGGACACCAGCCCGACGCCACCGCGCTGCGCGCCCTGGATACATTCCTCGATCGCGTGGGTCAGGTAGGGCCGGCAGGTGCAGATGTCGGAGCCGAAGACATCCGAGCCGTTGCACTCGTCATGCACGCGGGCGGTCAGCTCGATCCCGGGGTTGGCCAGGTCACGCGGCTTGCCGAAGATGTAGGCAGTCAGGCCGCCGATCGGCGGCAAAAAAACCTCGAGGTCGCTGCGTGTGACCAGTTCGGGGTACATGCCGCCGGTTTCCTCGAACAACACGCGGCGCAAGTCGGTCTCGCTGCAATTGAAACGCCGGGCGACTTCGGGCAGGTACCAGACCGGCTCGACCGCCACCTTGGTCACCATGGCCGCGCCGCCGGCCGTCAGGAACTTGCCGTCGGCCTTGAGGCGGCCGGACTGCAGCGCCTCGATCACCTCGGGCAGGATCACATGGGCCTGGGTCACGGCAATCGTCGGCCGGATGTCGTAGCCCGCGGCGAGTTCGGTGGCAAAGACGTCGGCGACGGTCGCGCCCCAGGGGTCCATGGCGACGATGCGGCCCGGCTCGCTCCACTGCGGGTAGGGACCGATGATGTCGGTCGGCGCGGTGTTGGTCAGGTCGGCCTTGTGGCTGGCCTTGAGTGCGCCCGACGCCACGGCCAGCGCGCGGTACACGCTGTAGGAGCCGCTGTGGGTGCCGATCACGTTGCGATGGCTGCGGTTGGTCGTGGTGCCTATGACCGGTCCGCGCTCGCTGGCGCTGGCTGCGCCCCAGTGGATGGGCAGCGCGCCCTGGCCGCTGGCGTGGGAGGTCAGGCGAATGTGGCGGGGAGAGGGACTCGCAGCAGTGGTTGCGGCAACCGTGTCGGAAGGCTTGGCAAGCTCGGCAGGCATAAAGGGAACCCTTCAAAAAATCGAATGTACCGATGAGCTGAAGGGCTTGCAAGGCTTGTGCCGGAAAAGCAACTGCGCTGAGGACAAATCGCGACAGGCTGCGTTTCGCGTCCGCCTGTCTTCAACTGGTTTCCATCGCCGCCGGCACGGTTTCGCGCATGACCTCGATGAAGCGGCGCAGGCGCGAGGAGTAAAAGCGCGCGTGTGGGTAGACCAGGTAAACCGGCAGCGGCTCGGCCTGCCACTCCGGCACCAGTTGCAGCAGCCGTTCCTGCGCCATGTCGTCGGCCGCCATCCAGGCCGAGATCACACCCACGCCCAGCCCGGCGCAGGCAGCGCTGCGCAAGGCATAGAGGCTGTCGGTGCTCATGCGCGGGCGAATCGGCAACTGCACCGTTTCGCCGCTGCGCCGGTGCACCAGCGTGATCGCGTCGCGGTAAAAGGTGCGCATGGCGAGCCAGGGCAGGGCGCCCAGTTCCGATGGATGGCTGAGCTGTGCGCCAGCCGTCACAGAAGGCGCAGCGATCACGATGCGCCGGACTTCCGACAGCCGGATCGCCACCGCGGTCGGATCGGTGACCTCGCCGACGTGGATGGCGCAGTCGATGCCGCTGGCGATGAAATCGGGCTCGCGGTCGTTCAGCAGCCATTCCACGGCCACTTGGGGATAACGCTGCAAATAGGTCTGCAACGGGCCCATGAGCTGCTGCTGGCCGAAGGCGTGCGGCACGACCACACGCAGCGTGCCTTCGGGCTGGTCGCCGGTGCCGCGCATGTCGGCGTCAAAAGCTTCGAGGTTGGCCAGCAACTCCCTGGCACGTTCGAAGCAGCGTTCGCCGTCCTCGGTGAGTTTCATGCGGTGGGTGGAGCGCTGCAGCAGCGGCAGGCCCAGCGAACGCTCGAGCGCCTGCAGCCGGCGGCTGACCGTGGGCTGGGTGGTGCCCATTTGCGCTGCGGCGGCCGACAGGCTGCCCGCCTCGACAATGCGGACAAAGGTTTGCATCAGGGCCATGCGGTCCATCGCCGAGCTGGCAAGGGCGGGTGAGGGCGGCACAGGGCTGGTCATGCGCTAAGTGTATAAGCGTTCTTCTATTGAGGCCACTTCCGAGTGGGGATTGGTTGCCGGATACTTGGCGCACCCCAAAAATACCGCAGTTACCCTATGTCATCCATTCAAAATTCGTATGTCACTGCCCTCGCGCTGCCGGCCTCGCGCCTGCTCTTGCTGGCCACCGGCGCCGGCCTGACCGTTGCGTCCATCTATTACAGCCAGCCCAT
>CALRTF020000120.1:0-11925 GCA_943370985.1 Paenacidovorax caeni
AGCTGAAGTAGCGGGAGCGACGGCGCCGCTTCCTGTTCACCTCTAAAATCGGAGGATGGACACCTCCCAGCTCGACACCCTCACCACCCAGGTCCTCTGGGCCGCCTTCATCCTTTCCATGCTGTTCGGCGCGATTGCGCAGCGCACACATTTCTGCACCATGGGTGCAGTCAGCGACATCATCAACATGGGCGACTGGACCCGCATGCGCATGTGGGGCATGGCCATGGGCGTGGCCATGATCGGCTTTTATGCCATGGCGGCCGCCGGCCTGATCGATCCGTCCAAGACACTGTATTCATCGAGCCGCTTGATCTGGCTGTCCGCCCTGGTGGGCGGCGGCCTGTTCGGCTTCGGCATGGTGCTGGCGTCCGGCTGCGGCAGCAAGACACTGGTGCGCATAGGCGGCGGCAACCTCAAGTCGCTGGTGGTTTTTCTGGTCATGGGGGTGGCGGCCTTTGCCACGCTCAAGGGCATCACTGCCGTCGTGCGGGTGGCCACCGTGGACACGGTGGCCGTGGATTTCGCCAGCAACGCTGCCCTGTCGAACTGGACGGGCGCGGCCATCGGCGTTTCTCCCGCCCTCGCAGGGCTGGGCCTCGCGATCGTCCTGGGCGGTGGGCTGATCGTCTGGGCGCTGCTCGGCGCCGAATTCCGCCGTTTTGATAACCTGCTGGCTGGCTTAGGCATAGGCGCCGTGGTCGCGGCCATGTGGTGGGTCAGCGGCCATCTGGGTTATGTGGCCGAGCATCCCGATACGCTGCAGGAGGCATTTCTGGCCACCAACTCGGGCCGCATGGAGGCGCTGAGTTTTGTCTCGCCGGTCGCTTACACGGTGGACTGGCTCATGTTTTTCAGCGACAAGAGCAAGTTGCTGACGATCGGCATCGTGTCGGTGTTCGGTGTGGTGGCAGGCTCGGCCGTGTATTCGCTGCTGTCGCGCAGTTTCCGCTGGGAAGGTTTTCGCGATGCCGAAGACACCGGCAACCACCTGGTGGGTGCCGTGCTGATGGGGGTGGGCGGCGTGACCGCCATGGGCTGCACCATCGGCCAGGGACTGTCGGGCATCTCGACCCTGAGCGCGACGAGTTTTGTGGCGGTGGCCGCCATCCTGGCGGGATGTGTCGCAGGGGTGCGTTATCAGGTCTGGCGTCTGGAACGCAGCACGTGACGGACCTTCAGTCGCCGGACACGACGCCAATGGGCGAATCAGCTGGGCACATGCCAGCCGACCTGGAGCGCCGTTTCGGCGGCCTGGCGCGCCTCTACGGCGCCGCCGGTGCGCAAAAAGTCCGGGCGGCCCATGTGGTGGTGGTCGGGCTGGGCGGCGTGGGATCCTGGGCCGCCGAGGCGCTGGCACGCAGCGGCGTGGCGCGGCTCACGCTGATAGACTTCGATCACATCGCCGAGTCCAACATCAACCGGCAGATTCATGCGCTGGACAACACGCTGGGCCAGGCCAAGGTGCAGGCCATGCGTGAACGTATCACCCACATCCACCCCGAATGTATGGTGGAGTGTGTTGAAGAATTCGTCGACGCCGACAACTGGCCGGCGATCGCCGGCCTGCAGGGTGGCGACAGCGTCGCCGTGATTGATGCCTGTGACCAGGTCCGGGCCAAAACCGCGATGGCCGCGTGGGCCATCCGGAGCAAAACAAAACTCATCAGTGTCGGCGCGGCCGGTGGCAAACGCCACGCGCACAAGGTGGACATCGACGACCTCGCACTGGTCACACACGACCCCCTGCTGGCGCAGCTGCGTTACCGCCTGCGCAAGGAGCACGCTGCGGCGCGCAAGGGCAGGATCGGCGTCGCCTGCGTCTTCAGCCGCGAGGCCGTGATGCAGCCCGGGGCGGCAGCGGCCGCCAGTCCTGCCGGCGCGGAAGGCGAGGTCTGTGCAGCTTCTGGAGAAGAACAAACTGACGGCACGCTCAATTGCCACGGCTACGGATCGGTCGTCAGCGTGACCTCGACCTTTGGCCTGTGCGCGGCCGGCTGGGTGCTCGATAAAATTGCGGCGTGAGTTTGCAAAGCCCGAAAAAATAACGCTATAATTCAAGGCTTTGCTGCACACGATGCAGCAAAGACCGGGAAGCATCGAAAGATGCCCCTCGGGGCCTTAGCTCAGTTGGTAGAGCAGCGGACTTTTAATCCGTTTGTCGTGGGTTCGACCCCCGCAGGCCCCACCAGTATTCGAAGCGCCTGACTGCAAAGTCAGGCGCTTTTTTTTTGGGGGCGCTTGCAGCGGAGGGGCGCCGCTGCGGACGGATGGAATGACACCCAAGCCCGCACAATTCCATGCAAAATCAGCGCTGAAAGGTGCATGTTTCAGGCGTCGCTCCCTCCGCGGTGCGCTGCATGCATGGTTAGCCCAATGCCCCCCCAGCTCCTCAGACTGCTCTACATCAGCGACGCGGCAGAAGGCCTCGACGATGACGCTGTCAACGCGATCCTCCAAAGCGCGGAAAAACACAATCCGCCGCTGGGCATCACCGGGATTCTGGTGTTCGGCGGCGGCGTGTTTGCCCAGGTGCTCGAAGGCCCCGAGCGCGGGGTGCTGGAAAAGTATGTGGAGGTCATGGCCGACCGCCGGCACTGCAATTGCCGGATCGTCTACATCAGCACCGCGGTCGAACGGCTGTTCGAGGGGGTGTCCATGGCCGCGCTGCAGGCCCTTCCGCTGGAACTGGCACATATTGCCGAACTCGATGCGCACCGCAAGGAAACCATTTCCCCGCAAGCCTTCACCGGGCTCATGAACGTGTTTTTCTCCCGGCTCCAGGCGCTTCCCTGATCCCTGCCGGCGCCGGCGTGCCGCGGCAGTTTTTATCCGGCGCTGTAGCCCAGCAGCGGCACCTCGAGCTGTGCCTGCTGCGCCACCCGGATGCAGTCCTTCATGTGTTCCTCGCCGAGGTAACGGATCGCCGCATAACCGACACTGGCAGCGACGATCTGGCCGGCGAAGGGCACGTATTTGGCAAGCTGTTTGGTGGTCAGGCGCATGCCGATTTTGGTGGCGGCCTTGAGGATCAGGTCCCTGGAGATGAACTTGCCGATCAGCACCGAGCCGACGACGGTGACGGCTTTTTGGACCTGGTCGCGCTTGGTGGGGTCCAGCTGGTCGAGCTGCTGGGGCGTCAAGCCGAATTCCTTGTTGATCTCGGGGATCAGCCGGGACAACATGGCCGCATCGACTGCCCAGTCGAGGCCAGGCACAGGCACGGCGCTGGCCGCCGCGGCGACCACCGCGCGTCTGTGCAGCAGCTTGCGGCTGCGGGTGACGGCGGCGGAAAGAGCCGCATCATTGGCGGCCATCTGGAGGGCGGTGGGCATGAAACCACTTTAGCCTGAAAAACCAGCCGGTGCCAGGGACATCCGCCCAAGTGGATGTCAGGCGGTGGCGGTTTCGATCTGCTCGGTCAGTTCCAGCCAGCGCTCTTCCAGTGTCAGCAGCTCGGCTTCTATGGCTTTCAGGCGTTTGCCCGATTGCGCCATCTCGGCCGGCGCCGTGGTTTTTTCCAGACCAGCCTGCAGGTTGGCCTTTTCGGCGTTCAGGGAGGCCATGCGGGCATCGGTTTTTTCAAGTTCCTTGCGCAGCGGCTTGGTGCTGTCGGACTGTTGCTGGCGGCGCTGGGCCCCGGCTTTTTTGTCCGCCGGTTTTTGATCGGGAAATGTGCCTGTAGCCCCCGCCGGCTGTGCGTCGGAAGCTCCTGTTTTTGTAGCAACTGAAGCCGCTGCCGGGTTGCTGGCGGCCTTTTTGGCGTCCTCGCGCTGGCGCTTGGCATGGTCGAGCAGGTACTTCTGGTAGTCGTCGAGGTCGCCGTCGAAGGGCGCGACACCGCCCTGCGAGACCATCCAGAACTCGTCGCAAACCGCGCGCAGCAGGGCGCGGTCGTGGCTGACCAGCATCACCGTGCCTTCGAACTCGTTGAGCGCCATGGACAGCGCCTCGCGCGTGGCCAGGTCCAGGTGGTTGGTCGGCTCATCAAGCAGCAACAGGTTGGGGCGCTGCCAGACGATCATGCACAGCACCAGCCGGGCTTTTTCGCCGCCGCTCATGCTGCCCACGGCCTGCTTGACCATGTCGCCGCTGAAGTTGAAGTTGCCCAGGAAACTGCGCAGGTCCTGCTCACGCGTCGGCTGGTTGCCGATTTTGCCGGCGGCCGTGACTTCCTTGACCAGCCGGATCATGTGCTCCAGCGGGTTGTCGGCAGGGCGCAGCACATCGAGTTCCTGCTGCGCAAAGTAGCCGATGTTCAGGCCCTTGCCTTCGGTCATCTCGCCGCTGATGGGGGCGAGGGCTCGTGCCACGGTCTTGACCAGCGTCGATTTGCCCTGGCCGTTGGCGCCGAGGATGCCGATGCGCTGGCCGGCCAGCACCGACTTGCTGACGTTCTGCACGATGGTGGTGGGCGGTGTGCCTGCAGGCGCATCTTCCGGTGCGGGGTAGCCAAAGTAGGCGTTCTGCATCGACAACATCGGATTGGGCAGATTGGCCGGTTCCTTGAACTCGAAGGTGAAGTCGGCTTCGGCCAGCAGCGGCGCGATTTTTTCCATGCGGTCCAGCGCCTTGACCCGGCTTTGCGCCTGTTTGGCCTTGCTTGCCTTGGCCTTGAAACGCGCGATGAATTTCTGCAGGTGGGCGATCTTGTCCTGCTGCTTGGCGTAGGCGCCTTGCTGCAGCGCCATCTGCTCGGCGCGCAAGTCCTCGAACTTGCTGTAGTTGCCGCCGTAACGCGTGAGTTTGGCGCGTTCGATATGCACGGTGACATCGGTCACGGCGTCGAGGAATTCCCGGTCGTGGCTGATGACCAGCATGGTGCCCTGGTAACGCTGCAGCCAGGCTTCCAGCCAGACCAGCGCGTCCAGGTCCAGGTGATTGGTCGGCTCGTCGAGCAGCAGCAGGTCGGACGGGCACATCAGCGCGCGCGCCAGTTGCAGGCGCATGCGCCAGCCGCCGGAAAAACTGTTGACCGGGTTGTCGAGTTCGCTGACCTTGAAGCCCAGGCCCAGGATCAGGGCCTGCGCGCGTGCCTGCGCATCGTGCGCGCCGGCATCGTACAGCTCCATGTAGGCATGGGCCATGCGGTCGCCGTCGCCGCTTTCTTCGGAGGCGGTGACCTCGGCCTGCGCGGCCAGCAGCACCACATCACCCTCGATCACATAGTCGGTGGCGCTTTGTTCGGTCTCTGGCATGTCCTGGGCGACCTGGGCCATGCGCCACTGCGCCGGGATGTAGAACTCGCCGCCGTCTTCATGCAGCGTGCCGTTGAGCATGGCAAACAGCGAGGACTTGCCCGCGCCATTGCGCCCCACCAGGCCGATTTTTTCGCCGGGGTTCATGGTGACAGACGCGCTGTCGAGAATCACTTTGGCGCCGCGACGCAGCACCACGTTTTTAAGGGTAATCATTTCAAGCAGACAAAATTGTTCGGCATTCACAGCCGTGAAAGCCAGGACGCAGGTTTCAGGCCAGTTGCTGGCGTGTGAGCAGCAAGACCTGGTCAGGGCCTGCGCTGGTCTCGAACCACAGGGGTTCCAGCCCGGGGAAAGCGCGTTCAAAATTTCCGCGCTCATTGCCGATTTCCAGCACCAGAACCGCATTTTCGCTCATATGGGCGGCGGCGTTCAAAAAAAGGCCTCTGATGAAGTCCATGCCGTCTTCGCCGCCAGCCAGCGCCAGCGCCGGTTCGGCCCGGAATTCGGCCGGCAGCGCTGCCATGGTGGCCGCGTTGACATAGGGCGGATTGCACAGAATCAGGTCGTAGGGGCCGGGGCAGGCCGCCAGCCCGTCGGAGGCGATCAGCCTGATGCGCTGCTGCAACTCGTGCACGCCCACATTGATCTGCGCCACCGCCAGCGCGTCGCTGCTGATGTCGGCGGCATCGACGGCCACCTCGGGATACGCCATGGCCGCGAGGATGGCCAGGCTGCCGTTGCCAGTGCACAAATCGAGTACCCGCCGCGTGTTTTCGCTGAGCCAGGGGTCTATGCTTTCGTCGACCAGCAGTTCGGCAATCAGCGAACGCGGAATGATCACGCGTTCATCGACATAAAAGGGCACACCCTGCAGCCAGGCTTCGCGCGTGAGGTAGGCGGCGGGTTTGCGGGTCTCGATGCGTGCTTCCAACAGCTTGGCAACCTTCGCAGCATCGGCGCGGCTGACCGGCGTGTTTTCTTCTTCGTCGAGTTCGTCCAGCGGCAGGCCCAGCGACCACAGCACCAGCCAGGCGGCTTCGTCGAACGCGGTCAGCGTGCCCTGGCCGAAGCCGTCGGCCAGCGTGAGGCCAGCCGCCTCGAGACGGTCGGCCCAGTGTTCGACCAGCGCGATGACCGTTGTCGGCTGCGCGCTGCTCACAGGGCGGCCAGGCGCTCCAGCACGCCCCTGTAGATGTTTTTCAGCGGGTCCAGCGTGTCGACCCGAACGTTTTCATCGATCTTGTGGATGGACGCGTTGATCGGCCCGAACTCGATCAGCTGCGGGCAGATGCTGGCGATGAAGCGCCCGTCGCTGGTGCCGCCGGTGGTGGAGAGCTCGGTGCTCACGCCGGTTTCGGCCTTGATGGCGTCGGTCACGGCCTGCACCAGCTCACCCGGCGTGGTCAGAAAGGGCTGGCCGCCCAGCGTCCAGGTCAGTTCGTAGTCGAGCTGGTGTTTTTGCAGAATGGCTTCCAGCCGGCTTTTCAGGCCCTCGGCCGTCGATTCGGTCGAAAAGCGGAAGTTGAAGTCCACCACCAGTTCGCCGGGGATGATGTTGGACGCGCCGGTGCCGCCGTGCACATTCGAGACCTGCCAGCTGGTGGCCGGGAAAAATTCATTGCCTTGGTCCCACTCGGTCGCCACCAGCTCGGCCAGCGCCGGCGCGAAGCGGTGCACCGGGTTGTCGGCCAGGTGGGGGTAGGCAATGTGGCCCTGCACGCCCTTGACGGACAGTTTGCCGCTCAGGGTGCCACGCCGGCCGTTCTTGAGCATGTCGCCGAGACTGTCCACCGAGGTCGGCTCGCCGACGATGCAGTAGTCCAGCAGCTCGCCGCGCGCCTTCAGTTGCTGCACCACGACGGCGGTGCCGTCCACCGACGGGCCTTCTTCGTCGCTGGTGATCAGGAAGGCGATGGACAGCTTCGGTTGCGGCTGGGCCGCGAGAAACTCCTCGACGGCCACCACCATGGCGGCGATCGAGGTTTTCATGTCCGCGGCACCGCGGCCGTAGAGCACGCCGTCGCGGTGGCTGGGCGTGAAGGGGGGGCTGGTCCACAACTCCAGCGGGCCGGTCGGCACGACGTCGGTATGGCCGGCGAACACCAGCGTGCGGGGTGCCCGCGGCGCTATCAAATCAGGAGCTTCCTGCCCTTGACCGACGGGGGCTGCAGGGCCAAAACCCTTGAATTTTGCCCACAGGTTGGTGACCCGGAAGTTTTCGGGGCCGCTGACGATGGTTTCGCATTCAAAACCCAGCGGGGCCAGCCGGGCGATCAGCAGGGCCTGGCAGCCGGCATCGTCGGGGGTGACCGACTCGCGCGAAATCAGTTGCTCGGCAAGGCGCAGTGTGGATGACATGAGGGCGGGGCGCTGCGTTTACGGGTTGCCGTAACCGGTGTTGCCGGTCTTGTCGTGGCGCACATCAAGCGTGATCTCCGTGAAGGAGGGTTCGTCATCCGGGTCCTCTTCGGGCTCTTCGGCCTTGGCGGCAGCGGCAAAGTCGTTTTCCAGACGCCACATCAGGTTGGTCGGCGAGTCGGCGTGCAGCAGGCCTTCCTTGCGGGTGACCACACCGTTGACAATCAGTTTGGCAATGTCCTGCTCGAAGGTTTGCGAGCCTTCAGCCATCGATTTTTCCATCGCTTCCTTGACGCCGGAAAAGTCGCCCTTTTCGATCAGCTCGGAAATCAGCTTGGTGTTGAGCATGACCTCGACCGCCGGCGCGCGGCCGCCGGCCTGGGTACGGAGCAGGCGCTGCGAGACGATGGCCTTCATGGCCGCGCCGAGGTCGCCCAGCATGGTGCTGCGCACCTCGACCGGGTAAAAACTCAGGATGCGGTTGAGCGCCTGGTAGCTGTTGTTGGCGTGCATGGTGGCCAGGCACAGGTGGCCGGACTGCGCATAGGCAATCGCCGCCGACATGGTTTCGCGATCGCGGATCTCGCCGATCAGGATCACGTCGGGCGCCTGGCGCAAGGCATTTTTCAGGGCTACCTGCAGCGACTGCGTGTCGCTGCCGACCTCGCGCTGGTTCACCACCGACTTCTTGTTGGTGAACAAAAATTCGACCGGGTCCTCGATGGTCAGGATGTGGCCGGGCTGGGTGTGGTTGCGGTGGTCCATCATGGCCGCCAGCGTGGTGCTCTTGCCGGCGCCGGTGGAGCCGACCATCAGCAACAGGCCGCGTTTTTCCATGATCAGGTCAGCCAGGATAGGCGGCACGTTGAGGCTGGACAGCGCGGGGATCTCGCTGGGCACATAACGGATCACCGCGGCATAGGTGCTGCGCTGCCTGAAGCCGCTGATCCGGAAGTTGCCGACACCGGCCAGCGGGAAGGCCATGTTGAGCTCGCCGAGTTCTTCGAGTTCCTCGATTTTTTCAGGCGGCAGCACCTCGGCCAGCAGGTTGCGCGGCGCGTCCGGCGGCAACACCTGGTTGTTGATCGGGATCGCCTCACCGTTGATCTTGATCAGCGCCGGCGAATGCGCCGACAAGTACACGTCCGAGGCCTTTTTGTCGGCCATCAAACGCAGGATACGTTCCATCGTGCTCATGGTCGGCGCATTCATGTCGGTTCCGATCAGTCAGTCAGTCAGTCAGTCGCGGAGGAGATCGTTGAGGCTGGTGGTCGCGCGGGTCTTGGCGTCCACTTTTTTGACGATCACAGCGCAGTACAGCGAATATTTGCCACCGGCCTTGGGCAGGTTGCCCGAGACCACGACGGAGCCAGCCGGGATGCGGCCGTAGGTGACGGTGTCGGCCTCGCGGTCGTAAATCGGGGTGCTCTGGCCGATGTAGACGCCCATGGAAACCACCGAGTTTTCCTCGACGATCACGCCCTCGACGATTTCGGAGCGTGCGCCGATGAAGCAGTTGTCCTCGATGATGGTCGGGTTCGCCTGCAGCGGCTCCAGCACGCCGCCCAGGCCGACGCCGCCGGACAGGTGCACGTTTTTGCCGACCTGCGCGCAGCTGCCGACCGTGGCCCAGGCATCGACCATGGAGCCTTCATCGACGTAGGCGCCGATGTTGACGTAGCTGGGCATCAGGATCGCGCCCTTGGCGATGTAGCTGCCGCGGCGCGCCACCGCGGGCGGCACCACACGCACGCCGCTGGCCTTCATTTCCTCTTCGCTGAGGTGCGCGAACTTGGTCGGCACCTTGTCGAAAAAGCCGAGGTCGCCGGCCCGCATCATGACGTTGTCCTTCAGGCGAAAGCTCAGCAGCACGGCCTTCTTGATCCACTGGTGCGTGGTCCACTGGCCCACGCCCTGGCGCGTGGCCACGCGCAGGCGTCCGGCGTTGAGCTCGGAAATAGTGTGCTCCACCGCATCCTGCACTTCTTTCGAAGCGGCCTGGGGTGACAGGTTCGCGCGGTCGTCCCAGGCGGCGTTGATGATGCTTTCGAGCTGGTCTTGATTCATTTTGGAGAGGTCCTGGATTGGATAAAGGAAACGATTCTTTCTGCGGCTTCGACACACTCGGCGGTTTCAGCCACCAGGGCCATGCGGATCCTGCCGGCACCCGGATTCTGGCCGCGGGCTTCGCGGGCCAGGTAACTGCCGGGCAACACCACGACATTGTAAAGAGCGAGCAGCTCGCGCGAAAAAGCCGCGTCGTCGCCGGCAAAAACCGCCGGGACCTGGGCCCACAGGTAGAAACCGGCATCGGGCAGGGCCACGTCCATCACCGCGGCCAGCAGCGGCGTGACGCTGGCGAACTTCTCGCGGTACATCGCACGGTTGGCCACCACATGGGCTTCGTCGTCCCAGGCGGCGATGCTGGCGGCCTGCACGATGGGACTCATCGCGCTGCCGTGGTAGGTGCGGTACAGCAGGAAGGGCTTGATCAGCGCGGCATCACCAGCGACAAAACCGCTGCGCAGGCCGGGCACATTGCTGCGTTTGGACAGGCTGGTCAGCGCAATGAGGTTTTTGAAGTCATGGCGGCCGAGTTGCGCAGCGGCCTGCAAACCGCCCAGCGGCGGCTCGTCGCGGAAATAGATCTCGCTGTAACACTCGTCCGAAGCGATGACAAAACCGTATTGGTCACTGAGTTCGAACAGCAGCTTCCACTCGTCCAAACCCATCACTGCGCCGGTCGGATTGCCGGGCGAGCAGACAAACAACAATTGCGTCTTCTTCCAGACATCCGGCGGCACGGCCGCCCAGTCCACGCCGAAGTTGCGTGCCGGGTCGCTGGGCGCGAACCAGGTGTCGGCGCCGGCCAGCAGGGCCGCGCCTTCATAGATTTGGTAGAACGGATTGGGAGAGACCACGGTCGCGCCCGGCTGGGTCGGGTCTATCACGGTCTGGGCCAGCGCAAACAGCGCCTCGCGCGAGCCGTTGACCGGCAGGATCTGGGTTAGCGGGTCCAGCGCCAGGCCGTAGCGGCGTTGCAACCAGCCGGCCATGGACTGGCGCAGTTTCGGCTCGCCGGCAGTGGCCGGGTAACTGGCCAGCCCGGCCAGGCTGGCGCTGAGCGCGGTCTTGATCAGCTCGGGCGTCGCATGTTTGGGCTCGCCGATGCCCAGGCTGATGGGGCGGAAGGCAGGATTCGGCGTGATACCGGCGTGCAGCAGGCGCAGCCGCTCGAAGGGGTAGGGTTGCAGGCGTTTCAACAGGGGATTCATGTCCCGGATTATCCCGTGTGTGCGCCGGCAACTCGCCGCCGCGCCTTCCGCGTGTATCGAATGCTCCTGAATTGATAGCTGCCAACGCTTGCTGCACGGGGGCTGAACGGCTATTTGATGCATAAACCGGAGCGGTACGCAGCGGCCGGGCTGCCGTCACCCTTTTTTACAGCGGCCAGCCGCACTGCCTCGGGTAACATTGCAGGCTCCGCATTGCGGGGGCGGGGTCGGGTGCTTCCCAAAGAGCTATAAAAATCAATGACTTAGCGTCAAAGCGCGAACAAGAAAACAGGGTCTGCCGTGCGTCTCAATTCGATCAAGTTATCCGGGTTCAAATCGTTTGCCGAACCGACCAATTTTGTGTTGCCCGGCCAGCTGGTCGGCGTGGTCGGCCCCAACGGTTGCGGCAAGTCCAACATCATGGATGCCGTGCGCTGGGTGCTCGGCGAAAGCCGTGCCTCGGAGCTGCGCGGCGAATCCATGCAGGACGTGATCTTCAACGGCACCAACATCAGGAAGCCCGCCAGCCGCTCCAGCGTCGAGCTGGTGTTCGACAACGCCGACCACCGCGCCGGCGGCCAGTGGGGCCAGTTCGCCGAAATTGCCGTCAAGCGTGTGCTGACGCGCGACGGCACCAGCAGTTATTACATCAACAACCAGCCGGTGCGCCGGCGCGACGTGCAGGACGTGTTCCTCGGCACCGGCCTGGGCCCGCGCGCCTACGCCATCATCGGCCAGGGCACGATCAGCCGCATCATCGAATCCAAGCCCGAAGAACTGCGTTTGTTCCTCGAGGAAGCCGCCGGTGTTTCCAAATACAAGGAGCGCCGCCGCGAAACCGCGAACCGCCTGAGCGATACGCGAGAGAACCTGACACGCGTCGAGGACATCCTGCGCGAGCTCAATGCCAACCTCGAAAAACTTGAGAAACAGGCCGAGGTCGCGCTGCGTTACAACACGCTGCACGCCGACGCCACGCTCAAGCAGCACCAGCTCTGGTTCCTCAAGCGCGCCGAAAGCGAGGCCGACCAGGCCAAGGTCAAGGCCGACGCCGAGAAATCGGTCAACGACCTCGAACGCCGCATCGCCGA
>CALRTF020000121.1:0-11787 GCA_943370985.1 Paenacidovorax caeni
GCCGGTGGTCTGGGCGGTGGCCAAAGGCTCGATGCTCAACAAGGCCATCCTGGTGCCGGCGGCACTGGCGATCAGCGCGTTTGCGCCCTGGGCCGTCACGCCGCTGCTGATGATTGGCGGGGCCTTCCTGTGTTACGAGGGTTTCGAAAAACTCGCGCACAAGTTCCTGCACAGCAAGGCCGAAGATGCTGCGCGCCAGAAAGAGCTGCTGCAAGCGCTGGCCGATCCCCAGGTGGACCTGGTCGCGGTCGAAAAGGACAAGATCAAGGGCGCCGTGCGCACCGACTTCATCCTCTCGGCCGAAATCATCGCAATCACGCTGGGCACGGTACAGGACAGCGCCTTCATCACCCAGCTCAGCGTGCTCAGCGGCATCGCCATCCTGATGACGGTCGGTGTCTACGGCCTGGTCGCCGGCATCGTCAAGCTCGACGACGGCGGGCTCTACCTGAGCAAAAAAACCGGCGTCCTGCGCAGCCTGGGCATGGCCATCCTGGCCACGGCGCCCTGGCTCATGAAGGGCCTGTCGGTGGCCGGCACTGCCGCGATGTTCCTGGTCGGCGGCGGCATCCTCACGCATGGCTTTCCCGTCCTGCACCACGCGATCGAGGCCCTGGCCGCGCGTGCCGGCAGTGTGCTGGGCGCGGTCACGCCGCTGCTGGCTGACGCGCTGGTCGGCATCGTCGCCGGCGCCATCGTGCTGGCGGCGGTGACGGGGGTCAAAAAGCTGCTGCCCCAACGCGCGCCATAATGCGGTCGGGCAGCGGGCCTGGACGGGCTTGCCGCACCGCATAAAAAACACGCGCGCGCCGCGGGGGAGAGGTCCGTGATGAAGAAGCCCTTCAGCTTGTCGCTGCGCCTGCGGCCCAGCATTGTGGTGCTGTTCCTGCTGCTGTCGCTGCCGCTGTTTGTGGCCACGGTCTGGTTCAACTATGCCGCCAACAACAGCATTGCGCGCGACACGGCCCACCAGCTGATCGAAAAGGCGCGTTTCGAAACCGTCACCAGTTCCAGCGAGTTGCTGAACCCGATCAAGTCGCTGGTCAAGGTCGCTGCCAGCCTGGGCGAGGCCGAACCCGGCTTTTTCCGCCAGGAGCGCGCAGCCGCCTACATGACCGAGATGCTGGCGCACAGCAGCAACATCAGCAGTGTGTATGCGGCGTTTGAGGACGGTTCCTTCCGCATGAGCCTGGTGATCCCGCCGGGCGGCAGGATCCAGGACCGCGCGCCGCCCGAAGGCACGCGACTGGCCACGCGCTGGCTGGACCGCCGGGGCCCGGCTGCGGCCATGGACCGCTATGTGTTTTTCGATGCGAAAGGCCAGGCCACGGGCCGCTCGGAAGCGCCAGCGGTCTATGACCCGCGCGTGCGCCCCTGGTTCAAGGACTCGGTGGCGGCGGGCCGCCAGCTGTCGGTGTCCGATCCCTACATCTTTGCCACCACGGGCCTGCCCGGCATCACCATTGCGATGCCGTTTTTTGCCGACGGCAGGCTGGCCGGGGTGGTGGCGGCCGACATCACGCTGGACAGCCTGTCGAAGTTCCTGGCCACACGCCCGGTCAGCGCCAACTCCCTGAGCCTGATCGTCGACGACGACGACCGCATCATTGCGCACCCCGACCCGGCCCAGGCGGTGCGGCGCGAGGACGGCAAGCTGCTGCAAAACAGCCTGTCGCGCCTGTCCAGCCCGCTGCCGGCGCTGGCGGTGGCCTCGCGGCCCGACAAGGCCAGCGAGCGCTTCACCTTTGTCGACGCGCGCAGCGGCCAGGAGTATGTGGCCATGTTTGCCAGCTTCCCGCCAACGGTCGGCAAGGCCTGGCGCGTGATGATCATTGCCCCGCTGGCCGACTTTTCGAAGAAGTGGACCGAAAACAACCGCAAGGTGCTGCTGTTCGGCGCCATCGCGGTGCTGCTGCAGATCCTGCTGATCTATTTCCTGTCCAAGCTGATCGCCCGGCCCATCGAGCAGCTCGAGGCCAAGGTGATCGCGGTGCAGAACTTTGTGTCGGCCCCGGCCGGGCGCATCCACTCAGGCATCCCGGAGATCGCCTCGCTGATACGCGCGGTCGACACGCTGGACAGCACGGTGCATGCCTTTTCAGCCTTTGTGCCGCGCGGCCTGGTGCAGCAGTTGCTGAACTCCAACCAGCGCCTGGAACTCGGCGGCAGCAGCCGCTTCCTGACCATTTTCTTTTCCGACATCGAAGCCTTCTCGACGCTGGCCGAAACCAGCCCGGCGCAGGAACTGCTGATCCGCGTCTCGGCCTACCTGGAGGCCGTGACCCGCGCGGTGAACCAGGAGCAGGGCACCATCGACAAGTTCATCGGCGACGGTGTGATGGCCTTCTGGGGCGCGCCGGCGCTGCTCAAGGAGCATGCCTGGCATGCCTGCGTGGCGGCGCTGCGCGCGCAGAAGACGCTGGACGGCCTCAACCGGCAATGGCTGCAGGAGGGCCTCAGGCCGCTGAATGTGCGCATCGGCATCCACAGCGATTCGGTGCTGGTGGGCAACATCGGCTCGAGTGAACGCATGAGTTACACCGTGATGGGCGACGGCGTGAACCTGGCCGCGCGGCTGGAAGGCGCCAACAAGGAGTACGGCACGCGGGTCTGCATCAGCCAGACCGTTTTCAAGGAAGCCGGCGAGCACCTGTGGCTGCGGCCCATCAATGTGGTGACGGTCAAGGGCCGGCGCTCGGACATGGAAATTTACGAACTGGTCGGCATCCGCGGCGGCGACCCCGAACTCGAAGCCACGCCCGCACAGATCCGCCTGTGCCAGCTGACCCGGCATGCGTATGAGGCTTTCAGCCGCGGCGACACGGCGGCGGCGCTGCATCGCTATACTGAAATTCAGGCGGAGTTTCCGGACGATCCCTTGTGCCGCGCAATGATCGCCCTGTGCCGCGAACCGGCGCGGCTGGCCGGCTGACCCGCCCCGTTTTTTCAACTCCCAGGACAACCATGACCGTGTCGATGTACCCGATTTCCGTGCCCGTGTTCCAGCAGATGCTGGGCGCGCTGAGTGCCGTGCTGGCCAAGGCCGAAGCGCATGCCGAGGCGAAAAAAATTGTGCCGGAGGCGCTGCTGCAGGCCCGGCTCTACCCGGACATGTTTCCCCTGCTGCGCCAGGTGCAGATCGCCTGCGACTTCGCCAAAAGCGTGTCGGCGCGTATCGCCGGCGTGGACGTGCCGGCTTACGAGGACAGCGAGGCAAGTTTTGCCGACCTGCAGGCGCGTATCGAAAAAACACTCGTTTTTGTGGGCAGCCTTCAGGCTGCCCAGATCAACGGCAGCGAGGAGCGCCGCATCGTGACACAGGCCGGCACGCCCAAGGAAAAAATCTTCACGGGCCAGTCCTACCTGCTGAACTACGGCCTGCCGCATTTTTTCTTCCACACCACCACGGCCTATGCCATCCTGCGCCACAACGGCGTGGACGTGGGCAAGAAGGATTACATCGGCACTTACTGATCGGGGGTTTCGCGCGCCGGCGGGGCGGCCGGTGTGTTCCGCGATGAGGGCCGTGGCCAGGGTGCCTGGGTGTCGTCCAGGTGGTTTTGCGAGCCCTGGGCGAATGGCCAGCCCTTGTGGGGAGTGACCGGCGCTTTTTCCGGGGCCGGTGCGTTTTGGCGTTCGGGGCCGGAGCGCACGTAAACACCTCTGCGGGAAGCGTTGGACGGGGGCATGGTGTCTCCTTCGATGAAACACCCAATTTATGCGCCACGCCCGGGCCGTGCTGTAAGACGTCCCTGCCATCCGTGTAGGACGGAAAGGGCAATCGGGCTGCTATCAAAAGCAGAGCTTGCCGCGTACGGGCGGCAAGGGCTGCCAGCCCATTTCATGATCAGGTTAGCATAGGCCCATGACCATCCTGCTGGCGCCCATGGAAGGGCTTCTGGACTTCGTGCTGCGCGACATCCTGACGCGGGCCGGCGGCGTGGACCGCTGCGTCTCGGAGTTCATCCGCATCACCGACCAGTTGCTGCCCGAACGCGTGTTCACGCGCATCGTGCCCGAGCTGCACAACGGCGGCCGCACCCTGGCCGGCGTGCCGGTGCGCGCGCAGCTGCTCGGCTCCGACCCGGCGTGTATGGCCGAAAACGCGGCGCGGCTGGCCGCGCTGGGCCCGGCCGGCATCGACCTGAACTTCGGCTGCCCCGCCAATGTCGTGAACCGGCATGGCGGCGGCGCGGCCCTGCTCAAGGAACCCGAGACGATTGCCGCCATCGTGGCCGCGGTGCGGCGCGCCGTGCCCGCCCACATGCCGGTGTCGGCCAAGATGCGGCTCGGTTATCACGACGATGCGCTGGCGATTGATAACGCGCAGGCGATTGCCGGCAGCGGCGCCGGCGAGCTGGTGGTGCATGCGCGCACCAAGGCCCAGGCCTACCGGCCGCCGGCTTATTGGGAACGTATCGCCGACATCCGCGCGGCGGTCGCCATCCCGGTGGTGGCCAACGGCGAGATCTGGACCGTGGACGACGCCCGCCGCTGCCGTGAAGCCTCGGGCTGCGACATGCTGATGATTGGCCGCGGCGCGGTGGCCGACCCGGGGCTGGGGCGCGCGATCAAGCGGTCCATGGGCACGGCCGGCGGGTCCGCGCTGGGCTGGGCGGAACTGGTGCCGCTGCTGGCGGCGTTCTGGCAACTGGTCTGCAGCCGGCTCGATGCGCGCTCGCGCCCCGGCCGGCTCAAGCAGTGGCTCAATTTTTTGCGCCGTCGCTTCCCCGAGGCCGAGACCGCTTACCAGTCGCTCAAGACCATCAACGACCCGGTCCTGATCGACCGCTGGCTGGCCGGTGTGCTGCAGGCGCAGGCGGACACCCATCCGGCCGGCCAGGACCTGCTGCAGCCGGCCTGATCAGGCGAACAGCCCTTCAAAACCGGACAGCGGCTCGAACCGCCGGTTGCGGTAACACAGCCGGGTGGGCCCCGGCAGGGCCGGCTCACGCACCGTGTGCCGATCGTCGCCGGGGTAACAGATCATGCGCTCGCCACCGTCGTCGAAGGACTCGGGCTGGATCACCGGCGGGCGCCGCAGGCGCGCCGCGGCCAGCACGCTGTCCACCGCGCCGTGCCGCGCCAGGTGCGCCAGGCTCATGATCTGCGGCGGCGCGAGCTCGATCTGCCCGGCCCAGTACTGCAGCAGCGCCTCGCGCGGGCTCAGCCAGACACTGTCGGTGGTTTCAAAATCATCGTGGCGCGCGACCTGGCCACCGGGTACGGCGGCGACAAAAAAGCGCGTGTCGAAACGCTTGTTCATGACCGAGGGCCGCACCGGCGTGATCCAGCGCGACCAGGGCAGGATGGCCCCGGTCTGCAAACGCAGCGCCAGCTGCGCCAGCACCGCGTTGAAACCGAGGCCTTCACGCAGCAGCGCGGCCGCCTGCGCGCCTGCATTCCCCTGCGCAAACAGCACGCCCGACTCCTCGAAGGCCTCGCGCAGCGCCGCCACATACAGGCCGCCCGCCGTGGTTTCGCTGATATCGGGCTCGCCCAGCGCCGCATGCAGCGCAGACGCCGGCTGGTCACCGTGGGCCGCCATGTCGAGTTCGGCATCGGCCGCATCGACCTTGCCGCCCGGAAACACATAGGCCCCGCCCAGCACATCGGACAGGCCGTGGCGTTTCATCAGGAACACCTCGAGGCCGGCCGGCGCATCGCGCAGCAGCACCACGGTGGCGGCCGGGCGCGGCGGGGTGGAAACGCTGTCGAGGTTCAGTTCCATGCGGATGTCGGCTTTCTCAAGGGGGCTGCACCCGTCCATTACAGTACAGGCTTGCTGCGCCCCAGCCTAACAGCCTGGCGGCGCGAACCGGATCACCAACACGACAGGGGACAGCAGATGGACATGGATTTCACGGGCCGGGTGGCCATCGTCACGGGCGCCGGCGGCGGGCTGGGCAAACAACATGCCCTGGCGCTGGCGGCGCGCGGCGCGAAAGTGGTGGTCAACGACCTGGGCGGCGCCAGTGACGGCAGCGGCGGCTCTGCCAGTGCCGCCGACGCGGTGGTGGCCGAGATCCGCGCAGCCGGTGGCGAGGCGATCGCCAACGGCGCATCGGTGACCGACTTCGCGGCGGTGCAGGCCATGGCCAGGCAGGCCATGGAGGCCTGGGGGCGCATCGACATCCTGGTCAACAACGCCGGCATCCTGCGCGACAAGAGTTTTGCCAAGATGGACCTCGCCGACTTCGCGCTGGTGATGGACGTGCACCTGATGGGCGCCGTGCATTGCTGCAAGGCCGTGTGGGACATCATGGCCGCGCAGAAATACGGCCGCATCGTGATGACCACCTCATCGTCGGGCCTGTACGGCAACTTCGGCCAGTCCAACTACGGCGCGGCCAAGATGGCGCTGGTCGGGCTGATGCAGACCCTGTCCATCGAGGGCGCCAAAAACGACATCCGTGTCAACTGCCTGGCGCCGACCGCCGCGACACGCATGACCGAGGGCCTGATGCCCGAAGAGGTGTTGCGCGCGCTGCGGCCCGAGGCCGTGGTGCCGGCCATGCTGGTGCTGGCCGCGCAGGATGCGCCGACACGCGCCATCCTGTGCGCGGGCGCCGGCACTTTCGAGGCGGCGCACGTCACGCTGACGCGCGGCGTCTGGCTGGGCAGTGGCGAGCAGGTGCCCGAAGCGCTGGCGGCGCGCCTCGATGAAGTGCGGGATCGCAGCGGCGAGATGGTGCCGCACAGCGGGGCCGCGCAGGGCAGCAACGAGGTGACACAGGCAATGGCGCAGGCCGGAGAAACGTCCGCCGCTGCCTGAACGGGACGGCTGCCGGCAGGCAAAAAAAATGCAGCCGGGTTCGCTGGACAATGTTTCGGCGTTTCGCCCGTGGGGGCGGAGGCCTCCTACCTGTCGTTGTAGCGCGGAACCCGGCTGGCACAACTGCAGTGTGTGCATCACGCCGGCACACGCCTGCAGTTCAGCACACAAGCCTGCTGTAGTCCCAGTCCGTCGCAGGCGCATCAACGCCACAGTTTGGACTGAATCGAAAAAGATCCCACGCCCGCATGCTGCTGGCCTGTGAAGCTATCAAAAAAATAGCATTCACCCCCAAAAATCAAGCCCTGATCCGCACGGCGCCACGCGCCGACGTAAGCAGATGCAAGCAGAACGGGCAGGGCGCACCTGTCCTACAGGCGCACGCGCATGACACCGACCCACAGCACGAAATTGCAGTTTTAGATTGAATTCAGTCGATCACCGATCGGCCCTTTTTAATCAACCGCCCTTCGGGGTTCAATCAGGAGCTACCATGAAACTGAATCAATCTCTGACTGCCGCCGTGACTGCTGCCGCACTTGTTGCCGGCGCTGGTTTTGCTTATGCACAAACTTCCGCTCCCCAGGTCACCAACACGCCGGGTGCTTCGTCGGCACAAGGCCCGCTCACGCAGAACCAGGGCACCACTGGTGGCGCTACCGGTTCAATGAACAACAACAGCGGTTCCATGAACAGCAACAGCACCATGCAAGCCCAGCCTTCGACCAGCACCGGCACGACCAGCATGGACAACAGCGCCACGCCTTCCGTGGACACCACCCTGGAGCCACGCGCTGACCGTAACTGATACGGCCGTACATGCGCTTGAGGTCGCGGGGAGGGCGGGTGTTGTCATCCGCCTTCCCTGCACTCGTTTGACCACCGCGGGGCTTGACAACCATGACTTCCAGAGAACCTTCCCAACTCGACGCCGTCCTCAAGGGGCTGGGCATGGGATGCGCCATGCTGGCGCTGATCCTGCCCGGCCACGTCACCTCGCGCCAGGCCAGGCCGGCATCAGCACCTGCCGCCGCGATGGCGCCTGCACCGTCGTTCGACCATTTGCCGCGGGTGGCCGATTTTGCGCAGGAAGAACCTTCGGGCGAGGCCCGCGAAATGGCCAACTGGGTCATGGACAGCCGCGATCACCGTGGCATGCCGTTTGTCATCGTCGACAAACAGCATGTGAGGGTGTTTGTCTTCAAGCCGGACGGCACGCTGGACGGCGCAACCGTGGCCCTGATGGGTTCTGCCCTGGGTGATGACTCCGTGGAAGGCATCGGCGAGCGCGAGATGTCTGCCATCCTGCCGCACGAACGCACCACGCCTGCCGGGCGTTTTGTGTCGCAGCCCGGCACCAACGCTTTCGGTGAGGACATTGTCTGGGTCGACTACGCCGCCGCCGTGTCCATGCACCGGGTGCGTGCCAAGGAGCCGCGCGAGCGCAGGCTGCAGCGCCTGGCGTCTGCCACCATCGACGACAACCGCATCTCCTTTGGCTGCATCAACCTGCCCGTCGCCTTCTACGAGGACGTGGTCAAACCGGCGTTGGGGTCAAGCCGCGGCGTGATTTATGTGCTGCCGGAAACGCGCCCCCTGCAGGCGGTGTTCCAGGGTTTCAGGCCGGCTTCCAGCAGCTGAGACCCGCCGCTTTTTCTGTGGGATAAAGCCTACAGCCGCGCTGTATCCGGGCATTCCCGCATCAGGCGTCAAACGCGCCCCGGCCCCCGTCCTTCCTGTGTAACACGCTCTCAAAACAGGAGCTGCCGGCACTGTTACACCTGCTGCGCTTGCCAAACCCCTTGAGCTGTCGGTAGGATATGTCCTACACACAAGGACAGGAAGCGGATGATTGTTGCGAGCAGGATCTGGTGCGTGGCGGCTGCCTTGGCAGCGCTGGTCCTGTTGCCGACGCCGGCCGTGGCGCTCGGCAGTGGCGCTGCCTCCGCGTCCCCCCTGGCTGACTTCGGCGCGCAAGCCGCTTCCACCGATGCCCGTTATGCCGCAGCGTCGGTCATGGCATCGGCCGACAACAAGGGCCTGCCCTTTGTGATCGTCGACAAAAAAAACGCCAGGATTTATGTGTTCGATGCCGGCGGCCGGCTGCGTGGCGCCTCGGCGGCGTTGCTGGGCCTGGCCAGCGGCGACCGTTCGGTGCCCGGCATTGGCGAGCGCCCGGTGTCGCAGATCGCGCCGGCAGAACGCACCACACCGGCCGGCCGTTTTCTGTCGCAGCCGGGCCGCAACCTGCAGGGCGAAGAAGTCATCTGGGTCAACTACAGCGAAGGCCTGGCGATCCACCGCGTGCGCCCCGGCAACAGCCGCGAGCAGCGCAGCCAGCGCCTGGCGTCGGCCACGCCGCAGGACAACCGGATTTCGCTCGGTTGTGTGGTGGTGCCCGTGGCGTTTTACGAAACCGTGGTCAGCCCCATGCTGGGGCGAAGCCCCAGCGTGGTTTATGTGCTGCCTGAAGACTCGAGCGTGTACGCGCTGTTCGAGGCGCTTTCCCACTGACCTGGTGAGGGGGCCTCAGTTGCGGGGATCGCGGTAAGGCCGGGTTCGGGGCTGGGCCCGGTCCACCACATACACCATTTGCCCCCCCGCCGAATCACGGATATTGCTGCGGGTCAGGTTGACCGCCGGGCAGTCGGTGTCGGTGATGGAAAACACCATGTGCCCATCGTTGAACACCGCCGGCAGCGTCTGGTGCAGCTGGTAACGCATGTCCACCGGCGCTTGCCTGGCGTGGTAAATCACCTGGTTGGCGCGGTTGTAGACGGTGTAACAGGCCAGCGCCTGGCCGCTGAAGGCGGCGGCGAGCAAGGTCCCAAGGGCGACTTTGAGGGCGGTTTTCATGCGCATGCCTTTAGTAAAAGCCCATGATCGCGCCGGTTGTGGCGACGCCACGCAGGCGCACACGCGGAGATGCTGTCAGCCAAACGCCCTGGCAAGCGCTGTTTTATGAGCCCAATCGGGCGCCAGCCCCTGACCGGCAAGCGTGAACAGCTATCAAAATGTGAGCGCTGCAGGCCGCCTCAGGCCATGCGCCCCTTGTTGGCCACCACCACACAGCCGGTGATCAGCCAGCCCTTGCCGCCGCGCTGCAGGGAGTAGGTCGCCAGCCAGGCCTCCCCGGCGGCGTCCAGCATCTGCACCCGCTGGAACACCTGACCGTCGCGGCTGTCGGGTTTGAGGAAAGCGACCGAGGCCGGCCGGTACACCACCGGATAGGCTTCGCGCACCATGGCCAGAAAACCGGCGGCCGTGCCCAGGGCCTCGCGCACATTCGGGGCCGCATAGGAAAAAGCCCGCTGGGCATCGTCTGCAGCGAAGGCGGCGAGCTGGCCCTGCACCGTGCTGCGCACATCGCGTTCGTCGGCGGCGCTCAGGGGCGCGGCATGGGCCGCCGGCCACAACACCAGCGCGCACAGCGCCCACGCGAGGCGTCGGCACCAGCGAAGCAGGGGGGCGGATGCGGCGGGCAGGGCAGGCTGGCGGGTCATGGCAATCTCCGGGGCGGCGTGCGGCGATTGTGCTCGCCTGGCGCCTGAAAGTAAAAAGCGGGCCGGCACACGCGCGCCCGGCTTGCTGCAGATACGCGGGCCGGCCCCGACCGGATGCGTGCTGCAGGGCTTTGCGGCCACGTCCTACCCTGCTATCAGTGCACGGGCTGCGCGCCGGGGGGCCGGCCGCGCGAACAATCATTCCTGACCCGCCCCGCCTTCAACTTCATCTCACGACCTGAACACACATGGACAGCAACAGCAGCGCCGCCTGGTACGCGCAACTCGCCAAGCCCTTTTTTGCCCCGCCGGCCTCGGTGTTCGGGCCGGTGTGGACCGTGCTCTACATCATCATCGCGATCAGCTTCGGCTACGTGCTGCTGCAATACCTCAAGCGCCGCCTGCCTTTGAGCGTGCTCCTGCCTTTCATCCTGAACCTGGTGGCCAACCTGGCCTACACACCGATCCAGTTCGGCCTGAAGAACAACCTGCTGGCCAGCATCGACATCCTGCTGGTGCTGGCCACCCTGGTCTGGGCGCTGGCCGTGATCTGGCGCCGCCAGCGCTGGGTGGCGCTGGTGAATCTTCCCTACCTGGCCTGGGTCGGCTTTGCCACCGTCCTGCAACTGTCCATCACCTGGTTGAACCGATCATGAAAATCCGCCGTCCCTCCATGCTGGGTACTGTTTCCCTGGTCGCCGCGCTGGTGCTGCTGACCACCTCGGGCTGCGCCGCCTGGCGCATCAAACAATCGGTGGAGCTGGCGCGGCAGAGCGAGCCCTTCCAGGCCTCGCCGCCAGATGCCGGCGCCAGCCTGCTGGTGGTCGGTGACAGCACCGCGGTCGGCACCGGCGCTTCCTCGCCGGCGGACAGCCTGGCCGGGCTGATCGCGCGCGAGCACCCGCGGCTGAAAATTGTCAACCGCGCAGCCGACGGCGCCAAATACGGGGACATCGCGCGCCAGCTCGAGGGCGCGGCCGGCGAACGCTTCGATGCCATCCTGGTGCTGGGTGGCGGCAACGACGTGATCCGCCTGACCCCGTATGCGCCGCTCGAGGAGAACATTGCGCGCGTCGGGGCGCTGGCACGCACACAGGCGAAGCTGGTGGTGTTTTTGCCCTCGGGCAATGTCGGCAGCGCGCCGTTTTTCTTCCCGCCCTGGTCCTGGCTGATGACGCAGCGTTCGCGTGTGCTGCACAGCCTGGTGCGGCAGGTCGCGTCCGACAACGGCGCGCTGTATGTGAACCTGTTCAAGGAAAAGGAAGACGATCCGTTTGCGCAGCGCCCGGACGAACTCAATGCCAGCGACGGCCTGCATCCGAGTGATGCCGGTTACCGGCTCTGGCTGGACGAGCTCAACCGCCAGGCCGGTCTGGGCCAGCGCCTGGCCGCGCTGCAGCGTTAGTCCTCAGGACCGCTGCGCGGGTTCGGTGTTCTGGAAGTCCGCCGGGGCGGTGTCGGCGAAGGCCTGCTGCCTGATGTTGGCGTCGCGGATCGCAAACATGCGCT
>CALRTF020000122.1:0-11701 GCA_943370985.1 Paenacidovorax caeni
GTTGGAGGGCCGTAGCAGGAAATTCGTCAGGCAAGCTCATGGCGTTGATGTTGAATGGCGTCTAAATCGGGTTCCCGCAGTCAATGACCTAGCTTCATTGTGGCCCGGAAAGCCGCCAATCGTATTGGCGCGCTACATGCGCAGCTGATGCCAAGCCGATGAAGGATGTGGTGGCCCAGACCGCGCGAGTGGCGGTGTCAGCCTAAGGCAGTAGCCTTTCAGCAAGCTCTTTTCCTATGCAACGCCAAGGCTCTCGACTTCCCCTCTATTTGGAGGAGGTGGGAAGGCCCAAGTGTGAATAAACTGCACCAACCAAAGAGTTGACAAGCCTACTGCGAGGCAATCTCAGCGTTCAATCCACGGTAATCATGAGCTCCACGACGAGGCACCAAATTCGGGAGACTGACATGTCGATCAAACTTGCGGTAATTGCGAATGGGGACGATGTCGCGCTCGCATGGAGGTCGTCCACGCCGATACCTGGATGTTTCGGCTTTGCCATAGAACGCCGGCGCAACGGCGGCGACATCGAGACGCTAAACAATCGGGTCTCTACCAAACCGTCGAAACAGCCGGTGAAGGAATCATCTCGAGATTCACCATTCAAGCGAATTCACTGGACCGACCATGCGGTGAATGTGGGTGATACCGTGCAGTACCGGATAGTCAGCATGCTTGGCAAACCCGGAAAGTTTACCGAGGGCCCGATGAGTTCTTGGTCTAAGCCGATTAAGTTGACTCACCAATACGGCAGTAGTTCGGTCTTCTTCAACCGCGGCATCGTCCTCTCCCAATTCGTTACCCGCATCATGAAAGAAAGGAAATGGGCGCCCGGTGACATCAAAAAGAACGCCAAGCTCGTCGAGGGCCAGTTACGCCGATTTCTCTCCGGGGATTTGAGAGTCGCTTTAGTAAACATTCTTGAAGAAGCCGCCAGGAATTTGAATATAGAGGTGTACGCTGCCCTTTTTGAATTGACTGATGAGGAACTTACTTCTCGCCTGGTAGACCTCGGGCCTCGTCTGCACATCGTCTTGGCAAACGGGGCAATAAAAGTCAAGGGTGAAGACGAGAACGAGCTCGCTCGCAAGGCTCTGGTGGCCGCCGGTGCCAACCTCTACGACCGATTCAGCGCGCCGACGTTTCTGGCTCACAACAAGTATTTGGTGATCGTGGAAAAAGGCAAACCAAAGCGTACTTGGACGGGCAGTGGTAACTGGATGCCAACCGGAATGTGCACACAGATCAACAATGGCATCCTGATTGAAGACGCCAGATTCGCTCAACTCTTTCTTGACGCCTGGAACGTGCTGCGCGACGCTGGACACAAGAAAGGCGCGAAGTTACTGGATGCGAATTCAGTGACGCCTCTTCCTTCAGTCAAGCTCAAGGACGGGTCAACAGTTTCTGCTCGATTTACTGCGGTTCGCGGTGAAATTGATCTGGGAGAACTGGAGGATTTGATCGGACAGGCCAAGGAATCCATCCTTTTCCAGATGTTCATGCCAGGGTACAAAATTTTCAATGCCGTTGCATCGCGGAAGCAAGACATCTTCGTGCGAGGAGTAGCCAACACATTCCCGAAGCCGCCGAAAAATCCCAATGTCGGCGAGATTGCCACTGAAGTCAATCTTCTGGATGGCAAGCGCGCCGAGAAGTTCGAGCTCCAGATGATCGAGCCGGAAGGGGTTCGTTATCCTATAGCCAACTGGGCACAAGAGGTCACGAAGCAGGAGTTCCGTGCAGCGATTGGCCATTCAATCATCCATTCAAAGCTGCTGGTGATCGATGCAATGGGGAAGACTCCGGTGGTGGTGACAGGAAGTCACAATTTCTCAAAAGGAGCGAGCAATGCCAACGACGAGAATTTCGTCGTTGTACGTGGCAACCAAGCCCTGGCGCGGGCTTACGCGGTCAACTGCCTGTCGGTGTACGACCACTACCGTTTCCGACAGTACCTCCGCCAGAGCTTCGAGCGCAAGCGGAAGCCGTGGTCATACAACGATGATGCGTCGGAAGACTGGCTTGAAAGTTACCTCAAGTCTCCATCTCGCAAGGCCTTGCTGGAATTTTTCGGACTCTGATTCGTTTACACGCGCATAAGCGGTGGCGCGCAGGTCAGACCCGGATGAAATTTTGTCACTACGCTGGCACGGTGGCAGTACATGGGCTACGGGAGAAGGATGTCACGCCGAAAAAAAGCGACTTGCTAGCCGGGGACGGGTTCGGCGGTGTGCATGACGACGTCATCGCCCTGCCGGGCGTGCAATGCCGCTACGCGCTGACGACGCAACCACGCAGCAATGAATGATCGGTGCCTGTACGGCTGGACGTTCGCATGGCCGGGCATTCAGGATGACCTCGGCCCCTTCTGCATCAACATTGAACGGTCACCTGCCCGCTTACCGCGGTGCCTCACAAACCTTCTTGTGCCCTTCTGCCCTGGAGCCGGCGTAGGCGAGGCAGGCTTTGACTTCCTCAGTCGACGTTCCCAGCGCTTGCGCGGCGTGCGTCGCAAACGCCTCGATGTTGCTGCGCGCATTGGCGACGTCGGCCTCCTTGAAGCAGCGCTTCTGGTAGGTTTTGTCGAGGCCCAGGGCCGTCTCGTAGTGGCTGGTCCCGCAGATTTTGGTGAAGGTGGATTCGCGCTGTTTGGCCAGGTCATCCACCGCTGCACAGACGCCGGCCGTTTGCGGGTAGTCGATCTTGCGGTGACCGAGCCCGGTCTGGCCGACACGGCCGGGTCCGCCGGTGTAGGGGCCCACAATGACGGCGTGTGCGTTGTAGTCCGTCGTGGAGCCGACGTTGACGCCGTCGATATAGCCCCGGGTTTTGGAAAGCGTCCGGCCGACGCGAAAGCGTTCAATCTTGCGGTCACAGGTGTGGGTGTGGCCCGAGAGCCAGACGTTGTCGCCTTTGGATCGCAGGTCGCCCAGGGCATCCCGCACCAGGCTGCCGCTCATGCCGAAAGGCACCAGGGCGTTGAGGTTGGTGGGCCGGTAGTGGCTGGCCAGCAACCTGAAATCGGCATTCGGGCTGCCGGTCTGAACAAAGTCGTCGATCTGCGACCCCTTGCTGTTTTTCTCGTACGACACCGAACCCTTGGCGCCCCAGCCACCGAGAATTTCGCACCCGGTGGAGTCAGTAGCCACCGTTGGCTTGAACCACACATCGCGGTAGTCGGACGTGTCCAGCAGGAACAGCTCGACCAGGCTGGGCGCGCCGGCCTTGCTCGTCAGGCTGGCTGTCTGGCGGTAGGTGTAATGCGTGTTGTCGTCGTCACCGCATTCGCTGGCGGCAAAGCGGGATGCCGACTTGGTCAGTACTTCCTTGTAATCAAAAAACTTTTCGTAGGGCTTGTTGCCGGCGTTGTGCGCGCTGATGCGCGCCAGCACCTGGAGCTTGGTTTCAGCGGTGTTGGCGGTGCCTTTGGCGTTGCACAGCTTCTCGCGGATGCTGGACTTGACCTGGTTGCCGGTGCCCATGTAGTCATGGTTGCCGATGACGTAATAGGACGGAATGCCGCTGCGCTTTCTCGCGATGTCGAGGATAGAGAACACCTTGTCGAGTTCGTCCTTGCAGCCGCTGTTGGCACCGTCGCCCAGGTACACGATGAGATCGACCTTCTCCTGCTCGAGACTCTTGAGGAAGCGCTCGAGCATCAGGCCCGACAGATACTCTACCGCGGGCGGCCGGATGGCCACACTGGCCAGCCTGTCGGCGTATTTCCTGCGCATCCCGTAATCCCATGCGCCTTCGGCAGTGGTGATCTGCGAGTCGGCGACCATGCCGATGCTCAAGGGAAACACCGGCTTGCCGGGGG
This sequence comes from Paenacidovorax caeni, assembly GCA_943370985.1. Taxonomy (GTDB): domain Bacteria; phylum Pseudomonadota; class Gammaproteobacteria; order Burkholderiales; family Burkholderiaceae_C; genus Polaromonas; species Polaromonas caeni_A. The sequence continues at coordinate 3,824 of CALRTF020000122.1, forward strand.
TCGCGGGCGGCGCCGGCTGGGCCAGCGCATGCAGCGCTGCCACCAGACCAAGGACCAGAAAAACTGCTGCGCGAAGTCTTGTTGTCATGGTTTCCTCCCTGGGCAGGCTGCTGCCGGCGGCGCAGCCTGGACGGATTCTAGGGTCCGGTTCGCTGGAGCACATCCCATGATCACGGGATGCCGCGGCATGCGGGTGCTGGCTTGCACGCACGCGGGCTGATGACCTGCACCGCTGCGCGGAGGCCGGTGGCCTGCTGAGGGCTTGTCAGAAAAAAAAGGCGCTCCAACATGCACACCCTCTTCAGGAAACTTTCAAGGCTGTCGGCCCTCGCCCTGTGCGCACTCACGTCCACCGCGGGCGCGGTCGAGCTCAAGGACTTTCTCGCCCTGCCAAAACCTGCGCCCACGCACGCCATCAGCTACGGCGCGGCGCAAAGCCAGGGCATCGATGTGTTCCTGCCCGCCGGCCCCGGCCCGCACCCCGTGGCCATCCTGATCCATGGCGGATGCTGGTCGGACTTCCCGGGTGCCGGGCGCGAGCAGCTGCGACCGCTTGCGGCCGACTGGGCGCGGCGCGGCATCGCGGTGTGGAGCATCGGCTACCGGCGCGCCAACGAAGCCGGCGGCGGCTACCCGCAGCTGTACCGTGATGCGGCGACGGCGGTGGACCGGCTGCGCAGCGAAGCGCCGCGGTTCGGCATCGATGCCCGCCGCAGCGTGCTGACCGGCCATTCGGCAGGCGGCCACCTCGCCTTGTGGGCGGCCTCGCGCAGCCGCCTGCCGGCCGCCAGCCCGCTGCAGCAAACCGGCGAGCCGCTGCCGGTGCGCGGCGTGGTGAGCATCGCCGGTGTCGGCGACCTGGCCGCGTTTGCACCGCGCCTGCCCGGCAGTTGCGGGCGCGGCATCCTTGAAAAATTGAGTGGCGGCGGATCGGATGCCTATGCCGATGTGTCGCCGGCGCGGCTGGGTTTGCCGGAGATCGTGAAATCGGTGGTGATGGTCAGCGCCGCCAACGACCAGATCGTGCCGCTGCGCGCCGCCCGCGACTACCGCAATTCGCTGGACGCCGGTGCGGCCAGCCGCGTGCGCCTGCGCGACGTGCCGGCTGCCGGGCACTTCGACCTGGTGACGCCGGGCACGCCGGCATTTGAAGCCGTTTTTGAGGAAGTGCAGCGCCTGTTGAACTGAAAACTTTTCAAGCCAGATCGGCCGCCATCCCCCGTCCGGCGGGGGTCAACAGCTATCAAATCGCTAGCATCTGGAGATTCAGCCGCGCGCCGCCGGTTTGCGTCGCCTGGGCGCCTGCTGACTTGAGGCTTGCCCGGCGGATACCGCTGCCTTACCCGCCAGCACCTGCGACACAGCCGCAGCGTGCGCGAGGATGCTGTCCTTGATGGCCACAAACGCGGGATCTTCCAGCAGGGTGCTGCGGCACCAGAGGTGGATGTGGCGGCTTTGCGCGCGCGCCTGCAAGGCCAGCTCGACAACCGGAAAGTACTGCTGCAGCAGGCGCGTCGGGAAACGCGGCAGCACCGACAGATGACGCCCCTGGGCCAGCAGGCGCAGCAGCAGCATGGCCTCACCCAGCACGGTGATGTCGCTGCGTGGCGTGAGCACGCCGGCTTCTTCCAGCATCTCGCGCACATGCTGCTCGAACGGCGAGGCCGTGCCCAGGCTGATCCAGCGCTGGCCTTCGCTGCTGCCGGGCGACAACACGCCGCCGGCGGCCAGCGGGTGGCTGGCGCCGCAGAACACGCCGAGGTCGTCTTCCACCAGCAGAAACCGCGCGATGCCCGGCGGCGGCCGGTCCAGCCAGGAGGGCGCGATCACGATCTCGTGCCGCCCGTCGATCAGCTGTTCGACCAGCAGGTGCGGCCGGTCGCTCTGCACCGTCACATGCATGGCCGGTTGTTGCCGCAGCAGTTCCTCCACCACCGCCGGCAGGAAAGCCGCGCCTACGAGCGGCCCGACACCGATGCGCACGGTACGGCTCAGGCCGCCGCGGTGGCGCGCGCTGACCTCGGCAGCGTCTTTCAGCCGCCGCGCGATGGCCCGGCCCTCGCGCGCCAGCATGTCGCCGAGCGCGGTGCTGCGCACGCCGAAACGGCTGCGCTCGAACAGCTTGCCGCCGGCCTGCATCTCCAGCGTCTGCATGTTGTGCGTGAGCGTGGGCTGCGTCAGGTGCAGGTGCTGGCTGGCCTGGGTGATGGAGCCTTTTTCCAGGATGGTCGCAAGCTGGATCAAATGGCGGGGATCCATAGGAATTTTTTAGTTCAAAGCGAAAACACTCGATTTTACAAATGTCTGCAAGCTTCTTATGCTGAAGGCACTTTGACATCCCCCAACATCATCTTCATCGTCGCCGACGACCTCGGTTATGCCGACCTCGGCTGTTACGGCGGCCGCAACGAAAGTTACGGCCCGGTCTCCCCCCACATCGACGCGCTGGCCGCGGGCGGCCTGCGTTTTACCCAGGCGTATTCGAATTCGCCGGTGTGTTCGCCGACGCGTTTTGCGCTGATGACCATGCGTTACCAGTACCGCGTGCGCGGCGGCATGGAAGAACCCATCAACAGCAAAAGCAAGGGCAGCACCACGCTGGGCCTGCATCCCGAGATCCCGACCCTGCCCTCGCTGCTGCGCGAGGCGGGTTATTCGACCGCGCTGATCGGCAAGTGGCATCTCGGCTACCCGCCGGCCTTCGGGCCCCTGCGCTCCGGCTACGACGCGTTCTACGGCATCATGGCAGGCGGCGTGGACTACTTCACGCATAACTCGGGCAAGGGTGATCACGATCTGTACATCGGTGAAGACGAACACCATGAAACCGGCTACCTGACCGACCTGCTGTCGCAGCGCGCGGTCGAACATGTCGAACGCAAGGCGGCCGAGGCGAAGGCCGGCAAGCCTTTCTTCCTGAGCCTGCATTACACCGCGCCGCACTGGCCCTGGGAAACACGGGATGACGCGCAGGTGGCGCCGCAGCTGTCCAGCCTGTTCCACCTCGACGGCGGCAATGTGCAGACCTACCGCCGCATGATCCACCACATGGACGAAGGCATAGGCCGCATCGTTGCGGCGCTGCGCGAGCAGGGCCTGCTGGACAACACGCTGATTGTTTTCACCAGCGACAACGGCGGCGAACGTTTCTCCGACAACTGGCCGCTGGTGGGCGGCAAGATGGACCTGACCGAAGGCGGCATCCGTGTGCCCTTCATCGCGCACTGGCCGGCAGGCATCCGCGCCGGCGGCGTGAGCCGGCAGACCTGCATGACCATGGACTGGTCAGCCACGCTGCTGGCGCTCGGCGGCGGCCAGGCCCACCCCGATTTTCCGCTGGACGGCGTTTCGCTGGCAGCCGTGCTGCGCGAGCCGGCGCAGACTTTCGAGCGCCCGCTCTACTGGCGCATGAACCACCGCCAGCAGCGCGCGCTGCGCCAGGACCACTGGAAGTACCTGAAGGTCGACGGACACGAGTACCTGTTCGACCTCGGCGCCGACGAGCGCGAACGCGCCAACCTGGCCCAGCGGCACCCGCAGCGTTTCGAAGCCATGCGCCAGGCCTGGCTGGACTGGAACGCGACCGTGCCCGCCATCCCCGAAGACGCTGCCGTCAGCCTCGGTTATTCGCAGGCCGACATGCCGCAGCGCTGACTATTGAAGTCATCAAGAAAGAGAGAACGAGACATGAACACCGTCACATCCACGGCCCCCCGCCCCCTCGCCCGCCCGTTCACCCGGCTGGCCCTGCTGGGCCTGCTGCCGCTGTGCCTGAGCGCAGCGCATGCGCAGGCCTGGCCGGAAAAAGCCATCAAGCTGCTCGCGCCCTCAACGGCCGGCGGCCCGCCGGACGTGTATGCACGCGCGCTGGCCGACCATCTGAGCAAGACGCTGGGGCAGCCGGTGGTGATCGAAAACGTCCCCGCCGTCGGCGGCATGATCGCCGCGCAGCAGATCCAGCGCGCACCGGCCGACGGCTACACCTTGCTGGTGAACACTGCCGGCATGATGACCATCACGCCGAGCGCCAACCCGAAGGCGCGTTACCAGGGCGCCGACTTCACGCAGATCTGCCAGGGCGTGGAAGCGGCGCTGGTGCTGGCCGCCAACCCGCAGCTCGGCCCCAGGACCTACCCCCAGCTGGTGCAGTGGCTCAAGGCCGAGAAAAACCCGCCCACCTACTCCTCGTATTCGCCGGGCTCGCCGGCCCACTTCCTTGGCTACCAGTGGTCCGAAGCGCTGAAAGTGGAGATGACCCACATCCCCTACAAAAGCAGCCCGCAGCAGATCACCGACATGATCGGCAACGTGGCGCCGCTGGGCTTTGTGCAGATCGCCACCGCCAGCCCGCACATCAAGGCCGGCAAGCTGACAGCCTTCGCGACCACCGGCACCCAGCGCTCGCCGCAGCTGCCGGAGGTGCCAACGGTGGCCGAGATCGGCCTGCCGCAGCTCGCCACCACGGTCTGGTTCGGTCTGTCGGGGCCCAAGGGCCTGCCGGCACCCATCGTCCAGCGCCTGACCGAGGCGCACCAGCAGTTTGCCGCCTCCCAGGAGGCGCAGGCCCGCATGGTGACGGCCGGGCTGACGCTGACGCCGAACATCTGCGGCGACCGTTTCCTGAAAAACATGGAAGCCGAATCGCTGCGCTGGGGCCGGGTCATCAAGGCCAGCGGTTTCGTGGCCGACTGAGCGGCAGACCGGGGCCGGCGCCTGCCGGCTACCCGGAATCACAAGTCAAACCGGCCGCCAGCCCCCGTCCGGCAAGCACCGAAAGCTATGCATTTGATAGCAACTGATGCCAACGCGAAGCAGCCGTGGCCTCAGGCCACTTTCCAGAGCATCAGCCACAGCGCGGTGTTGGCGACCGTCATCACGCCGTCCACCGCAAAGATCATGCGCATGGACGGGGACAGCCCGAGTCGCGTCGCACCCGGCATGCCGCGCTGGTTCAGCACCAGCGGCATGTTGAAGCTGCACTGGCTCGCATGCGCCACGGCCAGCACCAGCGCCAGCCAGCCCTGCTGCCCCGGCGTGAAGCCGACCGGGTTGAGCAGCAGCACCAGCGACAGCGCGGCCAGCGCGAAGTTCATGCCGCCGAGGAAACGCAGCGCATACATCACGGTGCCGAACAGCACCGAGTCGCGCTCGGCACGCGGCACCAGCAGCTTGGCGACCACCACGGGCCGGATCGAGAAAAAATAAAAAGCCAGGCCGAACCAGACAATGTTCAGCGCCATGACGGCGGCAAAAGTGGCTTGGGTCAGGGTCATGCGACCTCCGCGGTTGGCGCCCCCGCAAGCGGCGAGGGCATGGCGCCGTCAGCATACCAAAGCGCCACGGCCTCTAGCGTTGAGCCAGCGCAAGGTAGTTGCGCAGTTCGGCTTCGATGCTCAGCGCGGCCAGCCAGGAGGTTCGCGCATTGGTCGGCAGCGCATTGTTTTCAAGACGGATGACAAAGCTGCCGAAGTCGCCTTCGACCTCCAGCTCGTGCACATTGCGCGTGACGGACGGGTCGGCCAGCAAACGCACCGCGGTTTTCTCGAAACCCACGCCGGCCAGCGCCACCGCCGCGGTGACGTTGGCGTTTTTCGGGTAGAGGCGCGCCGAGTCGGCGGCCGAGCCCTCGAACAGCAGCGTGGCTTCGCGAACGGCAGACAGGTCACACACCTGCTCGGCCGGCGTGCCGCGCCAGGCCTGCGGCGGCTTGCGCCCGCTGTAACGGACCGCGGTGAGGCCGGCGCCGCGTGCCGCGGCCAGCGCGTCCAGCCCGCCGATCGCGCCGGAGACGGTGATCAGCCGCGCCTTGCCCGCGCCTGCTGCCGCCGCCAGCGTCTCGCGCAGGGTTGCGTCGCCGAGCGCGCCCAGCGACACGAGGATCACGTCCACGCCGGCCTGCAGCAGCGGCGGCACCACCGAGCCGACCACCTCGTGGCCGGCGCATTCGATCGCCAGATCGGGTTTCCAGCGCAGCAGCGCCGCCGTGTCGGTGAAGATCTCGACGCCCGGCACGGCGTCGGCGGCCGCGGCAGAACCGCTGCGCACCAGTGCAGCGAGTTGCGCGCCGGGCAGGATGGACGACTGGATGCTGGCCAGCAGATTGCGGCCGATGGCGCCCAGGCCGAGGATGGCAATGCGTGGGGTGGTGGAAACCGAAGCGCGGGGGGATGAGCTCATGATGGGATGCTTATACCTCGACGATAAACGGCTGGTCGGTGTTGAACTTCGGCGACAGCAGCAGCGGCGCACCCTGCTGCACCAGCACCATGTCCTGCACATGCCAGTAGTCCTTGTGCGGCTCCAGCGCCAGCACCATGCCTTCTTCCAGCACGATTTCCGAGCCGCGCCGCAGGATGGGCTCCTGCTGGTGCCACCAGGCACCGACACCGTGGCCGACCAGCAGCGACTTGTAGGCCCACCGGTTCTGCGCAAACGCATCCATGACAAACTGGTAGAGATCATGCACCACGGCGCCGGCACGGCAGCGGTCTATGGTCGCGCGGTAGATCTCGAGGTTGATGCGGTACTCCTCGCGCTGCAAGGGCGTGGGCTCGCCGATGATCACGTTGCGCGACTGGTGGCCGGCGTAGCCGCCGAGGTAGGCGACGTAGTCGGTGCGGATCACATCGCCGGGCGAGATCACGGTGTCGCTTTCGCCGGCGTAGGCAATCGTGTTCTTGTCGGTGTTCAGGATGCCGTGCGCCCATTCGAAGCCTTTGGACAAGCAGGTGGCCATCATGTCGGCATGTACCTTGCGCTCGGTGTCGCCGGGGCGGATGCGATTGAACACCTCGAGGTAAACGTCGTCGAGCAGGTCGGCGGCCTTGCGGATCTTCTCGACCTCGGCGGGGGTCTTGACCCAGCGCACCCTGTCCATCAGCGCCGTGCAGTCGGCCATCTGCAGCTGCGGCAGTTCGCCCTGCACCAGGGCCCAGTCGCGCGCGCTCACATAGTCATTCTCGAAGCCGACACGCGCCTTGTCCAGGCCGGCCTCACGCAGCACGGCCGCGAGTTGGCTGTAGGGCGACTCGACATACCCTTCATAGAGTTCCACGCGTTCGACCCAGGCGTCGCGCTGCGCCAGGCCGGCGGCGGTCTTGTTGGCGATGATCACCGGCTGCCCATGGCGCGGCCAGAGCAGGATGACGGCGCGCATCGAGTCGGCCAGGTCCATGTGGCGGGCCAGCGTGCCGGGATAAACCACGCCCGAGAGGTAGGTGAAGTTCTGGCCGGAGCGCAGCACCACGGCGTCCAGGCCGGCCTCGTCCATGAAGCGATGGAGCCGGTCCAGGTTGGCGATGCTTTTGTCGGAATGTGATGTCATGGGATGCGGCCTTGCCGGCCGTGTGTGTGTTGTGTTGTCAAAGCGCTGCCGGGGCCGCGCCTGTCTCAGAATTTGCGTGTTTCCTCGGGCAGCAGCGACTGCGAAACAATGGTGCGCAGCACCTCGACCACCGCCGCATTGGCCGCCGGCGGGATGCCGTCGCACCAGGGGCGCAACTGGCCGTTGCCGCCGTCGATCAGGCCCAGGCCCACGCCCACATGGGCCAGCGCCAGTTCCTGCTCGGCGGTGTGGCACAGCGACAGGTCGCGGCGCAGCAGCGCCAGCCCGGCCGTCACCGCATTCGCGCCCATGTTCGAACTGTTGGCCACCAGCAGCACATCGGTCTCGACCACCGAATACACGCCGCCGCCGCAAGGCGTGACATCGCTGAAGGTGTAGGCCGGCAGCGCCTCGGACAGCTGCGGATGGATGTTGCCGAAGCCGATCTCGTTGCCGCCGTCGCCGATGCCGATGGTGCGTTTGCCGCGGGCCCGCGCGGTGATGAACAGGTGGTCGAGATTGGCGCGGAACGGCGCACGCGAGACACCGGTGGC
>CALRTF020000123.1:0-11517 GCA_943370985.1 Paenacidovorax caeni
CGCCACCCGGCGCAGATGCGCCATGTGCCGCGCCACGGCCTGGCCGATGGCGTAGTGCTCGGCGTAAGTCTTGAGCGTACGCACGCCGCGCAGGTCGCACAGGGCGCAAGCACTGGCCCAGCCGCGCGACTGCTCGCCCAGCGCCTCGACAAACCGCAGGAATTCAGGCAGCGAAGGGTCGCCCTCGACCTTTACCGATGTGAATCCGTTGCGCTCTGCGACTGTGAAATCCATGCCCATGCCCGCAGGATAACCTGCCGCCGTCTGAAGCGCCCGGACCTAGGCGGCGCCCGGGTCCGGATCGGCTGGCGAAGGCCCCGTCAGCGTGAAATAAAAGCAGGCACCTTTACCGACCTCGGCCTCGGCCCAGATGCGCCCGCCATGGCGCTCAATGATGCGCTTGACGATGGACAGGCCGATGCCCACGCCCGGGAAATCCTCGCTGCGGTGCAGGCGCTCGAAAGGCTCGAACAGCTTGCTGGCATGGGCCGGATCGAAGCCGGCGCCGTTGTCGCGCACGTGGTAGACGCGCTCTCCGTCCTGCATGCCGAAGCCCACCTCGATCTTGGGGTTCGGCTGGTTCGCGGTGAATTTGCAGGCGTTGGACAGCAGGTTGGAAAACACCTGTTTCAGCAACACCCGGTCGCCGTGGACTTGTGGCATCCCTTCCTCGATGTGAACCCGGTCATCGACCAGCATCCCGCCGTGAATCAGCTGCGCCAGCGCTTCGTCCACCACCTCGGCCAGCCGGACTTGCTGCTTTTCCAGCGGCTTGCGCCCGAGCCGCGAGAGTTTCAGGATACCGTCCACCAGCTGGTCCATCAGCACCACGCCGGCACGGATGTGCGCGAGGTAACGCGCCCCCTTCTCGTCCAGCTGCGCGGCAAACTTGGTCGCCAGGATCTGGCTGTAACCGTCGACCACCTGCAGCGGGGCGCGCAGGTCGTGCGAGACCGACGAGGCGAAGGCGTCCAGGTTCTTGTTGGCGATCTCCAGTTGCTGGGCGTGCTGGCGCAACTCGCGGTTGATACGCATCAGGTCGTTGGCCTGGACCTGGATCCGGTCGGCCATGGTGTTGAAGCTGGCGCCAAGCTGGCCCAGTTCGTCACGGCCCAGCCCGCCCACCCGGGCATCGGTGACACCGGCTGCCAACTGGGCGGTGGCGGTGCTCAGGGCGCGGATGGGGCGCAGGATGCTGGCGGCGAACACCAGTCCCAGCGCGCCCGCAATGGTCATGATGCCGAGGGCCATCCATACCTTCTTTTGCGTGGCCTTTGCAATCTCGGCCTGGATGTTGGCTTCGGGCACCATGTAGAACACGGTCCATGGCACGTTCCTGATGCGGCGCGCCACGCCATAGTTGTCGCTCTGGTTGACCGGCGCAAACCCGAGGAATGCGCCGGTGTCGGGCCAGGCGGCGCGCGCCCGCGCGGCGTGTTCGGGAAAGGCGCGCACGTCCTCCAGGATCCGGCGAGTGTCGGCACCGAAACGCCCATCGGCCACCTGCCTGTCGAGGTCGGCACGGTCCAGCGGGCCAGCCGGTCGAAACAGCAGGGCATGGTCTGCCATGGACAGGCCGATGCGCACGCCCCATTGGTCGTAGAGTTCCGCGAAGCTGTTCGGGCCGGCCTGTGCGTGGGCGGACTCAAGCACCTCCCAGACAGCCCCGGCGTGCACACCGATGATCGCCACGCATGCGGTCCTGCCCTGCGCGTTGCGTACCGGTGCCAGGTAGGCGACGGTAGGCAGCATCTCGCCGTGGCGGGGCGCCAGGAAGACGCTGGTGATGAGCGGGTTGCCCTGCAGCGCGTACTGAATGGTGGCACGCGACGACAAGTCCCGCCCAACGTGCAGCGCGTCGGACGCGACCACGACACGCCCAGTGGCATCCACCATGGACACGCCGTGGATGGCCGGGTCACTTTGGTTGAAGGTACTGAAAATGCGGAGCAGGCGGGCCGCATGGATGGCGCGCTCGTTCGGCGGCGCGCTGCAGTAGTCGTGCATCGCCGGAAGATTGGCCACACGTTCGGCCGAACGGCGGTAGCCCAGGTGGAGGCTGTCGAGCTCATGGGCAACCTGATCGGCGCGTGCCGCCAGCAGGGCTTGGGCGTCAGCGACAAGTTCGCGACGCATCTCGCGGATGTCGATGAAGGCGGAAATACCGAGCGGCAGGACCGACGCCACCATGAGCAGGGCAGCAAATTTGGCGCGCAGGGACCAGTGGCGCAGACTTAAAGGCTTCATGACAGACACCTTCTTAGTAAATTCATACTAAAGGCTTAGGGGTGTGCTGTCATCCTCCAAAAGAAGGGGAAAGCGGCGCCAATTCAACAGAATGGCGCCGTTCATGCGACTTTTGCCCGGCGTAGCGTCCCGCCCGAGTGAATACCCTGAGCCGGCTGAGTGAATACCCTCAGCCGCCTGATGCAGCCTGGCACGCGCATCAGGCCCGCGTCGTCAGCCGTGTTTGCCGGGCTCCCAGCCCACGCCGCCAATGGCGCGCTCGGCCACCTCGACCGCCAGCGGCTCCAGCGCGGTCGCCATGGTGTCGTTCCAGCGGTTCAGGTAGCCGAACAGCGCAATCGACGCGACGATCTCGACGATTTGTTCGTCGTTGTAGTGTTTCTTGAGTTCGTCGAAGTCGCTATTCGATGCCTCATTGGGCACCTTGCCGGCCTTGAGCGCCAGGCTGATCGCGGCGCGTTCGGCCGCGCTGAACAGATCGCTGTTCTCGAAGTCCCACAAGGCGGCGATCTTTTCGTCCGATGCCTTGTAGATGCTGGACAGGTTGGTCATGTGCGACTGGCAATACAGGCAGCCAGCCGCATAACTGCTGGCCAGGCTGACCAGCATCTTGGTTTCCTCGGGCACCGTGCCTTCGTAAAGCACGGCCTGGTTCAGCGCCATGAAGGCCCGCACGATGTTGGGCCGGCGCACCATGGTCATGATGCTGTTGGGCGTGAAGCCGCGGGTTTTTTTGTAGTGTTCAAAACGCTCGCGGATGTCGTCTTCCTTGACGTCTTCGAGGGGAACGGGATTCAGGTGGGGCATGGTCATGTCTTTCTTGCGTCAAGTTGAATGTTTGCCGGCATGCCAGCCGTGCGCACCCGCGGCCTTGGCCGCGATGGCATCCGGCACCGCTTCGAGCGGCGTGGCCATGCTGTCGTTCCAGCGGTTGAGGAAGCCGAACATCGCGACGACGCCCAGCAGTTCAACGATCTCGCCTTCGCTCCAGTGGCTGCGCAATTGCGCGAAGAGCTCGTCGGTCACCGCATTGGGCTGCGCGGCGGCGGCCAGCGCGAAGTCGAGCGCGACGCGTTCGCGCGGCGTGTACAGCGGGCTGGAGGCGTAGTTCCAGACATCGGCCAGCTTGTCGTCGCTGATGCCGAAGTTGTGTGCACCGAGCAGCGTGTGCGCCTGGCAATACAGGCAACCCGCCGCCTTGCTGGCCACATGGCCGATCAGGCGCCGAAAGCCCAGGTCCACCTCACCGGCCGGATCCATCACCGCGCCATTGAGCTGGGCGAAGGCCTGCACCAGCCTGGGCTTGCGTTGCATGGTGAGCACACTGTTGGGCGTGAAGCCGAGGGTGGACAGGAAAAAATCGAAATGGGCCTTCAGTTCAGGCGTGGTTTCGGGGGGGAGGGGCGTCAGGCGGGGCATAGGCATCCATGAAGTGATGCTGCGATTTTGCACGCTCGGCCTGCGCCGCCCGCCAGCAGCCGATCTGTGCCTTGTTTGCTACATGATTGATAGCTGCTTGCGCTTGTCTGGCAAGGGCTGCAGGGCTTTTTCTGCAGCAAGGCGGTGATGGCAGCCGACGCAGGAATTTTCGCAGTCAGGGGCTGTGCAGCGGGCGACGAGGCTCGTACTTCTTCATCCAGCCCGCCATGCTGTCCAGCAATTCCTCGCGTACCTGTTCATCGTTGCGTCCCAAACGCACCAGCACGTGAAAAGCATGGTCGGCGCCGTCGACCACATGCAGGGTGGCGCGCTTGCCGAGGCCTGCCGTGGTCCGGGTGATCAGGTCCAGGTCGGCCAGCGTGTCGCGCGTGCCCTGCAGGAACAGCATGGGAACCTTGACGTCAGGCAGGTGCGCCGCGCGATCGACGGAAGGTTTGCCGGCCGCATGCAGTGGGAAGCCCACCAGGACAATCCCCCGCACGCCGGACAGCGGCTCGGCTGCCTGCGCTTGCGTGCTCATGCGCCCGCCAAACGATTTGCCGCCGGCGAACAGCGGCACATCCGGCAGGCGCCGCGCGGCCTCTGCCACTGCGGCACGAATGGCCGCCTGTGCCACGGCCGGTGAGTCGGGGCGTTTGGCGCCCTGTTCCATGAAGGGAAAGTTGAAGCGCAGTGTTGCGATGCCGCGCTCGGCCAGCCCCTGCGCGGTCGCGGCCATGAAGGCGTGGTCCATGCCCGCGCCGGCGCCGTGGGCGAAGACATAACAGGCTTCGGGCTTTGCCGGCGCCTGCAGCAGGCCGGAGGTGCTGCCGCCCGAGGGCAGGGCGATCGTCAGTGTGGCAGGGCGGGGCATTTATTTTCTGGCGATTCTGGCGGGACTTAGCCGGCGCTGCGTTTGCCCGTGGTCGCTGCGGCGATCTCCGGCGGCAGGCGCTTGAGCAGCGCGCGGACGGCCAGCGGCACCAGCACCAAGTCATCGGCGATGCCGAAGAAGGGCAGCATGTCGGGAATGAAGTCGATCGGCGAGAACAGGTACAGCGCAATCGCCGCCGTGCCCCAGCGGAGCCAGCTCGGCGCCTGCGGGTGGCGCAGCGCAAAAAACAGTTGCCGGGCATCGCCGCGCAGCAGCACCCACAGCAGGGTCAGGCGTTTGAACATGGAACTCCCTAGAAGAAGTACGAAGGGCCGAATCGATTCGGGGATGCACAACCGCTCTGCTGTCATGCCGGACTTGATCCGGCATCCATGACACGCGGACATGGATTGCGGGTCAAGCCCGCAATGACAATTCAACAAAACAGTTACCCGGCAGATTGCGCCGATTGCCGCCGCTGCAAGAGGCTTCACAGGGCGTTACATTCAGCCCGCCGTGGTCACAATCGCCGCGACCAGCTGGCCCACCTGCGCGATTGCACGGTCACGCACCGGCAGCTCGGCGGGGGTCTGGGTCAGGTAGGCGGTCACCAGAACCGGCGCCCGTCCCGGCGGCCAGAAAATGGCTATGTCGTTGTTGCTGCCGTGGTTGCCGCCGCCGGTTTTGTCGCCCACGCGCCAGCCTGCGGGCAACAAGGCGCGCAATTTGCGGTCACCGGTTTTGTTGTCCAGCAGCCAGCGTGTGAGCTGCGCGCGCGAGGCGGCCGACAGCGCCGTGCCCAGCACAATTTTCTGCATGCTCTGCAGCATGGCCTGCGGCGTCGTCGTATCACGCGGGTCGCCGGGCGTGGCTTCGTTCAGTTCGGGCTCGATCCGGTCCAGCCGGGTGATCTCGTCCCCGAGGCTGCGCATATATGCCGTCAAGCCCTGCGGTCCGCCCATGTCCCTGAGCAGCAGATTGGCCGCTGCGTTGTCGCTGAGGGTCAGGGTGGCTTCGCACAGCTCCGCCACGGTCATGGGCTGGCCACCGACGCGCGGCTGCGTGGCGGGCGAGTGCGGAACGATGTCGGACGCCCGCACCGTGATGCGCCGGTCCAGCTGTTCCTGGCCCCGGTCGACCCGGGACAGGATGTGCGCTGCCGCCAGGAACTTGAAGGTGCTGCACATGGGGAAACGTTCGGTACCGCGGTAGGCGTGGCTGGCGCCCGACTGGGTGTCCAGCATGGCCACGCCGAGTCGGCCGCCGCCGGCGCTTTCGATGTGCCGCAGGGCCTGCTCGAAGCGGGCCTGCGCGTCGCTGGCTGGCGCTGCGAGGCTGCGTGCGCAGCCGCTCGCGATGAGCGTGGTGGCGGCCAGGCCGGCTGCCTGAATCAGTTGACGTCTCTGCATTTTTCCTTGGGGGTTGAGGTTGAAAGGTCCTGATCATCCATTGGCAAGCGTGAAGACGCAAACGGTAATATTCAGGCCCCGACCCCAGAAAAACTTATTGCCCGGCCGCCCATCATGCACCTGCCCTTGAACGCTCTGCGCGCCTTTGAGGTGTCCGCCCGCCATCTGAGTTTTACCCGTGCTGCTCAGGAACTCAATGTGTCGCAGGCCGCCGTCAGCCAGCATGTCAAAAACCTGGAAGACCGGCTCAAGGTGCCGCTGTTCCGCCGGCTGCCGCGCGGCCTGGCGCTGACCGACGAAGGCCTGGCCTTGCTGCCGGTGCTGGCCCAGTCCTTCGAGCGCATTGGCCAGGTGCTGGACCAGTTCGACGACGGGCGTGCCCGCGAGGTGCTGACCGTGGGCGTGGTCGGCACCTTCGCCGTGGGCTGGCTGATTCCGCGGCTGCGCGACTTCCAGCGGCGTCACCCGTTTGTGGATTTTCGCCTGTTCACCCACAACAACCGGGTCGACATCGCCGGGGAGGGCCTGGACTACGCGATCCGTTTTGGCGACGGCGCCTGGCACGGCACCGAAGCGCAGGCCCTGCTCGCGGCGCCGCTCTCGCCCATGTGTACCCCCGACCTGGGCGCGAGGCTGCAGGCGCCTAAGGACCTGGCCGGCCAGGTCTTGCTGCGCTCCTACCGTGCCGACGAATGGGTGTTGTGGTTTGCGGCAGCGGGCGCGCCGTGCCCCGTGCTGCGCGGCGCGGTGTTCGACTCTTCCCTGACCATGGCCGAGGCCGCCGCCCAGGGCGCGGGCATTGCCTTGCTGCCGGTGCGCATGTTTGCGCGGGAGCTGCAGCAGGGCCGGCTGGTAAGGCCTTTTGCGGTGGAGGTCAGCAATGGCCGCTACTGGCTGACCCGTCTCAAGTCACGGCCGGTCACGCAAGCCATGCTGGCCTTCAGTGCATGGCTGCTGGAGGCCGGCGCGCGCTGAGGCAACAGGGCCCGTCGGCTCAGGCGCGCTCGAAGTCGATAAAACTTTTATCGGCATCCACGGCCAGCAGCCGTACGCGGGTGGTGTCGCCGACGTCCAGCCCTTCAAAACCGCGCACCACACGGCCTTCCAGCAGCGGGCTGCTGATGCGCACAAACGTGCCCTTGGGCGCCGCGCCGGTCACGATGGCGTCGAACACATCGCCGATGCGCTTGTGCAGCAGATACGCACCGGCGGCCTTGAGCACTTGGCGCTCGACCTTGCTGGCGTTGTCTTCCTGCAGCGTGCAATGTTTGGCAATCGCCGTCAGTTGTTCGGCGGAGTAGGGCGATACCTCACCGGCCAGCGCCGCCTTGATCAGGCGCTGCGTCACCAGATCAGGGAAGCGGCGGTTCGGTGCGGTCGAGTGCGCGTAGTCGTTGACGGCCAGGCCGAAATGGCCCAGTCCATTCGATCCGCCGGCGCTTGCCGGCGCCGCCGCGTATTCGCCCGAGCCCAGCATCTTGACCACCGCCAGCGACAGGTCAGCAAAACCGGCGGGGTCGGCCGCGCGCCGCGTACTCAGGAAGCGGTCCAGCGCGATCGCATCGGGCAAAGCGGGCAATTCGACGCCGTGGCTGGCGGCCAGGGCCACGATGCGGTCCCAGCGGCGCGGTGACTGTAAAAAGCGGCGTATCGACGGGAAACCCTGGTCCACCAGGAAACGCGCGGTCGCGCCATTGGTCGCAATCATCAGGTCCGCAATCAAATCCTTGGCGCGGTTTTTTTCGTCAGGGGCCAGGTCCACCAGCAGCCCGTCCCTGAACACAGGCCGCGCTGCGATGGTGTTGACATTCAGCGCACCACGCGACTGGCGCCATAACCTCAGCTTGCCGGCCAGGGTGTCATGCAGGCGCACCTGTTCTTCCAGCCCGGGCACGCTGGTCATTTGCGCCGGCGCGGGCCCGTCACCGTCGAGCCAGGCCGATACCGCGTCGTAAGTGAGCTTGGCGCGGTTCTGCACCAGCGCGCGGTAGATGCCGGATTCGCCCACGGTGCCGTCTGCGGCGACAACCATGTCCACCACCACCGCCAGCCGCTCCTGTTTTTCGTGCAGCGAAGTGAGGTCGGTCGAAAGCACTTCGGGCAGCATGGGGAAAATCCCCGCTGCCGTGTACACCGAGGTGGTGTTGGCGGCCGCATGGCCATCGACCGCACTGCCGGGCGGCACCAGGCCATCGACGTCCGCGATCGCCACCAGCAGCCGCGCCGCGCCATTCGCCAGCGGCTCGGCCACGCTGAGCTGGTCCAGGTCGCGCGTGTCGTCGTTGTCAATCGAGAACCAGGTCAGTTGCCGCAGGTCGCGGATGTCGGCGCTGCGTTCAGGGGCTGTGTGGCGCGCGGCTTCGGCTTCCTGCAGGGCCTGAGGGGAGAAGACAGGCAGCAGGCCGCGGGAGCGCATGGCTGCTATGGCGAGTTGATGGAGATGGGTGGGGTTCATGCAGGGCGGTAGGTGAGGTTGGCTTACTGTACCTGCTGGTGACTTCCCGTTTCAATGCGCTGAGGTTTGTGGCGATGATGAGGGTGAACTTCTTCCTAGACGGTATTGCGTAGATAGCTGATTCCGCATTCCACACACGGGATGGCGGCCATTCTCTATTCCTCCGCGAGGTTCCATTACATGCTTTGTGCTATCAAGCTACTGAAGTAGTTGCCGCGCGCCTCTCGCGCACGTTTTTCATTGACCGCCTCGCGGGTATACCCACGATACTGACTTGCCTTCTCATCATTGTTTGGCCCGTGTTCAACGGAAATTTCTATGTCTTTCATCAGCTGACTAAGCTTGGCGCCATCAATCTTTGCTAAATCTACCTTCATTAGTTCGACAATTAACGTAAACAAGCTGGATTTGGTCAACCAGTATGAATTCTGTGAAAGGTTTAGAGCTGCAATGAACTTTGTAGTGTCCACAAATCGAGTCACCATCAGATCGGCGTCGGGAACTTGCTCGTAGAAAGCCTTTACAGCTTCCTCAATCGGCGTGTTCCTGTGGAAATACTCACCTTTTATGATTGTCGCTAGCAAAACCAATATGTATTGAAGATTTTGCATACGATTGACTTCAGCCTCGGAGAAAACTCCATCAATGTCTCCAACCCGGAAAAATTCTAGCAACCAATTCCTGTCGGCTTCCTTGACACGGTAATCGATGATCTCCAAATTAATTTCAAGGTCTTTGTCGATCAACTGTTTCCCTAAACAAACTAGTTCAGAATTTCCCCATGCAGCATGAAATCTCTCCATTCGATTTAAGGAGTAGTCGGTGCGGTTTATTCTCTGAAAAATTTCTTTGATTTGGTCCTCTGTCGCATTCTTTAAGTAGCGAACTGATACCTCATAGTTCAAGAAATCCTGCTTCTGCTGTTCAGATAACCTCTCAAACGACGGAATAGAGGAAGGTTGCGAAAAAACACCGGTGCCCGTTATGTACTCTCGGATTGCCGTAAGTCGTTGCTGTCCATCAACAACCAATTCTTTGAGTTCCAGCTTGTAGGTATCCACTTTTTCCGGAGCGAAATAGACTTCGGGAAATGGATAGTTCTTCAAAATTGTCTCGATGAACTCGATTTGATGTTGCCTTCGCCAAACAAGCTTTCTTTGGAACTCGGGCGCAATGTTCAGACGGCCGCCTTGTAGCTTCTGATAAATTTCAATAATCTTCTGATTGTTTGCAGGAATGCTTGAAACTAGCTTGTCTAACGTTGCAGTCATAAATAACCCTTCAATGCGGAGTCTTTTAGTGTTGTGAATGTCTTAATTTGGTAGTCCTTCAGAACTCCCCATTCTCGATATATTCCGATCGATACTTTTCTGTCTAATCTATTCTTCCATTCGTCAACTATCTTCTTGTAGCCGAATATGAAATCACTAGGGACCAAGTCTGGTCGAAACCAGCCACGAGCAAGATACTGATAAAAATTGGAATCGGCTCGTAATACCGGGAAGTGACTTAATTTTTCTACCGTGGGGTAGTACACATTTGTAACCCACTGTCTTTCAAAACCGTTTGTGAACTTAAACATCTCGCGATGAAGTTTGTCGAAATATGCTCCTGAGACGATGGCTACATCTACATCTGATTTGTGTGCGCGAATTTTCGTGGTTGTGAATGTTTCGTCAAACGCAAGCAATTCTGTAGTTTTGGTTGAGAAACCAGTTTGGGCAGAGCCGACGATGACGACGTCGTTCAAGTTGACTGCAATTGACGACGCAATTGCTGAGCGGAACCCCATTTCCTCTACGGGCCCGTGCGGGCGTTTCTCAAAGACAAATGATCTCGCTTGGACCACATAAAGCTGAAATAGCGCCTCTGCAGAATATTTGCCTTCTAGCAAATGTTGTTTCAAGCGATCTTTGGTAAAGGGATTCGTCTGAATTTTTGCGTCTGCTTGCTGCATACTCCCCTTTATTCACAGTGATTATTTTTGTGCATCGTAGCCGATTGACAACTTGGAATCCGCGCAATTTTTCGTCATAAGCAATAGAGTGCGGTCTATCTGAATCGCGTGAGCCCGAGGATATCGACACAGGTTCATCTCCGGTCCTTTTTCTTATTCAAAAAAAGAATCGGCCTCTCACGTCCTTCAACTAGTAGGTTGGTCCTTACCTCCGCTGTCTCCGCCAGCAGTCCGCCTTTCCTCCAAACTTTCAGCCGATTCGCCCTCAACCGAATCGCCTCCACCGCATCCCGCGCCTGTAGCAGCACAAAACTCGCGTCGCAGCCCGGCGCAATGCCGTAGTTGTCGAGGTGCATCACTTTTGCGGCATTCACCGTCACCGCATCAAAACAGGCACGAATGCCTTTCTGGCTGGTCATCTGCGCGACGTGCAGGCCCATGTGCGCGACTTCGAGCATGTCGCCGCTGCCCATGCCGTACCAGGGGTCCATGACGCAGTCGTGACCGAAGGCGACGTTGACGCCGGCGGCCATCAGTTCGGGCACGCGGGTCATGCCGCGGCGTTTCGGATACGTGTCGTGGCGGCCCTGCAGCGTGATGTTGATCAGCGGGTTGGCGATCACGCTCACGCCACTCTCAGCGATCAGCGGCAGCAGTTTGCTCACGTAATAGTTGTCCATGCTGTGCATCGACGTGCAGTGGCTGCCGTTGACGCGGCCCTGCAGACCCAGGCGCTGGGTTTCGAAGGCCAGGGTCTCGATGTGGCGGCTCAGCGGGTCGTCGGACTCGTCGCAGTGCATGTCGGTGAGCAGGCCACGCTCGGCGGCGATCTCGCACAGCAGCTTCACGCTGGCCGCGCCCTCGGCCATGGTGCGTTCGAAATGCGGAATGCCGCCGACCACGTCCACCCCTTTGTCGAGTGCGCGTTTCAAATTCTCCACGCCGCCTTTGCTGCGCAACACGCCGTCCTGCGGGAAGGCGACCAGTTGCAGGTCGATATACGGCGCGACTTGTTTCTTGACTTCCAGCAGCGCGTCCACCGCCAGCAAACTGGGGTCGCTGGTGTCCACATGGGTGCGGATGGCCAACAGGCCCTTGGCCACGGCCCAGTCGCAGTAGGTGAGGGCGCGTTCGATGATGGCTTCGGCCTTGAGCA
>CALRTF020000124.1:0-11454 GCA_943370985.1 Paenacidovorax caeni
CGGCGGGAGCGCCCGCGGCTGCCCTGCAACCCGGCACCAACCCGGCCAGCAGCCGGCCGGACCCGGCGATCCAGCGCATCCGCACGGAAGACGCCGGTTCACGCATCGACGAGTTGCGCGTCGGCGGTGAGACCCAGAGCATCACGGTGCAGCCCAAGGCCGGTGTTCCTGCTTATGAAGTATTGCCTTCGGACGCCACCAAAGGCGGCGGCACGGGCCCGTCCAAAACCGGCCCGGGCGCAACCGGCAGCCGTGTCTGGAATGTGCTGAAGTTCTAGCCTTTCGTTCGCAGTTCCCGGTTTTCCAGTTTCAGGCATGGCCGTTTACACCGAAGTCTCGCTTGACGAGGCCGCTCCGCTTTTGCAGTCGCTCGGACTCGGCCAGCTGCAGGACATCACGGCCTGCGCGGGCGGCATAGAAAACACCAACTATTTCGTCGACACCGACCAGGGCCACTACGTGCTGACCCTGTTCGAACGCCTGAGTTTCGAGCAGTTGCCTTTTTACCTGCACCTGATGAAACACCTGGCGCAGCACGGCATCCCGGTGCCCGAGCCGCAGGCCATCGTGCCAGGCGGCGCCGGGCAAGCCGGGGAGATCCTGCTGCGACTGAAGGACAAGCCCGCGGCCGTGGTCAACCGCCTGCGCGGCCGCAGCGAACTCGCGCCCACGCCTCTGCATTGCGCCGCGGTCGGTGAAACCCTGGCGCGCATGCATCTGGCCGGACGCGACTTCCCGCGCAGCCAGCCCAACCTGCGCGGCCTGGCCTGGTGGAACGACACCGTGCCGGTGGTGCTGCCGCACCTGGACGCGTCGCAAAGCCGGCTGATCCTGTCCGAGCTGGCCTACCAGAACCATGTGGCGGCATCGTCCGGCTGGCGCGCGCTGCCGCGCGGGCCCATCCATGCCGACCTGTTTCGCGACAACGTGATGTTCGACAGCGCGGGGGGCACGCCCGAACTCACCGGCTTTTTCGACTTCTACTTCGCCGGCTGCGACACCTTTCTGTTCGATATCGGGGTCAGCCTGAACGACTGGTGCATCCACCTGGACAGCGGCGCGCACGACGCGGCGCGGGCCGATGCCTTCCTCACGGCCTACCAGTCGGTGCGGCGCCTCACCGCGCAGGAACGTGCGCTGCTGCCGGCGATGCAACGCGCCGGTGCCCTGCGCTTCTGGATTTCACGGCTGTGGGACTTCCACCTGCCGCGCGAGGCCGCGCTGCTGCAGGCGCACGATCCCGGTCATTTCGAGCGCGTGTTGCGCCAGCGCGCCGCCCATCCCTGCGGCCTGGCGCACTGACACAGGCCGGCACACGCGCTTCGCAAAAACCGGCGGGCGCGCATTTTTTCAAGCAAACTTGACCACGGGCGTTAAATTGTTCACCCAATCGCAGCTTTTCAAAGGCCACCCGTGAACCCCTTGCGCCCTGAACCTCTCAACCCGCCATCCTCTTCATGAAACTCAACATCGTCCCCGCACGCACCGGCATCACATGGGTCAAGCTCGGCATCCAGACTTTTTTCAAGCAGCCGCTCGCGCTGGCGGGCCTGTTCTTCCTGTACATGGCCGCCGCCACGCTGGCCTCGCTGATTCCGCTGGTCGGCGTGGTGCTGGCGCTGGCGATTGTGCCGGCCGCCACCCTGGGCCTGATGGCCGCCACGCTGGAAGCCACCAAAGGGCGTTTCCCCATGCCGGCCATCCTGGTCAGCGCCTTCCGCGCCGGTCAGCAGCGCGCGCGCGCCATGATGGTGCTCGGTTTCCTGTACGCCGCGGCCTGCCTGCTGATCGTGTCCATCGTGCCGCTGTTTGTGGACGCGCCGGTCAGCCGCGAAAGTGCGCTCACGCCCGGCATGCAGGGTGTGATGCTGTTCGTGATGGTGCTGTACCTGCCGGTGTCGGTGCTGTTCTGGCATGCGCCGGCACTGGTGCACTGGCACGGCGTGGCGCCGGTCAAGAGCCTGTTTTTCAGCGCCGTGGTGGTGCTGAGGAACGCCGGGGCCTATACCGTGTTCGGCATCACCTGGATGGTCGTGCTGATGGCCATCGGTCTGGTGGTCACCGTGCTGGCCAGCCTGCTGGCCAGTCCCGAGGCTGCCGCCGCCATGATCATGCCGGTGGCCCTGCTGATGGCCGCGATGTTTTCCACCTCCCTGTATTTCACCTTCCGTGACAGTTTTGAAGCCACCCCCACCGACGACCCCATCCCCCCAGGAGACGCTCCATGACCCAGCATCTGTTGCAAGGCCGGCAAGAAAAAGAACTGCTGTGGTACCAGCGGCGTGACGTCCTGAAGGCCGCTGCGGGCTGGGTGGCCCTGGGGGGCCTGCCCGCCGCGCTGGCGCAGCAGCGCAGCAACATCGTGGCCTTGACCGGTGACGCCACCGTCAACGGCGCGCGCCTGAGCCCGCAGCAGGCCATACAGACCGGCGACGAGATCCAGACCGGCCCCGGCACCAACCTCATTTTTGTGATCGGCAACGCCTCCTTCCAGGTGCGTCAAAACTCGCGGCTGGCGGTGGAGCGCGGCAACACGCTCAATGCGGTCAGCCTGCTGCGCCTGCTGACAGGCGCCGTTGCCAGCGTCTGGGGCAAGGGGGTCGATCGCAGCATCGTGATGCCGACACTCACGGCAGGCATACGAGGCACCGGTGTGTATGCCGAAATTTTTGCCGACCAGGGCGACCGCAACTACTTCTGCAACTGTTATGGCACGGTGGACATGAACGCCGGCAATGAAAAGCAGGTTTCGCAAGCCGACTACCACCAGGCCTTCTGGGCCGATAGCACCGCGCGGGACGGCAAGTTCCTGAGCCCGGCGCGCGCGCTGAACCACAGCGACGAGGAACTGGAGTTCCTGGCCGGCCTGATAGCCCAGCGCACAAGCTGGCAGATCGCGGGCAGGAAAGGCAACAAGGACGGCAGCGGGCGAATGACCTACTAGGCAAGCGCTGAACAGGCCCCCTGAGGCGCGCGATCAGCCGGGCTCGTGCGCGCTTGCCCGCCCGTTCAATACGCCTCGCTGGAGGCGCTTTGCAGCTTGCGCACCAGGCTCACCAGCTGCGGGCGCACCTCGTTCATGAGGAATTGCGGCGACAGGTTGAAACCCGGCCCGCCGCAGCTGACCACCATGACGGCGCGCCCGCCCTCCGGACGGAAGGCCGCGGCAATCGCATTCACATCCTTTTGCCAGCCGCCGAAGGATGCACAGCAACCGTGCTCACGGTAGTGCGCAAGTGCCAGCTCGATGCCGGCGCGCGTGACCGGCCAGGCCTGCTCATCATGCGCGCGGATGCGCTCCATCAGGTCGCTGCGCTCGCTGTCGCTGCAGCCGGCCAGGTAGGCGCGCCCCATGGCGGTCTGGGCCACGGGAATGCGGGAGCCGACATCCAGGCTCAAGGTCAGCGCCGACTCGCTGCGGCAGTTTTCGACATAAATCATGCTGAGGCGGTCGCGTATGCCCAGCGACACCATGGCCTGTGAGCTGTCGGCCAGGTCCTGCATCAGCGGCCGCGCGATCTGGCGCATGTCCATGCGCGCCAGCATGGCGCCGCCCAGCGCCAGCACGGCGCTGCCGAGGCGGTAGCCGGTCGCGCCCTTGCCGTCGGTCGCCGGGACTAGGTAGCCCTGGCGCGTCAGGGTGTAGGTCAGCCGGGAAATCGTTGACTTGGGCAGCCCGCAGCGGCGCGCCAGCTCCTGGTTGCCAAGCATGCGGTCGCGCGAGCGGAAGGCACTCAGCACATCGAGACCACGCGCCAGCGCGATCACGAAGTGGCGGTCTTCGCGCAGCGGCGCCGGTCGGGCTGTCCTGGCCGGCAGGGCCGTCGCGAGTACTTTGGTTTTCATATTTTCAGTTAATTCTGCAGAGCGGAATCAATATTCTAGCTTGGCCTTGTGCTGGATCAAGTGCACTGTCGCTTGTGTGCCTTACTGCGGGAATCCCCTAGACATCGTTTTCTGGCAACTCGCAGAATACGCCAGCCGCAGCGGCGGCCCATATTCTGCAGTGCAGAACCAATAACCGAGGAGATTCCATGATTTTGAAGAACAAGCCCTGGCTCGCGGCGCTTTTGATCGCCATGACGGCCAGCCTGGCGCAGGCCGCACCCGCCCGGGAGGACATCGTGATCGGCCAGGTGGCGCCGCTGACCGGCACCATCGCCGGCACGGGGGATGAATATGTGGCCGGCGCCGCGGCGTATTTCGCACACGTCAATGCCAACGGCGGCATCTACGGCCGCAAGATCCGCGTGGTGCTCAAGGACGACAGCTACAAGCCCGACCAGACGCTGGCGCTGACCCGGCAAATCCTCGCCGAGGACAAGCCGCTGGCGCTGTTTGGTTTTGTCGGCACCGGCAATGTGCTGGCGCTGAACAAAAACAAGGTGCTGTCGGATGCCGGCATCGCACTGCTCGCGCCTTATACCGGCGCGCAGGATTTGCGCGAGCCCCTGAACCCGAACATCTTCCACATCCGCGCGAGCTACACCGACGAAACCGCGCGCATGGTGGAGCACCTGCACACCATCGGGCTGCGCCGCTTCGCCGTGATGTACCAGGACGACCCTTTCGGCAAAAGCGGGCTGGCCGGCGCCGAGACCGCACTGCAAAAACTCGGCATGAAAGCCGTGGCGACAGGCGGTTACGACCGAACCAAACCCGAGGAAGTGGATGCCGCCGTGGCCGCCATCGCGCCGGCCAACCCGGATGCCATCATCATGGTGTCGGTCAACCGCGCCTCCGCCGCCTTCATCAAGAAAATGCGCGCCCAGGGCAACAAGGCGCGCCTGTTCAGCATCTCGGTGGTCAACTTCAAGGAACTGCTGAAAAATGCAGGCGAGGACAATGCGCGCGGCATCGGCATCTCCCAGGTCATGCCCTACCCCTACTCCACGCTGGTGCCGGTGGCGCGCGAGTTCCAGACGCTGATGAAAAAATACCAGCCCGAAAAAGTCGTGTCTTACGCGAGCATGGAGTCGTTCATCGCTGCCAAGATCATGGTCGAGGCGATACAGCGTGCGGGCGCCGACCCGACACGCCAGAAAATCATCACACAGCTCGACAGGATGAATAGCTATGACGCGGGCGGCTTCAAGGTGAGTTTTTCACCCGACAACCATGTGGGCTCGAAGTTCGTCGAGGTGACCGTGATCGGCCGCGACGGCAAGCTGCTTCGCTAAGGAAGCGCCGAACAAGTCCCCTGCGGCGCGCGATCACCCGGACTCGGGCGGTCTGCGGCGTTGGCTTTCTTGTCAATAGCCAGCTATTGACTGCGAAATCCGCCTTGCATCCCATCCCGATCCGGCTGCCGCACATCCGCAAGGACTCATTCAGCGCTTCCAGCGCCTCTCCGGCAGCGGCCGCTCAGGCCGCGCGCCTGACTTCGAGGATTTCGTACTCGATCGCTTCGCGGTAGGTCCTGGCATCCTGCAGCGCCAGGTGCAGCAGGATTTTGGCAGCGTGCGCCTTGATCACGCGCGGCAACAAGGCGCCGGCCGCCACCAGCGGCAGGCCCCACCAGACATAACCGGACAGGGCCAGCGCCGCGCCTATGCCCAGCAGCGGCAGCGCGATGCCGATGACGAACAGCCGGTGCTTGACATATTTCTGGGCCCGCTCAGGGTTGACGATCAGGCGAAAGCGCCCCATGGGCAGGCCGACCTTGAAATCTTGGTGGCTGACCTCGACGGTGGGGTCGTCTGCATGCAGGCTGGTGTCTGTCTCGTTCATTGTTGTTCCACGGGCGGTTGGTCGTTGCCGGCCATCTTACCCAAGCTGTTCAGACAACCGTCAGTTTGGCCACACTCAGCGCCAGCCACTTGACGCCATGCCGCGTGAAATTGATCTGGGCGCGGGCGTCGTCGCCGCTGCCTTCGAGCATCATCACGCGGCCTTCACCGAACTTGGCATGAAACACTTCCATGCCGGTCTTCAGGCCATGCGAAGGCGCAGCACGCTGGGGCGGAACCGGCGGGCTCGCAAAGGTCTCGCCGCCCGATTTTCTGGAGGCAAAAGCCGCTGCAGCCCAATCCCCGCGCGCGCCGCCACCACCTGAATGTGTCGCACCCCAGGCACTGTTGCCGCCGCCATAAGCCGAGGCAAAACCCTGATTTTTCGGCGTGATCCATTTGAGCGCGGCCTCCGGCAGCTCGTCGAAAAAACGGCTCTTGAGGTTGTAGCGGGTCTGGCCGTGCAGCATGCGCGTCTGCGAATGGCTCAGGTACAGGCGCTGGCGCGCGCGTGTGATGGCCACATACATCAGGCGGCGTTCTTCCTCGATGCCGCCGGCATCGCTGAGCGAATTTTCGTGCGGGAAGATGCCGTCTTCCAGACCCGAGATGAACACGCAGTCGAACTCCAGGCCCTTGGAGGAGTGCACCGTCATCAGCTGCACGGCGTCCTGCCCGGCCTGTGCCTGGTTGTCGCCGGACTCCAGCGCAGCGTGCGTCAGGAAGGCCGCCAGCGGCGACAGGGTCTCGCCGGTTTCCTGGTCAGGCGCCAGCAGCTCCGGCAGCGGCTCATCACCGAGCGGCGCCGACGGGTCCAGCCCCTGGCTGGCCGGTGACTGCGACAGGGGCACGCCCAGCTCATCGACCGGCAGCGCCACCGCATCGCGCCCGAATCCTTCCATGCTGACGAAGGACTCGGCGGCATTGACCAGCTCGCCCAGATTCTCGAGCCGGTCCTGCCCTTCCTTCTCGAGCTTGTAGTGCTCCTCGAGGCCGCTGTGCTGCAGCACCAGCTCGATGATCTCGCGCAGGGTGAGGCCCGGCGTCTGCTCGCGCAACACGTCGAGCTTGGCGACAAAGGCGCCGAGGTTGGCGCCGGCCTTGCCGGGCACGGCGCTGACCGCGTCATGCAGCGAACAGCCGGCGGCGCGCGCCACGTCCTGCAGCTGCTCGATGCTGCGAAGGCCGATGCCGCGCGGCGGAAAATTGACGATGCGCATGAAGCTGGTGTCGTCATGCGGGTTGTCCATCAGGCGCAGGTAGGCCAGCGCATGTTTGATCTCGGCACGCTCGAAAAAGCGCAGGCCGCCATAAACGCGGTAAGGAATGCCATGGTTGAACAAGGCGGTCTCCATGACCCGGCTTTGCGCATTGCTGCGGTAGAGCAGCGCAATCTCCTTGCGCTCGGTGCCGCTGCGCACCAGTTCGCGCACCTCGTCGACAAACCACTGGGCCTCGGCGAAGTCCGAGGTCGCCTCGAACACCCGCACCGGCTCGCCCGGGCCGGCCTCGGTGCGCAGGTTTTTGCCCAGGCGCTTGCTGTTGTGGCTGATCAGCGCATTGGCCGAATCCAGGATGTTGCCGAAACTGCGGTAATTGCGCTCCAGCTTGATCTGGTGCTGCACGTCGAACTCGCGCACGAAGTCGGCCATGTTGCCGACACGCGCGCCGCGAAACGCATAAATGCTCTGGTCGTCGTCGCCCACCGCCACCACCGAGCCGCCCGGCATGGCATGACCACCCGCCGCCGCATCCTCGCCCTGCCCGGCCAGCATCTTGATCCAGGCGTACTGCAGCTTGTTGGTGTCCTGGAACTCGTCGATCAGGATGTGGCGGAAGCGCCGCTGGTAGTGCTCGCGAACCGGCGCGTTGTCCCGCAGCAGTTCGTAGCTGCGCAGCATCAGCTCGCCGAAATCGACCACGCCTTCGCGCTGGCACTGCTCCTCGTAGAGCGCGTAAATCTCGGCCTTCTTGCGGGTTTCCTCGTCGCGCACCACCACATCTTTGGCGCGTTGGCCGTCTTCCTTGCAGGCGGCGATGAACCACATCAGCTGCTTGGGCGGGAAACGTTCGTCATCGATGTTGAACTGCTTGCACAGACGCTTGATCGCCGACAGCTGGTCCTGGGTGTCCAGGATCTGGAAGGTCGACGGCAGGTTGGCGAGTTTGTAATGTGCACGCAAAAAGCGGTTGCACAGGCCATGGAAAGTGCCTATCCACATACCACGCACATTGACCGGCAGCATGGCCGACAACCGGACCATCATCTCCTTGGCGGCCTTGTTGGTGAAGGTGACGGCCAGGATGCCGCCCGGCGAGACCTGCCCGGTCTGCAGCAGCCAGGCAATTCGTGTGGTCAGCACCCGGGTCTTGCCCGAGCCGGCCCCGGCCAGAATCAGGGCATGGGTGCTGGGCAGCGTAACGGCGGCCAGTTGCTCCGGATTAAGATTTTGTAAGAGAGGGGAGCTCGGTGCGACTTCTGAGAACATCCCTCATTGTAGAAAGCCCCTGATGTCCCTTTTATTTTCGCGGTCGGTCCCTGCCCTTGCGTGCCTGCTGCTGGCCGCCGCTGCTGCGCCGCCGGTGCTGGCGCAGTCGGCCTGTTCCAGCGATGGCCAGGCGCGCCCGGTCGCGCTGCTGGAGCGTTTCATCAGCGCCGATTGCGGCGACTGCTGGCGCGATGCCGCCACGCCGCGTGCGCGCCAGGGGACGGTCGCGCTGGACTGGGTGCTGCCGGGCCGCCGGGGCGACGATGCGCCGCTGTCGGCGGTGGCCAGCCGCGACGGGCTCCAGCGCCTGCAGGCGCTGGGCCTGGCGCCGCCGGACGCCAGCAGCAGCCAGCGCAGCCGCGTCGCACCCTCGGGCCGCCTGCGCGTGGCCCACGGCCCGGCGGTGGCCGGTTATGTCGGTGCCTCGGTGGCCCTGCAGCGCCTGCCGCGTGAAGGCGCGCCTGCCCCGTGGACGACCTGGCTGGCGCTGGTGGAAACCGTGCCGGCCGGCACCGAAGGCTCGCCCCTGTCCAGGAATTTGGTCCGGAACCTGCTCCAGCCCGCGTGGGACGGGCGCAAGCAGCTATCAAAAGGTGAGCAAACTGGTTTTCTGGAATCGCGCGTCATGGACATACCGGCGGGCACCGATACAGCCCGGCTGGCCGTCATCGGCTGGGTGCAGGACGCCGGCGGCCGCGTGGTCGCGGCGGCGCAGTCGCGTTGCCTGCCCGTGCGCTGAGCCGCCGGGGCCTGGGTGCGCCACATGGGCCTGCCCATATAGCGGCTATACACCGGCCCATGTGACGGCGCGGCCTGCAAGCGCCTAGAATCAGTCACCGGGCCCAAGCAATTGCGCCCGGTTTTTTGTTTCCGCGCCTGCCGGAACAAGCGCCGGTCCAATCCAAGTGCCTTCTGTTATCCGCACAACAGTTTTTTAAGGCTTGGAATCCATGGAAATCTTCGACTACGACAATGTCCTGCTGCTGCCGCGCAAATGCCGCGTGGAAAGCCGCTCGGAATGCGACGCCGGTGTCACGCTGGGCGGGCGCAGCTTCCGCATCCCGGTGGTGCCGGCCAACATGAAAACCGTGATCAACGAGGACATCTGCATCTGGATGGCCCAACACGGCTATTTCTATGTGATGCACCGCTTCGACCTCGACAACCTGGCCTTTGTGCGGCGCATGGTCGCCGCCGGCGTGTATGCCTCGATCTCGCTCGGCGTCAAGAAAGCCGACTACGACACCGTGGACCAGCTGGTGGCCGAGGGCCTGGCGCCCGACTACATCACCATCGACATCGCCCACGGCCACGCCGACACGGTGCAGCGCATGATCGGCTACCTCAAGGACAAGCTGCCCTCCTCCTTCATCATCGCCGGCAACGTCGGCACGCCCGAAGCCATCATCGACCTGGAGAACTGGGGCGCAGACGCGACCAAGGTCGGCATCGGTCCCGGCAAGGTGTGTATCACGCGCCTGAAAACCGGCTTCGGCACCGGCGGCTGGCAGTTGTCGGCGCTCAAGTGGTGCGCGCGCGTGGCGACCAAACCCATCATCGCCGACGGCGGCATCCGCGAACACGGCGACATTGCCAAGTCCATCCGTTTCGGCGCGACCATGGTCATGATCGGCTCCATGCTGGCCGGCCTGGAAGAAAGCCCGGGCCAGACCGTCGAGGTCGACGGCCGCCTGTTCAAGGAGTATTACGGCAGCGCCTCGGACTTCAACAAGGGCGAATACAAACACGTCGAGGGAAAACGCATCCTCGAGCCGGTCAAGGGCACGCTGAAGGACACCTTGCGCGAGATGGAAGAAGACGTGCAGAGCGCCATCAGTTATGCCGGTGGCACCCGGCTGATGGACATCCGCAAGGTCAACTACGTGATCCTCGGCGGCGACAACGCCGGGGAACATCTGCTGATGTAAGACTTTGTGCGGCGTGGTGGCGTGCGGGTAAAGTGATCGATCCCATCACCCAAAAATTCGCTGCCGTGCCCACTGTCGCCATTGAAATCCGCCGCAACTGCTCGCCCGAGGAGGAGACCAGCCTGATCGCTGCGGTGCAGACCGCCGTGGTCCAGGCCTTGAAGGTTCCGCCCTGGACCCTCTCGGTCCGCCTGTTCGTGCATGAGGCCCGGCGTTTTGTCGGCCCGGCCGACAAGGGCGATCGTTACACCCTGGTCACCCTGGACTGTTTCACCGGCCGGTCCCTCGCGACCAAACGCGTGTTGTACCAGGCCATCACCGGGCAGCTGGGCCTGTGCGGCATTCCGGCCGATCACCTCAAGATCCTGCTGCGTGAGGCGCCGCGGGAGAACTGGGCCATCCGCGGCGGCCAGCCGGCCTCGGATGTGGTGCTGGGTTACGACGTGACGATCTAGCAAGGCGTCAGGCGGTCGCGGCCAGCAGCTGCAGCGCCAGCTGGTGCAAACGATGGCCGGGCTGCACCAGCGCTTCGACGATGCTGAAATGGTTCAGCCCCAGCAGGGCTTCGCGCACCGGCACGGCCCTCGTCCCCCAGGCTTGCTCGATCAGCGCGTTGTGGCGCAGAAACTCTTCACTCTCGTCGGCGCCGGCCACGGTGTAGAGCACGCCGCGCTGCGGTGCCGGGAACCAGGCCGGGCTGGCCTGCGCCACCTGCTGCGGCGTCAGGCGCAGCGAGTCCTTCAGGAAAGGCGTGTGCATCACCGACTCGAGTTCGTAAAGGCCGGAGACGGACAGTGCATTTTTGACCAGGTCGGCCGGCAGGTCGGGGGCGTGTTTTTTCCACGCGCAGGCCAGCAGCATCGCCGCCAGGTGACCGCCGGCCGAATGGCCGACCACCGTGATGCGCGCCGGGTCGCCGCCGAAGCGTGCGATGTTGCGCCAGATCCAGTCCAGCGCAGCCACCATCTGCAGCGCGATGCCGGGAATCGTCACCGCCGGGCACAAATCGTAGTTGGGCATCACCACGCAGGCGCCGGCATCGGTGAAGGCCGGCGCGAGAAAGGAATGGTCCGATTTGTCGAGCGAGCGCCAATAACCGCCGTGGATGAAAACGAGAACCGGTGCGCCGGCAGCAGCAGTTGCCCGGGTCGCAGGAAAGACATCGAGTTTTTCGCCGGGGCTCGCCCCATACGCGATGTCCAGGGTTGAGGGCTGCGAACGCCGGACCAGCGCCGACTGTTCTGCCCAGCGGCTGAAATAGTCGCCATGGTCGGGCACCAGCGCGCGGTTGTTGTACATGCGGTCCAG
>CALRTF020000125.1:0-11438 GCA_943370985.1 Paenacidovorax caeni
TGGCGCATCTCCAGCGTCTTGGCCACAAAAAAGGCCTGCGGGTCCATCACGCGGTCCAGCTCGCCGATCAGGGCCGCAAAAATCTTGGTGGAGCCGGCAACCAGCCGGGCTTCCAGCAGCGAGGTCTGCACCGTCACGTCCTTGGCCGCTTCCTCGGCGCAGTCCTTCACCGTGCGCACGCTGGAGCCGATCTCCAGCCCGCTGTCCCAGCAGGCGCCAATGAAGTTCTCGATTTTGGCCTTGAGCGCCGGGTTGCCCTCGACCTGCGAGTCGTCGCGCAGCAGCAGCAGCACATCGACGTCCGAATTGGGAAACAGCTCGCCGCGGCCGAAACCGCCGACAGCCACCAGCGCGCAGCCGACCGGGAAGTCGGCGCGCAACCAGATCTGGCGCAGCGTGGCGTCGGTGTGCCGGGCCAGGCGCCGCAACAGGCTGTGGATGCCGCGGGTCGAGGAGCCGCTGCCGGCCAGCGAGGCCAGCAGCGCGGTTTTGCCGGCGCGGTACTTGTCGCGCAATGCGACCGCTTCGGTCATGGCGGGCTGCGCGGACAACATCTGCGGCGGCGGCAGGCGGGCGGCCGGGCGGCCTCAGGCCGCCGAGTCGGCCGTGACCGGCGCGGAGGCAGCGTGATAAGCCGCCACAAAATCCGGCGTCGCCGGGCTGCCGGCCGACAGGGTCAGCACCTCGTAACCGGTCGGCGTGACGAGGATGGTGTGCTCCCACTGGGCCGACAGCGAGTGGTCGCGCGTCACGATGGTCCAGCCGTCTTTTTCCGGGCCGTCCCTGATGTCGCGCTTGCCGGCGTTGATCATGGGCTCGATGGTGAAGGTCATGCCGGGCTTGAGCTCTTCCAGCGTGCCCGGGCGGCCGTAATGCAGCACCTGGGGCTCTTCATGGAAGCGCTGGCCGATGCCGTGGCCGCAAAACTCGCGCACCACCGAAAAGCCCTGTTTTTCGGCAAAGGTCTGGATTGCGTGGCCGATGTCGCCGAGCCGCACGCCCGGTTTGACGCGCATGATGCCCTGCCACATGGCCTCGAAGGTGATCCGGCACAGGCGTTTGGCGGCAATCGACACATCACCAATCATGTACATGCGGCTGTTGTCGCCGTACCAGCCGTCTTTGGTGATGACGGTGACATCGATGTTCATGATGTCGCCCTTTTTCAGCGGCTTGTCGTTCGGGATGCCGTGGCAGACCACGTGGTTCAGCGAGGTGCACAGCGAGGCCGGGTAGGGCGGGTAACCGGGCGGCTGGTAACCGAGGGTGGCCGACACCGTGCCCTGCACATTGACCATGTAGTCATTGGCCAGCTTGTCGATCTCGCGCGTGGTGACACCGGCCTTGACGAAGGGGGTCAGGTAGTCCAGCACCTCCGACGCCAGTTTGCAGGCGACGCGCATGCCTTCAATGCCCGCCGCATCTTTGTACGTAATACTCATGCCGCGATTATCCCACCTGGACCTGCTTCGGGCAGGAACCGGCCCCTTCGCTGATAAAATTCAGGGTTAACCAGCACCCCCCCGGCAGCCTCCCGCGGCCCGCCGACAACCACAAGGCCACCGCCACCGTGACCCTGCACCTGACGACTTTCGAGGGCGATGCCCACGGCATCAGCGCCCTGAGCGACTTCCGCGTCCAGCAACTGCTTCCCCGCCTGCAAGCCATGGAGCCCGCGATCAGCGGCATCAGCGCGCGTTTTGTGCACCTGGTGGCGACCGAAGCCCCGCCGGGCGAGGAACTCAGGGCCAGTCTGGCCGCGCTGCTCAGTTACGGCGAACCGGCCCCGGCGGCCGCCGCGGACAGCCTGCTGTTCATCGTCTCGCCGCGTTTCGGCACGGTGTCGCCCTGGGCGTCCAAGGCCAGCGACATTGCCCACAACTGTGGCCTGGCGGTCAAACGCATTGAACGCATCACCGAATACCGCGTGAGCCTGAAATCCGGCTTTTTTGCCAAAGGCTCGCTGAGCCAGGACCAGCGCAGCCGGGTCGCCGCGCTGATACACGACCGCATGACCGAAAGCGTGATGGACGACCGGGCGCAGGCCGCCGGCCTGTTCACCGAGCTGCAGGGCGCGCCGCTGCAGACGATTGATGTGCTGGCCGGCGGCAAGGCGGCGCTGGAAGCAGCCAACCGCGAATTCGGCCTGGCGCTGGCCGCCGACGAGATCGATTACCTGGTGAATGCCTTTACCGGCCTGCAGCGCAACCCGACCGACGTCGAACTCATGATGTTCGCCCAGGCCAACAGCGAACACTGCCGCCACAAGATCTTCAACGCCGACTTCACCATCGACGGCGTTGCCCAGGGCCTGAGCCTGTTCGGCATGATCCGCAACACCGAAAAGCTGCACCCGCAGCACACGGTGGTGGCGTATTCGGACAACGCTTCCGTCATGGAGGGCCTGCCGGTCCAGAAGTTTTATGCCAAACCGGCGTCCAGCCCCCGTCCGGCGGGGGCGACCAGCTATCAAAGTTATAGCGCATCGGACGACGTGCTGACCCATGTGCTGATGAAGGTGGAAACCCACAACCACCCGACGGCGATTTCGCCTTTTCCCGGCGCCTCGACCGGCGCCGGCGGCGAAATCCGCGACGAGGGCGCGACCGGCCGCGGCTCCCGTCCCAAGGCCGGGCTGACCGGTTTCACCGTGTCACGCCTGTTCGACGCCAGTTTTGGCAAGCCTGAACACATCGCCAGCCCGCTGCAGATCATGACCGAGGGCCCGCTGGGCGGCGCCGCTTTCAACAACGAGTTCGGCCGGCCGAATCTGGCCGGCTACTTTCGCGAGTACGAACAGACCGTCGGCGGCCAGCGCTGGGGTTACCACAAGCCCATCATGATTGCCGGCGGCGTCGGCACCATTGACGCGCGCCTGACGAAAAAAATCCTGTTCCCGGCCGGCACCTTGCTGATCCAGCTCGGCGGCCCCGGCATGCGCATCGGTATGGGCGGCAGCGCGGCCAGCTCCATGGCCTCGGGCGCCAACGCGGCCCAGCTCGACTTCGACTCGGTCCAGCGCGGCAACCCCGAGATCGAGCGCCGCGCCCAGGAGGTCATCAACCAGTGCGCCCAGCTCGGCACGGACAACCCCATCCTGGCGATCCACGACGTGGGCGCCGGCGGTTTGTCGAATGCCTTCCCCGAACTGGTCAACGACGCCGGCCGCGGCGCGCGTTTTGACCTGCGTGCAGTCCCGCTCGAAGAAAGCGGCCTGAGTCCCAAGGAAATCTGGAGCAACGAGAGCCAGGAACGGTATGTGATGGCCATCGCGCCGGAATCACTGCCGATGTTCCGCGGCTTCTGCGAACGCGAGCGTTGCCCGTTTGCGGTGATTGGTGTGGCGACGGAAGAACGTAATCTGGTGCTGTCGGATGGCGAGGCGCCCGCGCGCCGCGCCGGGCCGCCCCAAGCAAGCGCAGCCCCCTCGGGGGGCAGCGAACCACACGAAGTGGGGAGCGTGGGGGCTCCAGTAAATATGCCGATGAATGTGTTGCTCGGCAAGCCACCAAAAATGCAGCGCGATGTCCAGTCGCTTCGCCATGAGATCAAGCCGATCACCCTGACCGGCGTCGACCTGCAGGCCAGCGCGATTGCCGTGCTGAGCCACCCGACCGTCGCCTCCAAACGGTTTTTGATCACGATCGGCGATCGCACCGTGGGCGGCCTGACACACCGCGACCAGATGGTCGGCCCCTGGCAGGTGCCGGTGGCTGATTGCGCGGTGACGCTGGCCGACTACGCCGGTTTTGCCGGCGAAGCCCTGAGCATGGGCGAACGCACGCCGCTGGCCACCGTCAACGCGGCGGCTTCGGGCCGCATGGCGGTGGCCGAGGCCATCACCAATCTGCTGGCCGCGCCGATTGAGCTGCCGCGCGTCAAGCTGTCGGCCAACTGGATGGCGGCCTGCGGCGAGCCCGGCCAGGACGCCGCGCTCTACGACACCGTGAAAGCCGTCGGCATGGAACTGTGCCCGGCGCTGGGCGTATCGATTCCGGTCGGCAAGGATTCGCTGTCCATGCGCACGGTCTGGACCGACGATGGCGCCAGCAAGAAGGTCACCTCGCCGGTGTCGCTGATCGTGAGCGCCTTTGCGACCCTGCCCGATGTGCGCGGCACCTTGACGCCGCAACTGAACGCCGAAGAGGCGGACAGCACCCTGATCCTGATCGACCTGGGCAAAGGGAAAAACCGCATGGGCGGCTCCATCCTGGCGCAGACGCTGGAACTTGAAGACGGCGAGGTGCCGGACCTCGACGAGCCGCAGGACCTGGTGAACCTGGTGAACGCCATCAACACGCTGCGCGGGCAGGGCAAGCTGCTGGCCTACCACGACCGCAGCGACGGCGGCCTGTTCGCGACGGTCTGCGAGATGGCCTTTGCCGGCCATGTCGGTGTCTCGCTCAACATCGACATGCTGCTGCTCGAAGGCGACGGCATCTCCGACAGCCGCATGGACACCGGTGACAGCAAGAACTGGGCATCACAAGTCGGCGCGCGCCGCGAGGAACTCACGCTCAAGGCGCTGTTTACCGAAGAAATCGGCGTGGTGATCCAGGTGACGACCGCGCTGCGCAACGAGGTGATGCAGACACTGCGCGAACACGGCCTGTCCAAATTCAGCCATTTCATCGGCAAGACGCGGCCCCAACACGCCTCGCTCGAAGTCGGCAAGGGCGAAGTCCAGGTCTGGCGCGACACCAGGGCCGTGTTCAGTGCGAAGCTGCAGGACCTGCACCAGGTCTGGGACAGCGTGAGCTGGAAAATCAACCAGCAGCGTGACAACCCGGCCTGCGCCGACCAGGAACATGCCGCCGCCGGCGATCCGCTGGATCCCGGTTTGCATGTGGTTCTCCAGAAAAAACCCGCTGCAGCCCCCGTCCTGTCTGGGCAAGCAGCTCCTGATTCCATAGCAAAATCGGCCCCCGGGCTGTTGCTGTCGCGTCCCCGGGTCGCCATCCTGCGCGAGCAGGGCGTCAATTCGCATGTCGAGATGGCCTATGCCTTCACCCAGGCCGGCTTCGAAGCCCTGGACGTGCACATGACCGACCTGCAGGCCGGCCGTGCGCAACTGGCCGACTTCACGGGCGTGGTCGCCTGCGGCGGCTTCAGTTATGGCGACACCCTGGGCGCCGGCATCGGCTGGGCCCGCTCCATCACCTTCAACCCGGCGCTGTCGGCGCAGTTCCAGGCCTTTTTCGGCCGCACCGACACCTTCGGCCTGGGCGTGTGCAACGGTTGCCAGATGTTTGCCGAACTGGCCGACATCATTCCCGGGGCTGAGGCCTGGCCGCGTTTCACCACCAACCGCAGCGAACGTTTCGAGGCACGCCTGAGCCAGGTCGAGGTGCTGGATTCGCCCAGCCTGTTTTTTGCGGGCATGGCCGGTGACCGGCTGCCGATCGCGGTGGCGCACGGCGAGGGGTATGCCAATTTTGCGCACCGCGGCGACGCGGGCCACGTCATTGCGGCCATGCGTTTCACCGACAACCACGGCCGCGCTACCGAGGCCTATCCGGCCAACCCGAACGGCAGCGCCGGCGGCCTGACCGCAGTCACGACGGCCGACGGCCGCTTCACGGCCATGATGCCGCACCCCGAACGCGTGTTCCGCAACATCCAGATGAGCTGGACGGATCAGGACATCAGCCGGTCCAGCGCCTGGATGCAGCTCTGGCACAACGCCAGAAAATGGGTCAAATAGTCTCGCAGCCCTTGCGCCAATTGCGCCGGCAGCTATTCAAAAGATAGCAGGTCAGGCGTTGGGCCTGGTGACTGCCGCGGGTTGGCCCTGATGCGGCGCGGCGGTGCGCGCGGTTCAATGCCGCATGAACGTCTCTGCCCACCCTCCCGAATCCGGGTCCGCGACCGCTGCCCCCGCGCCGCAGCTTCGCGTACTGCAGCCGCTGCGCTTGGGCGACCCCCTGCGCTGGCTGCACGCCGGATGGCGCGACCTGGCTGCGGCGCGCGGTATCGCGCTGTTTTATGGCATCTGTTTCTGGCTCATGGCCGTGGTGCTGGGCGCGGTGTTCCGCAACCTGCCGCAGTACACCATGTCGTTTGTGTCGGGCTGTTTTCTCGTTGGCCCCTTCCTGGCCATGGGGCTGTACGAGGCCAGCCGGCGGCGCGAGCAGGGGCTGCCGCAAAGCCTGGGGGCCTCGCTGACCTGCTGGGACAAACACCTGGGCAGCATGAGCATGCTGGTGCTGGTGATGCTGCTGCTGGAACTGCTGTGGGGCCGGGCCTCGCTGGTCGTCTTTGCCGTGTTTTTCAACACCGGCATGCCCAGCACCGCCGGCGTGCTGGCTGCGGTTTTTAATCCGCAGAACTGGCAATTCATCGCGGTGTACACCCTGGTGGGCGGTATTTTCGCGGGCCTGGTGTTTTCCACCTGTGTGGTGTCCATCCCGATGATCCTCGACCGTGACACCGATGCCATCACCGCCGGCATTGCCAGCATCGAGGTGGTGGTGGCGCGTACCGGCACCATGCTGGTCTGGGGCGCGCTCATTGTGTTGCTGGTGCTGGGCGCGATGCTGCTGCCATGGGCGCTGGGCCTGCTGCTGGTCGGCCCCTGGCTGGGCCACGCGAGCTGGCATGCCTACCGCGGCAGCTTCCGCTGGGAGGCGCCGGCTCCGGCTTCACCCGCCTGAACAGGCGCGGGGAAGGGCAGGGCCGAGGTGAAGTTCGGCTTGATCATGTCGCGCAGCGCCATCGCGGCGTCTTCGGGGTTCATCACGAAGTGGCCGCCGATGGGGATCAGTACCCGGTCGGGACGGGCAATGCCTCCGCAGCGATCTCGGCCATGCGGTTCACCGGCAAGCAGAAGAATTGCCGTTGGCGATCCGCTCCAGTGCCGCCGAAAGTCCGTCGGCAACCCGCTGAATGCCGCCCTGGCCTTCAGGCACCTGCGACCGGATCCCCGCGACGGCACCTTGGTTACCGCCCCGGCGGCGCCACCGCCGCGCCTTCGATGCCATGCCGCTGCAACGCGGCGGCGACAAAGCCGGAGGCCTTCATCTCCTCGATGAAACGTTCGACGTAAGCGGCGGCCGCATCGCGACCCTGGGGCAGGCCCATGGCCTGGTTGATCACCATGAAGCGGCCGGGCAGCAGGCGCACGCCGCCCACACGCTGGGCATCGGCCTGCAGTTGCTGCTTGACCCCGGCGGCCACTTCCAGGTTCTGGGCGAGGAACACGTCGGTCACGGCCGGCGAGGTCGGCGCCTTCACCAGCTTCGCGTTTTTCAGCTCTCGCGTCAGGTAGAGGTCGTAGGCGCTGGCATTGCCGACCACAATCCGCACGCCTGGCTTGTCCACGTCCTCGTTGCGCAGCATGGGTGAGGCGTTTTTCACCAGGTAGGCGCCTTCGATGATCACGTAAGGCGCGGTCTGGTACATGCCCGCGCCGCGCACCGGGTCAATGGCGACAAAACCGATGTCGACCTGGCCTTTGGTGACGGCATCCACCGAAAAGCCGGCCGAGGTGAAGGTGACCAGTTCCACCGGCACGCCGATGCGCCGGCCGAGTTCATTGGCCAGGTCCACCGACACACCGCGTGGCGTGCCGTCGGCATTTCGCGTGGCGAGGATGGGATTGCCGAAGTTGATGGCCGCGCGCAGCTTGCCGGTGGGGGCCAGTTGCGCCACGGGCGGCGGGGACGATGTCGCGCAGGCGCTGAGCAGGGCGGCCAGCCCCAGGCAGAGCAGGGGGCGGAGGGAAAAACGCATCAGAAGTCGAACTTCTGGCCGGGCTCGCCGACCAGCATGCGGGCGGTGCCGGGGGCCGTGCCCAGGGCGCTCTGGAATTCGGCCGGCGTGCCGCGCAACACGGGTGTGGTGCCGTAGTGGATGGGCAGCGCGAATTTCGGCTTGATCATGTCGCGCACCGCCATCGCGGCGTCCTGGGGATTCATGACGAAGTGGCCGCCGATGGGGATCAGCACCAGGTCGGGCCGGTACATCTCGCCGATCAGGCGCATGTCGCCGAACACACCGGTATCGCCCATGTGCCAGATCTTGAAGCCGTTTTCCATCTCGAGGATGAAGCCGACAGGCTCACCCCCCACATGGACCTCGTCCTTGCCGGTGGCCGGATTTTTGTAAGCCAGCTCGGACGAGTGTTCAGCGCGTACTGCGGTGATCTTCACGCCGCCGGGGCCGAAGGGCATGATGGTGCCGCCCTTGCCGAAACGTGGCGCGAGTTCGGCCGGCAGGATGCCCAGCGTGCTGACGGTCTGGTTCATGCCGGCCGGCCCGTACATCGGCGCCTTGTGCATCTGCGCCAGCGCCGGCGCGTCGGCAAAGTGGTCGAAATGGGCGTGCGTCACCAGGATCAGGTCGATCTTGCCGACACCCGTGAGCGCCCTGAAATCGGCCGGTGTCTTGGGGTTGGAGCTCAGCCACGGGTCGATCATGATGACCTTGCCGGTCGGTGTGGTGATGCGGGTGGCGGCCTGGCCCAGCCACAGGACCTCGGTTTTTCCATTCTGGGCAAAGGCCACGCCGGCGCTGCAAAGTGCGGCAGCGGCGAGCACACCGCGCAGCAGGCGGGTGGCAAGGGGAAGTGACTGGAACATGTTTTTTTCCTGGGTGGTGGGTATGCCATCCATTTGAGCGGCTGGCCTGGCATCCGTCAACCGGGAAAGCGCAGGCCGCAGCCACGGGGGGCTTCGCCAAGTCCCGCCCCGCGCATCGGCGGCGTCCTACATGACGGCTGTGGACCGCCTCCTAGCGTCGGTGCTGGTAATTTTGCCGCTCGCACCTTTCCGAACCCACACCATGCCAAAAACACCCAAACCCGAGGTGGCCGCCAAGGCTGCCGCCCGCAATACCGACAGCGGACCTGCCGGTGGCGCACCCATCGACGCCAGCGACCTGCCGTCCCGCCAGACGGCCGAGGTCCAGGCCATGGTGCAAGCCATGCCCCACAACGTCAACAAGCCGCTGGAACACGGCTTCGACAACGCCATCCACCCGCAACGCGGCACCACCGTTGATTCACCCTCGCGGCTGGCCACCGGCAGCACCTTGTCCGAGGAAAACGGCACCGAAAAAACCGGCAGCACCGCGCTCGAAGGCCTGAACGCCACCATCGAACCGCTGGACCGCGTGCGCGTGGACTCGGGCGGCCAGGTGCTCACCACCAACCAGGGCGTGCCCATCGCCGACAACCAGAATTCCCTGAAATTTGGCTTGCGCGGCCCGGCGCTGCTGGAAGATTTCATCCTGCGCGAAAAACTGACGCACTTCGACCATGAGCGTA
The DNA here is from genome assembly GCA_943370985.1 of Paenacidovorax caeni. Lineage (GTDB taxonomy): Bacteria > Pseudomonadota > Gammaproteobacteria > Burkholderiales > Burkholderiaceae_C > Polaromonas > Polaromonas caeni_A. The sequence goes on from CALRTF020000125.1 coordinate 9,266, forward strand.
TCCCCGAACGCATCGTGCACGCGCGCGGCTCCGGCGCTCACGGCTATTTCGAGTGTTACGAGCCGCTGCCCCAGTACACCAAGGCCGCGCCTTTCAAGGAAGCCGGCAAGATCACGCCGGTGTTTGTGCGTTTTTCCACCGTGGCCGGTGAACGCGGCTCCAAGGACACGGCCCGCGATGTGCGCGGATTTGCCGTCAAGTTCTACACCGACGAGGGCAACTGGGACCTGGTCGGCAACAACATGCCGGTGTTTTTTATCCAGGACGCGATGAAGTTCCCCGACCTGGTGCACGCTGTCAAGCCCGAGCCGCACCATGCGATGCCGCAGGCGGCCAGCGCGCACGACACCTTCTGGGATTTCATTTCGCTGATGCCGGAATCCACCCACATGATGATGTGGGCGATGTCGGACCGCGCCATCCCGCGCAGCTACGCCACCATGCAGGGTTTCGGTGTGCACAGCTACCGGCTGGTCAACGACGCCGGCGAGTCGGTGTTCGTCAAATTCCACTGGGAACCCAAATACGGCACCCATTCGCTGGTGTGGGACGAGGCGGTGAAAATCTCGGGCGCCGACCCCGACTTTCACCGGCGCGACCTGTGGGAGCGCATCGAGTCCGGCGCCTTCCCCGAGTGGGAGCTGGGCCTGCAGATCTTCACCGAGGAACAGGCGGAAAAATTCAGCTTCGACATCCTCGACGCGACCAAGATCATTCCGGAAGAACTGGTGCCGGTGCAAAAGGTCGGTCGCATGGTGCTCAACCGCAACCCGGACAACTTCTTCGCTGAAACCGAGCAGGTGGCCTTTTGCACGGCCCACGTCGTGCCGGGCATCGATTTTTCCAACGATCCGCTGCTGGCCGGCCGCATCCACTCCTATGTGGACACCCAGCTCTCACGCCTGGGCGGTCCCAACTTCCACGAAATCCCGATCAACGCGCCGATTGCGCCTGTGCACAACAACCAGCGCGATGGTTTGCACCGCCAGGCGATTCACCGCGGCCGGGTCTCGTACGAGCCCAATTCGCTGGGTGGGGGCTGCCCCTTCCAGGCCGGCGCGGCGCAGGGTTTTGTGAGCGTTGCAGCCGGGCTGCAGGCGAAGGAAGAACAGGCCAAGGTACGCGGCAAGCCGGAAAAGTTTGCCGACCACTACACGCAGGCCACGCTGTTTTTCGAAAGCCAGACGCCGGTCGAGCAGGCGCATATCGCCGCGGCCTTCCGTTTCGAACTCAGCAAGGTGACGGTGCCGGCGATCCGCGAGCGCATGGTGGCGTCGCTGCGCAATGCCTCCGAAGACCTCGCACGCAAGGTGGCAGACGGCCTGGGCATGGACGTGATGCCGGCGCCACTGCCACGCGCCCTGGCCAAACCGGAACGTGCCGAAGTGACCCAATCGCCGACGCTGTCGCTGATGGCCAGGCCCGGAGACGGGTCACCCAAGGGACGCAAGGTGGCGATCCTGGTCGCACCGGGCGTGGTGGGCGCTTCTGTCGCAGCCGTGCAGCAGGCCTTGCTGGCGCAGGGCGCGGTCGGGCGACTGGTCGGCCCGCGCATCGGGCCGGTGGCCAGCGACGAAGGCGACATGCTGGATGCCGACGCCTCGCTGGAAAACGAGCCCGGCTTTCTGTTCGATGCGCTGGTGTTGCCGGATGGCGAGGCGGCGGTGGCCGCGCTGGCCAAAGACGGTCACACCATGGAGTTCATCAAGGACCAGTACCGCCATGGCAAGACCATTCTGGTGCTGGGCGCGTCCAAAGCCCTGGTGGACAAGGCCGGCGTGCCCGCGGAACTGCCGGACGGCCAGCCCGATCCAGGGCTGATCTTCGCGGACGGCGGCGCGGGTGATGCGCTCGACGCCTTCGTCAAGGCGGTCGGCGGCCCCCGCCACGCCGCACGCGAGACCGATCCGCCGCGGGTCTGAACCGCGCGGGCATGAAAAAAGCGGCCTTGCGGCCGCTTTTTTTTGCAGGTCCGGACAGGCCGGGCTTATTCGACCTTGGCCTTGTCGCGCAGGCCTTGCTGGAAGGCAGCCAGTTTCTGCTGCTGCATCTGCTGGGCGATTTGCGGCTTGAGTTCCTCGAACGGCGGCAGCTTGGCGGTGCGGATGTCGTCAACGCGGATCACGTGGTAACCGAACTGGTTTTTCACCGGGGTGTCGGTCAGCTGGCCCTT
>CALRTF020000126.1:0-11379 GCA_943370985.1 Paenacidovorax caeni
CAGCATGGACAGGAGGAATAAGTTGGTGAACTCATCAAAAGTTTGCAGTGCTGACTCGAGACACTGCAAGTAACACGCCTCCGGACTCAGGCTGAAGTTTCCCAAAGCTTTTTCTGCTTCAGCGACTCGAACCCTGCGCAGCCCAAGCGCTTTCAATGATGCTTCAACTTGCGCATGCGCCTCGTTGAGAGACGATGGCATTTGTTGCAGGTAGTCCCAGAACTTCCAATCGTACGCGGCGCGCAAGCCACGCAGATCCGGATCCCTGTCGACATTGGCAATCAGTGCGATTGATGCCGCATCCGTAGCGCCTCTGCCTGGAAGTAGCGCCCCCCGGCGGATTTTCCGGAACACGCCACGATCCTCTGACGATTCCAATCCATCCAATACCGCGTACTTCTTGTCGAGCGCATAGTCGCTCAGCCCGGAACGGCGGCTCACAGCGTGGTACCAGAAAAGTATCCGCGCTTTGTCAGCCCAGTGGCGTGGCGGGCGACCTGCTTTTTTCGGACCAATCATTTCAAAGTAGTGCTTTTTTCTAGGGTATCGAAATGCACGAATTTCGATCCTCTTTCGCGAATTTATTCGAGTGTGCACCATTCGTTCATGATGAATTCGAATACGCACCGTCCCAGCCAAGCCGAGAGGCAAGCCGCTGAAAGAAAACAGGCATTGACCGAGGAGTTGTTGGAGCGCTACGGCCCCATGGTCGGCGGAGTGGAACTGCGCGCGGTCCTCAAAGTCCGCACAGCCTCGGCCTTTTACAAGAGCTTGAATGCAGGACACCTGGGGGTCCACGTTTTTCACTTGGAAGGACGCAGTGGCCTCTTCTGCATGACAGCTGACATTGCGGAGTGGATGTGTTCGGTCTCGCACAAACCGAATGATGCTCCGCCGCAACCAGTAGACGACGAGAAGCCACCAGGGGGAGGTACGCCATGACTTAGCCCAACGGGACTTTGTGGCGTAAAAAGCACAAAGCCTGACCGCTTTTTCGAGGAGCGATCAGGCTTTTTGTTTGTGCACCAGCCAAACAGGAGGTGTACGAACTATGTGCCAAGGGAGTCGGGATGTCAAGGCCCGAGGGGGAAAATTCGTCCAAATTTCCCTTAAATCCCGCGCCCACCGCGCCTGCAAAAGGCGCAAGTGGGTAGCCCGCACCTGACTGCTTTCCAGCGGGGCGCGGCGCTGCCTGGTGATTCCTTCACGGAACCAGGATATGGCAGAACATTTCTTATTGACCAAAGGGTGCCGGGATCTCCCCCGGCACGAGATTTCCCTGCTGACTGACGAGCAGGTCGTTAAAAAACTGAGCCTTCTAAGGTGGGGATTTGAGGATCGGCAGATTTGCCCGGCGTGCGGGGAGATAGCTGCGCATTACCCGCGAGCCGCACGCCGACAGTGGCGATGCCGTAGTTGCACCAGAGATTTCAGCATTACGAGCGGGACGCCCTTCAGTCACCACAAGATTCCGTTGCGCTCAATTCTGCAAATGATGTATTCCTACCTCGTAGCGGCCAAAGGCATGCCTGCAACGCAAATGAGCCGTGAAACTGGACATCGCTGGAGGACATGTTGGCTTTTTATGTCCAAGACCCGAGAAATTCTCATAAAGAATCGGCCAACGGAGCAGCTGTCTGGCGTCGTTCAACTGGATGGCGGGTATTTTGGCGGCAAGCGCCGGGATGCCAACCATCATGCCCGGCGCACTGACAATGCAGCCTACGCCTCCATTGCGCGTCGGCTCGAGGCCGCGCCAACGACTCGTAGCAAACGTCTGAAGCAGTTTGCGCCCGGCGGGGCCGCAAACGCCAGGAGGCGTAAAAACCGCCGAGTGATCTTTGTGATCCGGCAACTCCATGGGGACCCTGGACGGGGCGCCTGTCGAACCGTAATCAGTGTGGCGCGGTCAGAAAACGAGGCTGACGCTGTCGTGATGGCGCGCAAGTATGTGGCCGAGGGCACCGTGCTCATGACCGACGAAAGCGGCGCTTTTACGCAGTTCAACGCCTGGTTTGATCACAGGACGGTGCAGCATTCGGTGGAGTACGTTAACAAGGACGGCACGAACGACAATCAGGCCGAATCCTTCTACTCGCGCCTGCGCCGCGCCGAATACGGTGTCTTCCACCGATTCACGCCCATGTATTTGCTGGACTATGCGACCGAGTTTGCCTGGCGCGAGGACACACGGCGCATGTCCATGCGGGAGAAATTCGACTCACTGCTCTCGCAGATGTTTCGAGGCGGGGCGTCCCGGCTCTTCCGGGGCTACTACCAAGGGAACATCCGCCAGGCTGAGTTTTTGAACACGTAAGGCGGGGAGGCACCAGGCACCCTCGCGGCTCGTGACGCGGGGGTGTAATCGCTCGATCATGCCTAGGCGATATAGACCGCGCAGACGGTGGCGGATACGCTCGTGGAGATCAAATGTCTCTTCCTTGGACAGATCCAGCCCCATGTAGGTCTTTATGCAGGCTGTGATCTTGGTCGTCGTCAGTGAGCATGGATGGCTGTGCGCGAGCGCCTTGTAGATGAGGCGCGTGATTTGACCGTACCCACTGCGACTGGGATTGCTCTGGAACCTGACGGCGCCGATTTTTTCGGGGTCGATGGGAATCTCATGCATGCGCAGCGCTCTGTCAATTGCATCGAGGTCGCACTTGAGAATGTGCAGATGCTCTGCATGCGCTCTTGAGGCACGCGCGAGGTCGACTTCGTTAGCGCTGAGAAACTTCTGATGCTGCTTTTCTGCGGAGCGCATTTGGCCGGCAATGTACTTTCGCTTTCTCGCCAACCAATTTAAAGATGCAGGGATTTTTAGGGTCATGGCCGCAATGATCGGCCTTACCCTTAAAATTTTCCATGGGCATTTGCTGCCTAATAGCGATTTCTGTCCTGGCGGAAACGGAGGGATTCGAACCCTCGATGCGCTACGTACAAAGGACGCCGCCGAGCTGCAATGAGGATTTTTATTGTTCGCTGCCCTTGGGTCTGCCACGAACAAATGTACTCAATGCAAGCGTGATGATGCTCACAGCCAGCCCACCAAGTAGCCACTTATTCAAGTCATAGACTCGGTCCACCGACTCTTTCAGATAGACCCCAGTCGCTTGTTGCGATAATCTCAGCCCGTCAATATCTCTTTGAATGAGTGGTAGCTCTAAAGCCTTGGCAGGGTTGGCAAGGATGGCTTTTTCGAGACTTGTGAGTCGTGCATCCAGCTCCTTGATAATCGCAGTCGCCTGCTGCAACTCTTGGGCCAGTTGACTCGTTGTAGTCCCGGAAGGAACAGGCACAGCAACTTTTAATCGTCCCATCTCTGCCCGAATTTTCTCCAACTCCAATTCGAGAACCTGTATTGACGATGATGACTGAATCGGTGGGACTGGCTCCACCTTTCGCTGCCCAAAGTAGAGCGAATACAGAACAATTGCTATAGATATTGCCAGCGCCAGCGTCACGAGGAACGACGCAATTGCAGATCTGAGCTCTTTACGTCTTTGAAAATCCGATTGCATAGCAGTCCCCCTGATGTTGTCTGACGCGATCCTGTCAGCATTTTCAATCAAAAGCGACTGAGTTATATAACGAAGCTGCAGATAAACGGGCGGGGAACTGACGCCGACTGTTTTCTAGGCCAGCCGTGGACTATTTCAAACTTGAGTGCCCCGGTTTGCTGACTCGATACAGGGCACGCTTTATAGCGGATTCGGAAACGTCATGTAAGTAGGGCTAATGTCCTCATGGTGTATTACCCCGTCAGGTAGAGCCGCACCACCTCAGCCTCCCCGTCGACCGACAACGAACGAGGGCGGCCCGGCAGAAATCCACGATCACGAGCAGCGCGCTGGCCAGCAATTGACCTTCCACGAATGATGCCTCGTTCAAGCTCAGCGACGGCCCCCAATATCTGAATGACGAATGAGCCCATGGCCGTGGTCGTGTCAAGCGGCTCAGTGAGGCTCTTAACGAGCGCACCTGCAGCCTTTATGTCCGCCAAGATGGCAAGCAAATCAGGCAACGAGCGTGCGACCCTATCCAGCTTGTAAATAACAAATACATCGCCTGGGCGCAGCGACGCTAGACACCGCCGCAATTCCGGGCGCACCCCCTACCGAGCTTGCCTTTTCCTCGGATATTTTTGTCACACCAGAACGCGCTAGCGCGTCAAGCTGCAAGTCTGTTTCCTGGTCTTTTTTAGAGACGCGTGCATATCAGCAGTGTGAAAGGATCTCTCCATCGGGCCAATGGTCAAATAGAAATGTCCCTTGAACACTAACGTTGGAGTTGTCCTGCGTCGAACGACCTGTCAGACCTCATGTACCAGATGGACGCGAGCACTGGCCGCACTCAATTGCTACTACTGTGAGCGCGACACCAAGTACCGCGACTGCTACTGGGAACAATAGCCACAGCCAGTGGGAACTAGAAATTTTCCGAACGATAGAGAAGCGCTTTTTCGACCACGTCTGCTCGTCTGCACACCGCTCAATCTCCATTGCAGATTGCCGATCACCGTGCTCCGTGCACGCATCGAGCTCCTTTAATAAATCAGATGCCCGATTTCGGTTTCGGTGGTATCTCTCCGTGTATGTGGCAGAAAAGATCGCACCTATCACTCCGACCAATGTCACGAGTATGCACAACGGAAGGTCGAAAAGATCCACATGTCGGTCGTACGTTATGACGGCTACGAGGGCCGACGCTCCCGCCATCGTTTGCGCCGCGACGGTAGCTCGAAGGTTCTCCGAATGTCGACCTTGATTCCGCCGCTCGGAGGAGATGTCCCACAGAAGTTTCCTTCGGTCGGAGTTCACAGGCGGAGTGGTTGCCATAGCTAGCCCTTTTGAGGCCTAACGCCGCTCGAAGGGGGGTTAATTTCCAAGCGAGAGAGAAAGGTGGCGGCACCGAGTACGCCGAACAAGAGAATCCCAACTGCCCAGAACCAATGATTCCAGAATGTGAAGAAATGTACTGTAAAGACGCGAAGTGACTCGACGTTTTCCATGTACGCATACAGTGGATAGTTGAAGAAGTCATAGCCCCTACTCGGCTTTGAGTAAACGCGAAGTGTGAGAGACGGGAGTGCAGTTAGAACCCAAGCACTGCAGAACAGTGCGAGAGTGTTGAGGAGAGCAACAAGAAGCGCGAGTCTGGCAAGGGCATTGGACGGCTTGAAGGTGACCAGACTGTCTTTAGCCAGAAATCCAAGCCCCGCAATGGTCGCGGTCTGAATGCCGGCCATCCAGACTGTCGAGTCCTTCAAGAAAGTGAGAGCCGTTTTGGCTCCGTCAAGGTCCTTAACATTGACTTCATTGGCATAGACGGACCCCGGCATCCAATATGCCGAAGTGACAGCGAAGACTATAAGTACAAGTCCGACTGCGCTGATAAAGCGAGTGTTGTTCATGGGCTGCTCCGATCAATGGCTACGACTACGCCGATGATGGCAATTCCTAACGTAACTTAGAGCGTAAAACCTGCGGAATAACTTGGCGGCCGCGGTATATCCTGGACGCTAAATTCTCGCTAAGCCCTTGCCTAAATTGAATCTAATGAGATGTGGCCCGACACTTGTCAAAATACAGAAAATTTGGTGAACCTCGCATCTACTTTAGAACGGAGCCTCGCAGCCTGCATCCTATAAGCAGAGGAAACATAAATACTTAATCTGTAGTACTCAAAGGGCGCGGCTTGGAACCCGGCCAAGCTGCACCCTTTGGTTCCAGTCGCGGCGCTTTGTGGCACGTCGGCTGCGGGCGCCTGGCCTACCGCCTGAAAAAAAACCGGCCTGTCCCGGCGGTCGCTGGATCCCCCCCACAAGACCCCGTCCCGGTGTGAGGTGCACTTGTGGGGGATCTTGAATACAGCGACACCGGGCCAGCCCGGTTTTTTCTTGTGGCACCAACAGCACCCCCCTCCGCCCCCTGCTCGGGGGACGAGGAAGCCCGAGCGAGAGGATCTTTTTTGAAGTCCTCTTGTTCATCAACTTCCCAGGAGTAAATGCCATGACTGACGTTATCGAAACCGTTTCCCCTGAATCTTCCGCTGCTGCTGCCGTTTCGCATGCGAAACCGGCCCTTGAGTTTGTCAGCTTGAACGTTATCGACTTCGCGCCACAGGTGCGATCCGAATCCGGGCTGGACGAGGAATCGCTCCAGGAGCTGGCCGAGTCTGTCCAGGCGAACGGCATCCTGCAGCCGGTGCTGCTGCGGCCGAACGGCGAGCGCTTTACCGTAATTGCAGGGGAGCGCCGCTGCCGGGCTGCGCACCTGGCTGGCTTTTCCCATGTGCCGGCGCTGATCGGCGAGGCGGACGACGGCCGGGCCGCGGCCATGCAGCTGATCGAGAACGTCCAGCGGGTGGATCTGTCCCTGCTGGAGATCGCGGCGGCGCTGCGCAAGCTGGCCGACGAGGGCAAGACCTCGACCGAGATCAGCCAGATCGTCAGGAAGTCCAAGCCTTGGGTATCCAAACACCTGGCCGCATCCATCGAGAAGCTGGGCTACTACACAAAATGGTGGATGGAGCGGGAGGGCTGCCAAGACCTGGAAACCGTCCTGTGCATGCACCAGATCGGGAAAGCCGGCAAATGGCATCCCCGAGGCATGGACTTGGCGGGCCGGATCAGCGAGGGCCAGGCCGGCCGGGCCGAGGCGCGGGAGTTGCTGGCGGCCGTCAAGGACGAAGTGGCGGCCGAGGCGGCTGACAAGAAGGCGGCCAAGAAGAAAGCGGCCGACCAAGGTGCGCTCGTGCTGGACGGCAGCGGCGGCAGCCAGGCGAAGGAAGCGCCGGTGTGGTCAGCCAGCCAAGCGATTCGGGATCTGAACGAAGCCCTGGAGGAAGAAGGCCATGCGCCGATCGCCGAGCTGCTCGCTGGCCTGACCAAGGTGCAGCAGCTGGAAGTGGCGAACATTCACAAGGCGGACTGGACTGCCGGCAAGCTGCTCAGCAAGGCGACGGAGGTGCAGAAGCTGCGCGGGCTGCACCATCTAATCGACGAGAACTACGGCGCGGATGAGTGGGCGACTGCGGCGTTTATCCTGGGCAGCTCAGGCAACAAGCTGACGTTGGCCGAGCTGGCTGCGGAGGTGCATCAAGTGATGCATGGATGATTCCGTTTGCAAAGCTATACGTGAACCAGCGTGCAGTTTCAGCCTCTAGTCGGCGGCTCGCTGACGCCAACCTGTTTTGGACCCTTCGCAAGGAGGGACCGGAAGTGTGCCTGAATGTCTGCAAGCCTATTGCCTTCCTCCCTCAGTTGGTGATACCGACTCGTCTCGTCCCACTTCCTCTGAAACGTAATGTCGTAATGATACTGGGCGATTTTCGTCACGTATTCCTCAGCGGTGTCGGCATATTCGAGCCCGGTTAGCGGCCTGTGTGTAGCCAGCTGCCCCATCAGAATGTTGAAGGATCTCTCAATGTCCAGCTTCATCGCTGTCCACTCATCAGAACTCCACTGCTTCGAGACATTCAGCCTCCAATTTGTGCCGTCTCGCCAAGCGATGATCGCTGACCAGGTTGAGGACATCGCCTGCAACTGAGCCTTGACGAGTTCGGTTTCACGAACCTGCTTCGCCTTGTAGCGTTCCAACAGTCGGCTGCCAACAAATCCTACTATGACCACAACAATGGCCAGCAATCCCTTGTCCAGTACGGTCAGCACAACCTTATGCTCGAAATCCATGGCGGCCTCTTTTCTGCGCTCTAACGTTTGACCTGAGAGGATCGACTCGGCTTGTCGGGGCGGGTCCTCGCGATGGAATGGTTAGACCTACGCACGCTCAAGCCTCATGTAGGTAAAGACAGCGAAAAACATCATGCCGATGACAAAGAGCGAGTATTGAAGCCCAGTCAACGGGCCGACATACGGCCAGGTCTTGAAAGAAAACAAGCGCAAGTGGTAGACGTCGTTTTCTGTTGACCGCCCCTTCTTCAGGCGGAGCAGTACTGAAGGAAGTGCGCCCAGCAGCCATGTGGCGATTCCTATGGAAGCGGCAAAAAACACTATGGCGGTCAGGCCGAACGTCTTTTCCCACTCGTCCAGTGGAACCTGTCTGCTACCGGTCGTTTGAATCTTTTCGAGTAAGAAGCCCATGATGGCCAAGGCGCCACTCTGAATTCCGATAAGAAACGTGCCCCATTGGCGCAACTCTTGTAGTGCGATCACAGCGTCCTCGTGTTCGACTTCTTGATTCGGCCCTTCAGCACGTTTTCTGTGCACGTACAACGCTGACACAAGAACGACAAGAATGATTACTGCTCCTCGGATCTCTGAGTGAAGGTTCATACTTTCTCCCATGTCTGCAGCGGCCAGAGGAAAACTTCCGTCGTTCGGCGGCGACCGAAGCGGCTGGTTTCGCATGCGAAACCTGAAGATAAACACACCAAGGGAATGCTGCGTCCCACACAGAGGACCGTATTGACCGTAACACCGGCGCAGCTTCAGCACCGCGTAGAGATCTATTCACTGCACCCCTTCGCGATCGGCCACATGACGGAACTCATTGTCGCAAGTCGCTTGCGTTCACGAGCGTCTAAAGCGTTGAGAAATCGGATACCTGTGCGACGCTCAATGTCCGAAATTGGCTTGTAAAACGTTGCAAGGCAACATGCGAACGCTCGCCCTCCTTATCTACCGCTTCATTGGGACAGGCAGGTCCCCTTGACCGAAGGGCTAGGCGTCTGTTGGTAGCAAGCCACGAAAGTCTTTCGATAGCAGTAGGAGCAACACAAGTACTGTTCCTAGGACCATGCCTGCGATGTGAAGCCACCCCACCAACTTGAGATGCCCGTTGCCGGACCGAATGTTCTCTATCGACTGATCGGAGTACAGCCAAAGCAGGCTCCAGGCCAGGCCAATGGGGTACATGAAGAGAGCCGCGCCGAGGGATTGCCCGGGCATTTTCTGGATGGACGTAAAGACCGTTCCGGACAGTGCTGCACCGAGCAAAGCCACAACGACCTTCACTCCATCGGACCAGTTCGTTGTCTTGCGTACGGCGATGCAGATAAGGGTGCCCACAAATACGCCAAGTGCAAGCAATCCGAGATGTCCCATAAAACCTCCATGGCTTTGCAAACGGTACAGCGGTCGGGCGTCGCGAGTCCCTAACTCTGTGGATGGCTGACGCCTAACGGGCCGCATCAGGTATTTATCCAAGCATAAAAAATCTGGACAAAACCGGCAGCCGATTCTAGGAACCAACGCCTGAAGCGGCATCCTCTAAATAGAGGAGAAGCATCCGCCGTTCGACTACGGCCGAAGCATGTTTCGCATGCGAAACACGCGTCTAGGGTTGACCGATATAACGCCTCTTTGCCATGAACCGCAGCACCTTATCATCCCGGCTGATGGTGCTCCTGGCCTCCATGGCTGGTGCCATCGAGCCCGCGTTCAATGAAATCGGGGATGCCCCCTGCATGTCTGCAGAGGCCAAACGGGGAGCTTCCGCCGCCCGCCCCTGTTCGGGCCTCTCTTGCGGCCGAAGCGTGTCGTCGAAGAAACCGCCGGCAGCGATCTGCCGGCACATCTCCTCCGGGATCTGGAGAGCGGTCGCCTGGTGCGTCCAGCACCGGCAGGATCTGGCCTTGCGGCCTCGAGGGATGCCGTCCAGGCAGGCGGCCGGCTTGGGGGCGGTCACCGGCTGCTGCACGCTGTCATACCTGGGTGCGGTGTGCGGCAGGCCTTCTATACGCGGCTGGAAGCTTTCCGCGTACTCCGCCGGGGCAGTGCCCGCTTCTCGTCCGATCGGGGCATGTAGCCTGGGTGCTGGGCTGTGAGGGCCGGGCCGGCTTCATGAGGGCGCTGTAGGCGAACCAGACCATCGCGGGGGTTGCAGAAATCGAGGCCGAAAAAAAACCGACACTTTCCAAAATATGGAAGAGAGTCGGTGTTCTTGGCGGAAACGAAGGGATTCGAACCCTTGATGAGGCTCTACACCCCATACTCCCTTAGCAGGGGAGCACCTTCGGCCACTCGGTCACGTTTCCTGATTTCTGGCTAGCCGCGATTATCTCACGACTTGCGCCCCTGTCCAGCCTCAGGCCGCCGGCTGGTCCAGGTCGAAGGCCTTGTGCAGGGCTCGCACGGCGAGCTCCATGTACTTTTCGTCGATCACCACCGAGGTCTTGATTTCGCTGGTCGAGATCATCTGGATGTTGATGCCCTCCTCGCTGAGCACGCGGAACATCTTGCTGGCGATGCCGACATGGCTGCGCATGCCGATGCCGACGATGCTGACCTTGCAGATCTTGGCGTCACCGGTGATTTCCTCGGCACCCAGCTGGCCCAGCACGCTGCTGCGCAGCAACTCGACGGCGCGCGCGTAGTCGTTGCGGTGCACGGTGAAGCTGAAGTCGGTCTTGCCGTCCTTGCTGACGTTCTGGATGATCACGTCGACCTCGATGTTGGCGTCGGCCACCGCGCCCAGGATCTGGTACGCGATGCCGGGCTTGTCGGGCACGCCGAGGATGGAGATTTTGGCTTCGTCGCGGTTGAACGCGATGCCCGATACGATGGCTTGTTCCATTTGTTCATCTTCCTCAAAACTGATCAGGGTGCCGGACTTGGCCTCTTCGTCGATGTTGATGTCCCAGTCGGTGAAACTCGAGAGCACGCGCAGCGGCACCTTGTACTTGCCGGCGAACTCCACCGAGCGGATCTGCAGCACCTTGGAGCCCATGGACGCCATCTCCAGCATCTCTTCAAAGCTCACGGTCTGCAGGCGGCGCGCTTCAGGCACCACGCGCGGATCGGTGGTGTAAACGCCGTCCACGTCGGTATAAATCAGGCACTCGTGGGCCTTCAGCGCAGCGGCTATCGCCACCGCCGAGGTGTCCGAGCCGCCGCGGCCCAGCGTGGTGACGTTGCCGCCCTCGTCCACGCCCTGGAAGCCGGTGATGATGACCACCTTGCCGGCGTCGAGGTCGGCGCGCACGCGTTTGTCGTCGATCGATTCGATACGCGCCTTGGTGTAGGCGCTGTTGGTCTTGATGCTGACCTGCCAGCCGGCGTAGCTGACGGCCGGCATGCCCTCGGCCTGCAGCGCAATTGCCAGCAGCGCGCTGGAGGCCTGCTCGCCGGTGGCGGCCAGCGCATCGAGTTCGCGGTGGTAGGCGGCAGCGGCCTGGGACGGGGCGAGCTCTTTGGCCAGGCCCAGCAGGCGGTTGGTTTCGCCGCTCATGGCACTGGGCACCACCACCATCTGGTGGCCGGCGCGCGCCCACTTGGCAACACGTTTGGCGACGTTGCGGATGCGCTCGGTCGAGCCCATCGAGGTGCCGCCGTATTTATGAACGATCAGGGCCATTGCAGGAGGTTTGTCAGGGGTTGGTTGGGCAAGATTTGTGACGGCCGCGCGGCTCGGACAC
>CALRTF020000127.1:0-11175 GCA_943370985.1 Paenacidovorax caeni
CAGCTACCAGCGCTTCTTCCCGATGTTGATGACCGCCGCCGGCACCGTCAAGGCGGCCCGCGTGGTGATCCTGGGCGTCGGCGTGGCCGGCCTGCAGGCCATCGCCACGGCCAAACGCCTCGGCGCCGTCATTGAAGCCAGCGACGTGCGCCCCAGCGTCAAGGAGCAGGTCGAATCGCTGGGCGGCAAGTTCATCGATGTGCCTTATGAAACCGACGAGGAGCGCGAAGCCGCGGTTGGTGTCGGCGGTTATGCCAAGCCGATGCCGGCCAGCTGGCTGGAGCGGCAAAAGGCCGAGGTCGCCAAACGTGTGGCGCTGGCCGACGTGGTGATCACCACCGCGCTGATTCCGGGCCGCGCCGCGCCGGTGCTGGTGACCGAGGACATGGTCAGGGCCATGAAGCCGGGCAGCGTCATCGTCGACCTGGCCGCGCCGCAGGGCGGCAACTGCCCGCTGACCGAACCCGGCAAAACCGTGGTCAAACATGGGGTCACGCTGATCGGCGAGACCAATGTGCCGGCGCTGGTCGCCGCCGACGCCAGTGCGCTCTACGCGCGCAACCTGCTGGACTTCCTCAAGCTGGTCATCAGCAAGGAAGGCACGCTTGCCATCGACCTCGAGGATGACATCGTAGCGGCCTGCCTGATGGCCCAGGGCGGCGAGGTGAAACGAAAATGAGCCACGCGGCGCGCTTGTTTTCGCTGTTGGTTTGTCTGGCTTTTCATGCGGCCCCTGGAGCGCAACAGGTTGGACGCACGGAGATCAAGGATTTGCCCGATGGGTGGACACAGCTTGTCGCGTACGAGATGAAGGGCCTGTCCATCAATGGCGGAATCGGCAACATTCCCATGGCGGGGGCGGCGTTTGCCAACAAGTCGGGCGGCATGTTGCTGATTGTTGAAAGCACAGCCAGCGGCTACAACAGAACCGTCAACTGGGTGAGCATGAAGTGCCCTGCAAGCAAGCCTCACTACTTCACCAACGACTACGGCACAGACCAGAACAGCAGGGATACGCGCTGCCTGGTTGTCAATGCGAAGTACGCCGATAAAAAGTATCTGGCAACGGTTTCTCCGCAGACCGCAGCTGCGGTGGACAAAGCGGGGCTGCAATTCGACAAGGGTCAACTGATTCGCACCTGGAGCGGCATAAAAAGCGGCTCCTATCTGAAACTGTTTTTGTTCAAAACGTCGGCATTTGAGCCAACGACAACTGCGGGCAAAGAAGAAGGGACGGGTGTCGATCAGGCGCTGATCGCGTTCGGCGAGTCGCTTCAGAAGCTTGTGTATGACTCGACCCTGTCAATGAGCGGAAATCTTTCTCTTCAATTATTCAACACCATCAAGTAGTGCATATGGATATCGTTTCCCCCACCATCATCAACCTCATCATCTTCGTGCTGGCGATTTACGTGGGTTACCACGTGGTCTGGACCGTCACGCCAGCGCTGCACACGCCGCTGATGGCGGTGACCAACGCGATTTCGGCGATTGTCATCGTCGGCGCCATGCTGGCTGCCGCGCTGACCGTCACGCCGCTGGGCAAAACCATGGGCGTGCTGGCCGTGGCGCTGGCTGCCGTCAATGTGTTCGGCGGCTTCCTGGTGACGCGCCGCATGCTGGAGATGTTCCGGAAAAAAGAGAAGAAGGCCGTCACGGCTGACGCGGCAGCTTCGGGAGTGGCCAAATGAGCATGAATGTCGTCACGCTGCTGTACCTGGTGGCTTCGGTCTGTTTCATCCAGGCGCTCAAGGGCCTGTCGCACCCGACCACCTCGATCCGCGGCAACCTGTTCGGCATGGTCGGCATGGCCATCGCCATCCTGACCACCGGCGCCCTGATCGTGGAGCTTTCCGGCGGCAAGGCCTTCGGCATGGTTTACGTGCTGGGCGCGCTGCTGGTGGGCGGCACGGCGGGCACGATCATGGCCCAGCGTGTCGAGATGACCAAGATGCCCGAGCTGGTGGCTTTCATGCACAGCATGATCGGCCTGGCCGCGGTGTTCATCGCGGTCGCCGCCATGGCCGAGCCCGACGCCTTCGGCATCGTGGCCCAGGGCCTGCCGACCGCGGCGATCCCGGCCGGCAACCGCCTCGAACTGTTCCTCGGCGCAGCGATTGGTGCCATCACCTTCAGCGGCTCGGTGATTGCCTTCGGCAAGCTCAGCGGCAAATACAAGTTCCGCCTGTTCCAGGGTGCGCCGGTGACCTTCGCCGGCCAGCACATGCTGAATCTGGTGCTGGGCATCGCCACGCTGGCGCTCGGCCTGGTGTTCATGTTCACCGGCAACTGGACCGCATTTTTTGCGATGCTGGCGCTGTCTTTTGTGCTGGGCGTGCTGATCATCATCCCGATCGGCGGCGCCGACATGCCGGTGGTGGTGTCCATGCTCAACAGCTACTCGGGCTGGGCTGCGGCCGGCATCGGCTTCTCGCTGAACAACGCCATGCTGATCGTCGCCGGTTCGCTGGTGGGCTCCTCGGGCGCCATCCTGTCCTACATCATGTGCAAGGCGATGAACCGCTCCTTCTTCAACGTGATCCTGGGCGGCTTCGGCGGTGATGCCGGTGCGGCCGCCGGCGGCGCCAAGGAGCAGCGCCCGGTCAAGTCCGGTTCGGCCGACGACGCGGCCTTCATCCTGGGCAACGCCGAAACCGTGATCATCGTGCCGGGCTACGGCCTGGCGGTGGCGCGTGCCCAGCACTCGGTCAAGGAACTGGCGCAGAAACTCACAGACCGGGGTGTCAACGTCAAGTACGCGATCCACCCGGTGGCCGGCCGCATGCCCGGCCACATGAACGTGTTGCTGGCCGAGGCCGAGGTGCCTTACGACCAGGTGTTCGAGATGGAAGACATCAACGCCGAGTTCGGCCAGGCCGACGTGGCCATCATCCTGGGCGCCAATGACGTGGTGAATCCGGCGGCACACGTCAAGGGCAGCGCGATCTACGGCATGCCGATTCTCGAGGCCTACAAGGCCAAGACCGTCATCGTCAACAAACGCTCGATGGCTGCCGGTTACGCCGGCCTGGACAACGAGCTGTTCTACATGGACAAGACCATGATGGTGTTCGGCGATGCCAAGAAGGTGATCGAGGACATGGGCAAGGCCATTGAGTGAGAGAAGCCGGCAGATAACACTTTCTGCCGCGGCAAAAAGCCGGGGTCAAACGGCAAATTAGGGGGGCCGCCCTCCTGATTTGTCCGGCTTCCTAGGGAAAACGCAATAGCCCCGCAGAGGGTGGCGCCACGAAAATCCGTGGCAGTTGTTCAATCGTCATCTGGAGACAAGCATGAATGCATCCACCATCGACCGTCCCTGGCTCAGCGCCTATCCCCCGGGCGTGCCGGCCGACATCGACGCGTCGCAGTACACCTCGCTGGTGGCACTCATGGAAGAGAGTTTTTCCAAAAACGCCTCGGCCGTGGCTTACAGCTTCATGGGCAAGGACGTCACCTTCGGCCAGACCGACAGCCTGTCGCAGGCCTTCGCCGCCTACCTGCAGGGCCTGGGCCTGGCCAAGGGCGACCGCGTTGCCATCATGATGCCCAACGTGCCGCAGTACCCGGTCACCGTGGCCGCCATCCTGCGCGCCGGTTTTGTGGTGGTCAATGTCAACCCGCTGTACACCCCGCGTGAGCTCGAGCACCAGCTCAGGGACTCGGGCGCCAAGGCGATTGTGATCATCGAGAACTTTGCCAACACGCTGGAGCAGTGCATTGCCAACACGCCGGTCAAACACGTGGTGCTGGCCGCCATGGGCGACCAGCTCGGCATGCTCAAGGGCGCGCTGGTCAACTACGTGGTGCGCAATGTCAAGAAGATGGTGCCGGCCTTCAACCTGCCATCGGCCGTGCGCTTCAACGACGCGGTCGCCCAGGGCACACGCGGCACGCTCAAGCGGCCCGACATCAAGCCCGACGATGTGGCCGTGCTGCAATACACCGGCGGGACCACGGGTGTTTCCAAGGGCGCGGTGCTGCTGCACCGCAACGTGATTGCCAACGTGCTGCAGTCCGAGGCCTGGAACGGCCCGGCCATGGCCAGCATGACCGGCGGCGTGCAGCCGACCTATGTCTGCGCGCTGCCGCTGTACCACATCTTCGCCTTCACGGTGAACATGATGCTGGGCATGCGCACCGGCGGCAAGAACATCCTGATCCCGAACCCGCGTGACCTGCCGGCCGTGCTCAAGGAGCTGTCCAAGCACAAGATCCACAGCTTCCCGGCGGTCAACACCCTGTTCAACGGCCTGGCCAACCACCCCGACTTCAACACCGTGGACTGGTCACACCTGAAAGTCTCGCTGGGCGGCGGCATGGCCGTCACCGGCTCGGTGGCCAAGCTCTGGCTCGAAAAGACCGGCTGCCCGATCTGCGAAGGTTACGGCCTGTCGGAGACCTCGCCGTCGGCGAGCTGCAACCCGACCAACAGCAAAGCCTTCACCGGCACCATCGGCGTGCCGATTCCCGGCACGTATTTCAAGCTGCTCGACGACGACGGCAACGAAGTGCCGCCCGGCCAGCCCGGCGAAATCGCCATCAAGGGCCCGCAGGTCATGGCCGGCTACTGGCAGCGCCCCGATGAAACCGCCAAGGTCATGACGCCCGACGGGTACTTCAAGTCCGGCGACATTGGCGTACTGGAGCCGAACGGCTTCTTCAGGATCGTGGACCGCAAGAAGGACATGATCCTGGTCAGCGGTTTTAATGTCTACCCGAACGAGGTCGAGGACGTGGTCTCCGGCATGGAGGGCGTGCTGGAATGTGCCTGCGTTGGTGTGGCCGACGAGAAGTCGGGCGAGGCCGTCAAGCTGGTCATCGTCAAGAAGAACCCGGAGCTGACCGAAGCCCAGGTGCGCGAGTTCTGCAAGACCAACCTGACCGGCTACAAGCAACCCAGGGTGATCGAGTTCCGCACCGAGCTGCCGAAAACACCGGTCGGCAAAATCCTGCGCCGCGAGCTGCGCGACAAGAAATAGGTCGGAGCTGCGGCTTCAGCAAAGGCGGCTCCGGCCGCCTTTTTTTGTCGCCGCCTGCTTTTGGGGCAAACTCGCCGCCATGACAACAACCGCCATCCTCAGCGCCCTGGCCGAAGAGCAGCAGGGCCTGATCGAGCTGCTGCAGCAGCCGCAAAAAACCAGCCACGCCGGGCGCGACTTCTGGCAGGGCCGTCTGCACGGCCGGCCGGTGGTGCTGGCGCTGTCGCGCATCGGCAAGGTGGCGGCTGCGACAACCAGCGTGGCGCTGATCGAGCGCTTCAAGGCCAGCCGCATCGTGTTCACCGGCGTGGCCGGCGGCCTGGGCGATGGCGTGTATGTCGGCGACGTGGTGGTGGCCAGCGGCTTTGTGCAGCACGACCTGGACGTCTCGCCGCTTTTTCCGCGTTACGAGGTGCCGCTGTATGGCCAGGCCTGCTTCAGCTGCGACCCCGCCCTGACGGCGCTGCTGCTGCAAGCCGGGCGTGCCGGCCTCGACAGCCTGGCCTTGCCGGCGAAGACCCTGCTGCACCACGGCCTGATGGCCAGCGGTGACCGCTTTGTCTCCGGTGCCGCCGAGGCGCGGTCGCTGCGTTCGGCGCTCAAGCAGGGCGGACACGCGGCGCTGGCCGTTGAAATGGAGGGCGCCGCGGTGGCGCAGGTCTGTTTCGACTACGGCATTCCATTTGCAGCCGTGCGAACCATTTCGGATCGCGCCGACGATACGGCACATGTTGATTTTTCGGTGTTTGTGCGGGATGTGGCCAGCCTGTACGCCCAGGCGATCGTCCGGGAGTTGATGGAGCTGCTGTAAAAACAGTAGCTGCTTGTGATCCGGGATCCAGCACGGCGCTCTCCCATTACCGTTCGGGCTGAGCCTGTCGAAGCCTTCTTTGCTTCGCTTGACCGAGGCTTGCCAACAAGCCGGGGGTTGCCCGGCGGCAACTCACTTTTCTTTGTCTTGCCAAAGAAAAGTAAGCAAAAGAAAGGCGACCCTGCTGTCTGCGTCCCTCCTTCGCTGACGCTGCGGAGGGAAACCTGCGGTGCTCGGTCCGGCCGGGGTCGAGCTCGACTCGCTTCGCTCAAAATCGCTCGCCCTGATCCGTCTGGACCTCCGCTCCTCGGCGCATACAGAAGGGTGGGAAAGAAACAAATGCGGGGACAGAAATCCGGAGTCCTTGAAGCGCGCCGCGCTTCAAGGACGGGACTCCCAACGAACGGTCATGTTTGCACGCGAGCGCAGCGCACGCGGCCAGATGAGGCTCCCTTTTCTCGCCCAGCGGGGCGAGGGAAGGGCGGGGGGCTGGGAGTGGGGAGTCACACCTGCTGTCCAAAACGGACCGGAGCCGCAGCGTGATGCTCGCGATTGGGCCGGGGCTGAATCCCTCAAACCTCAAATCTGAATCATCCGTATCGCCTTGCGCGACCCGTCGTTCATCTCCCTGACCGCCTGCAGCAGGCGGTTCAGGTAGAGCTGTGCCTCGGACTTGGCCAGCCGGGTCGGCTCCGGCATGTAGCCGATGGCGATGTGGAAGACCAGCGGGTCGGCGTCGGGCAATTCGCGGGACGGGCGCAAGCCGCTGGCCAGGATCTTGGTGGCCACATCGTTGACCGAGTCGCTGCTCATCGGGCCTTCCATCAGCAGCGCAAACTGGCTGTCGCCGACCCGTGCCACGGTGTCGGTGGTCTGCGCCGCGGCGCGTATGCGCGAGGCCGCCATCACCATCGCGCGGTCGCCGGTTTCGCGGCCATGCTGCTGCTGCAGCGCGGCCAGGTTGCTCAGGTTGATCAGCAACAGGGCGCAGGGCTGCTGGTAACGCCCGGCGGTGCTCAGGGCCTGGCGCAGCTTGCCGAGCAGCATGCGCGCCGAGCCCAGGCCGGTCAGCGGGTCGGTCGTGCGCAGTGTGGTGGCCCGGCTTTCGGACTCGCGCCGCTGTGTCACGCGGCGCAGCAGGCCGTAAAACAGGATGGGTGCTTCCAGCGCCGAACCCAGCAGCAGCGCGTTTTCGGTCAGGAAGCTGGCCCGCAGCAGGCCCAGGTTGCGCCCCAGCGGGAACAGCGTGGCGAGGATGATGGGCAGAAACCCGAGCGCGATCCAGCGCGCATGCCGGTCACCCTCGAACAGGGACACACCCACCACCAGCAGCAGGATCAGGATGCCGGCACTCACGAGCACGTTGGCCACCGCAAAACTCTCGGGCGTCGGGATGGCACCGTCGATCAGCGCGATGCTCAGCAGCAGGCCGAACATCGCCATCAGCAGCCAGTCCAGCGCGCGGAAGAAGCGCTTGGGCGTGGTGACCGTGCGCACAAACAACATGGCGGTGGCGGCCGCTGCCAGCGGCAGCGCAAAAACGGACGGATTGTTCAGCGCCGGCATCTCGGGCCAGAGGTAAAGGCCGGCCATGCCGGTGAACGCGGCCTGCGAGCCTGCAAAGGTCACCACATACAGCGCGTAACTTGCGAAGCCCCAGTCGCGGTAGGCCACCGCGTTGATCAGGGCGAGCAGGCTGACCAGGAAGGCCAGCCCGAAATAGGCGCCGAGCAACACGTGGTCCAGCTGGCGCGTCGCGGTCAGCTGCGAGTCGGCCACCGCCCGCGGAATCGCCGAGAAGGGCACGCGTGCATGCTGGATGCGCAGGTAATAGCGGGTGGATTGTCCCAGCTCGGGGCTGAGCGACAGCGCCGGGTAACGGCCGGGCAGCGGCCAGGCGCTCATGGGCAGGGTGTCGCCGGCCTGCTGGACCACCCAGCGGCCCAGGCTGTCACGGTAATACAGGCTGATCCTGTCCACGCCGGACATCGGCAACTCGAGCTTCCAGTGGTGGCGGGGCTCCTGGCTGACCGCGTCGAAGCGCAGCCAGAGTGCCGCGTCGTCCAGCACCCGCGGCTCGCCGATGCGCAGCGGCTGGAAACCCAGGGTCAGGGCGCCGGCCTCCACCTGTTCCACGGAGGTCTGCCCGCCGGCATCCAGCCAGGTCTCCAGCGATGCCACCATGTTGATCGGGCCGGGGTTGCTGCCCAGGGTCAGCAGGTCGCCGGCGGCGGCGGGCGCGAGCAGCGCCGCCTGCAGGCACAGCGCGGCCAGCAGCCCACGGATCAAGGCGGCGATCGCTCTTGCGGCGTCAGACTGTTTGGTGGCACCCACAGGCGCATATTGTGCAGCAAGCGTTTGGGGGCGATGCGGCGGGCGGATTGCCGGGGCTGCCGGCTTGACAATCGGCGGCCACCGCCTCGCCCGACCGTCTGCCGGCCGCCCGGAAGCTATAAAGTTGATAGCGGCTTGCGCTTGCCGGTCAAGGGCTGGCGCCCGATTTGATCAGGAGTCTGTGTGGCACACCCGCAGCACTTCCTGGCCGTAGGCTTCGAGTTTCTTGACGCCCATGCCGCTGATGCCTTCGAGGTCTGCGGTGCTTTGCGGCGCCCGTTCGGCGATGGCGCGCAGCGTCGCGTCGTGGAAGATCACAAAGGCCGGCAGGTTGTGCTCGCGCGCCACTTCGGCGCGCCAAGCCTTGAGCCGGGCCAGCCGCTCGAGGGCGCCGGCGTTGAGCGACGCCTCGGCCAGGCCTTTGACCGAGGTTTTGGTGCCCTTCTTGCTGCTCTTGCGGCGGTCGGCCGAAGGGCCGGCGGCCTGCTCGCGCAGCATCACGCTGAGTTCGCCCTTGAGCACCTGGCGCGCGTCGGGCAGCAGCTGCAGCGTGTTGAAGGCGTCGGGGTCGACCCGCACCATGCCCCTGGCGATCAGCTGGCGCAACACGCCGCGCCACTGCACCTCGGCCAGGTCCGCGCCAATGCCGAAGGTGCTGAGCTTGTCGTGGCTGTGCTGCAGCACTTTTTCGGTGGCCTTGCCGCGCAGGATGTCCATCAGGTGGCCGGCGCCGAAGCTGATGCCGCTGGCCTGCTGCACGCGGTAGATGCAGCTGAGCATCTTGCGCGCCGCTTCGGTCGCGTCCCAGACTTTGGGCGGTGCCAGGCAGTTGTCGCAGTTGCCGCAAGGCTGGCTGTCCTCGCCGAAGTAGTGCAGCAGCGCGACGCGCCGGCACCGCGTGTCCTCGGCAAGGCTCAGCAGCGCGTCGAGCTTGCCGCGCATCACCTGCTTGAACTCCTCGCTGGACGCGTCGCTGGTGTCTATCATGCGGCGCTGGTTGACCACGTCCTGCAGCCCGTAAGCCATCCAGGCATTGGCAGGCAGGCCGTCGCGGCCGGCGCGGCCGGTTTCCTGGTAGTAGCCCTCGATGTTTTTCGGCATGTCCAGGTGCGCCACAAAACGCACGTCGGGCTTGTCGATGCCCATGCCGAAGGCAATCGTCGCGACCATCACCATGCCCTCCTCGCGCAGGAAGCGGTCCTGGCGCTGCTGGCGCAGCGCGCTGTCCAGGCCCGCGTGGTAGGCCATGGCCTTCAGGCCGGCGTCTTCCAGCATGCCGGCGACTTCCTCGACGCGCTTGCGCGACTGGCAATAGACAATGCCGGCCTCGCCCGCGTGCTCGCTTTCGATGAATCGCAGCAGCTGCTGCGTCGCGTTGGTTTTTTCGACGATGGTGTAACGAATGTTTGGGCGGTCGAAGCTGCTGACGAATTCACGCGCGTCCTCGAGCTTGAGCCGCTCGATCATGTCCTGGCGCGTCAGCGCATCGGCGGTCGCGGTCAGCGCGATGCGCGGCACATCGGGAAAGTTCTCGTGCAGCAGGCTCAGCGAGCGGTACTCGGGCCGGAAATCGTGGCCCCACTGGCTCACGCAATGCGCCTCGTCGATGGCGAACAGGCTCAGCAGGCCGCGTTCGTGCAGCGAGCCCAGCAGGCCTTTCATGCGCGGCGTGTTGATGCGCTCCGGCGCGGCGTAAAGCAGGGTCAGTTCGTTGCGCAGCAGCTGCCGTTCGAGCGCGCTGCTTTCTTCCTGCGTCTGCGTCGAGTTGAGGAAGGCCGCGGACACACCGGCCTCATGCAGCGCGCCGACCTGGTCGTGCATCAGCGCAATCAGCGGCGAAATCACCACGGTCACGCCATGGCCGGCGTTCTGGCGCGCGATGGCCGGGATCTGGTAACACAGCGACTTGCCCCCGCCGGTGGGCATCAGCACCAGCGCATCGCCGCCGGCGATGACGTGGTCGACGATGGCCTGCTGCGGACCGCGGAAATCGGCGTAGCCGAAGACCTGGCCCAGGATGTCCAGCGGGGTGGGATGTGTAGCGGTGTGTGGCAAGGTGGACGGTGTCAGGACAAAGCGCTATTAAAACCATAGCTGGTGGCGCCCGCCAGTCGGGGGCTGAGGCCGGATTTGGCTGGAAACGGGGCTACATCTGTTCCCACGGCAGGCCTTCGAAGCGCCAGCCGCTCAGGGTGGAGCGCTGGAACTGTTCGTCGAGCTCGCCTTCGAAGCCGTGCACCACGTTGATGACCTCGCTGAAGCCGGCCGCCTCCAGCGCCTGGCCGGCGGCGAGCGTGCGCTGGCCGGACCGGCAGATCAGCAGCACCGGCTGGTCCGTGCCGCTGGCCTCGCGCACCACGGCGTGGGCAAACTTCTTCGGGTCCGGCGTCAGGTCGGGGTACTCGTACCAGGGCACGTTGACCACACCGGGCGGTCGGCCGACGTACAGCGACTCGATTTCCATGCGCACGTCGACAAACAGCGCGTCGGGGTGCTGCTGGAGGTAGTCCCAGGCTTCTTTGGGTTGCAGGTGTTTCATGGGTGGTGTCCGGCGAGAGCCATATTGTCGGGGGAAAACCGGGCCCCCGCGCTTTTCACTGCGGCCCCTGCGCTGCCCTTGCCTGAAGGAAGCGCCTGTACGCTGCTCCCCGGGCAGGTGTTGCCCGGGCCGGCCCGGCAAATGGCCGTGTGTTTGTCCGTGTATGGCCCGCGCCTTAAAATCCGGGCATGAAGCAAGCCATCTACACCCGCGGCGCGGCGCTGCCCGCCCTGCTCGAAAAACGCATCGCCATCCTCGACGGCGCCATGGGCACCATGATCCAGCGCTTCAAGCTGAGCGAGGCGCAGTACCGCGGTGAACGCTTCAAGGACTTTGCCAGGGACGTCAAGGGCAACAACGAGTTGCTGAGCCTGACCCGCCCCGACGTGATCCAGGACATCCACGAGGGTTACCTGGCCGCCGGCGCCGACATGGTGGAGACCAACACCTTCGGCGCGACCACCGTGGCCCAGGCCGACTACGACATGGCCGACCTGGCGGTCGAGATG
>CALRTF020000128.1:0-10907 GCA_943370985.1 Paenacidovorax caeni
CAGCAAATTCAAGAGCGCGGCCGGCGAAACAATGGTGGCGTCGGCCTTCCAGCCCCCGGTGTCGGCGGTGGCGCCCAGGTAGCCGTAGCCGGCCGCCACCGTCGGCATGCCCGCGGCGCGGCCCGCCACGATGTCGCGCTCGTCGTCGCCGACATACACACAACGTGCCGGTTCGATATCGAGCTGGCGCGCGGCTTCGAGCAACGGTGCCGGGTGCGGCTTGGCATGCGCTGTGGTGTCGCCGCTGATGATGGTTTGTGCACTTGCGAACAAGGGCATCTGGCGCGTCAGCGGCAGCGTGAAGCGCGCCGACTTGTTGGTGACCACGCCCCACTTGAGGCCAGCGCCGCTGATCTGTGCAATCAGCTCGGCCACACCGTCGAATGCATAAGTGCGTTCGGTCATGCAGGCTTCGTAATTGGCAAAAAACTCTTCCTTCAGGGCGCCAAAATCCGCATGCTCGGGGGTCAGGCCGAAAGCCACGCCCAGCATGCCGCGGGCGCCGGCACCGGCCATGGGCCGGTAGTTGGCCAGCGGCAGTGACGGCAAACCACGGTCGGTGCGCATTTTGTCGGCGGCGGCGCCGAGGTCGGGAGCGCTGTCGATCAGCGTGCCGTCGAGGTCAAACAGCACGGCTTCTATCCGGTGAAACATCTCAAGCCTTCTGGGTTGCCAGCAGGTAATTGACGCTGGTGTCGGCGCTGAGCCAGTAATGCTGGCTCAGGGGGTTGTATTCCATGCCGCGTGTGTGCTGCAGGTTCAGGCCCGCGGCGCGGCAATACGCCGCCAGTTCGCTGGGCTTGATGAACTTGGCGTATTCATGGGTGCCGCGCGGCAGCAGGCTGAGCACATACTCGGCGCCCACAATGGCGAACACAAAGGCCTTGGCGTTGCGGTTGATGGTGGAGAAAAACACATGGCCGCCCGGCTTGACGAGGGTAGCGCAGGCCCGCACCACGGACGAAGGATCAGGCACGTGTTCGAGCATTTCCATGCAGGTCACCACATCAAAACTCGCCGGCTGCTCGGCTGCCAGCGCCTCGGCGCTGATTTCGCGGTACTCCACACCCTGGGTTCCGGCTTCCAGTGCATGTAATTGCGCGACCTTGAGCGGCTTGCTCGCCAGGTCGATGCCCAGCACCTGCGCGCCCTGCCGCGCCATCGCATCGGCCAGGATGCCGCCGCCGCAGCCGATATCGAGAACCCGTTGCCCCTTCAGCGGCGCAAGGCTCTCAATCCAGCCCAGCCGCAGCGGGTTGATCTGGTGCAGCGGGCGGAACTCGCTTTCGGTGTCCCACCAGCGATGCGCCAGATCGGAAAATTTGGCCAGTTCGGCCGGGTCAGCGTTTTCAGTGGTGTGCATGCATGGATTATCGCCCGGGCATAAAAAAACCGCGCCGTAGCGCGGTTTTTTCAAGCGATCCGTAGAGGATTAGCGGTTGGCGCGGGTGCCCACCACTTCGATTTCCACGCGACGGTTTTTCGCGCGGCCTTCGCCGGTCTTGTTGTCAGCAACTGGCTGTTTCTCGCCTTTGCCTTCGGTGTAAACGCGGTTTTGTTCCACGCCTTTGGACACCAGGTAAGCCTTGACAGCTTCGGAGCGGCGGACCGACAACTTCTGGTTGTAGGAGTCGCTACCCACGGAGTCGGTGTGACCGACAGCGATGATAACTTCGAGGTTGATGTCCTTGATCTTGCCGACCAGGTCGTCAAGCTTGGCTTTGCCTTCTGGCTTCAGCACAGACTTGTCGAAGTCGAAGAACGCGTCAGCGGCGTAAGTGACTTTGGTAGCTGCAGGAGGAGCAACAGGTGCAGGAGCAGGACGTGCAGGCGTAGCGGCTGCAGGAGCAGGCATCGCTGCAGGTGCTGCAGGAACGATAGCACCGTCGCAGCCTGGAGCGGCAGTTGCCGGTGTCCAGAAGCCATTGCGCCAGCACAGTTCATTGGTGCCGTTTTTCCAGACCAGCTCGTTAGTGCCGTTTTTCCAGTTGTCAATTGTTTGTGCACCAGCGGCGGTTGCAAGCGCTGCGGAAGCAAACAACATTGCCACTTTGTTGAGTTTCTTCATGGTTCTCCTCTAGAGAAAAGCCGCAGACTTGCTGCGATTGGATACACGCCGTGAGTGACCATCACTCAAAGCGTTACAGTTATTGTGCCATAGCTCATTCGCGGTTCAAGCGCGGTATCGGCTTCGTCCGACACAGAATCAAGATTCTTTGTTTTCTGTTGCGGGCGTGCCACACCCGGACCACGCTGAATTCAGGCCTTAAAATCAGCAGGCTTCGCTCTTCGAGCGCACTGCCCATTCCAATTCAGGCCTCTCCATGACCCAGTTTGCCAAAGAAACCCTGCCCATCAGTCTTGAAGAGGAAATGCGGCGCAGCTACCTTGACTACGCGATGAGCGTGATCGTTGGTCGCGCTTTGCCGGACGCCCGTGACGGCCTGAAACCGGTCCACAGGCGCGTGCTGTTCGCGATGCACGAACTCAACAACGACTGGAACCGGCCGTATAAAAAATCCGCCCGTATCGTCGGCGATGTGATCGGCAAATACCACCCGCACGGCGACCAGTCGGTGTATGACGCGATCGTGCGCATGGCCCAGGATTTTTCGATGCGCCACATGCTGGTGGACGGCCAGGGCAACTTCGGTTCGGTTGACGGTGACAGCGCAGCCGCCATGCGTTACACCGAGGTGAGGCTGTCGAAAATTGCCCAGGAAATGCTCGCCGACATCGACAAGGAAACCGTCGACTTCGGGCCCAACTATGACGGCAGCGAAAAGGAACCGCTGGTCCTGCCGTCACGCATACCCAACCTGCTGATCAACGGCTCCGGCGGCATTGCCGTGGGCATGGCGACCAACATCCCGCCGCACAACATCAATGAAGTTGTCGACGCCTGCCTGCACCTGCTGAAAAACCCGCAGGCCGGCATCGACGAACTGATGGAAATCATTCCCTCGCCCGACTTCCCCACGGGCGGCATCATCTACGGCATCAACGGCGTCAAGGACGGTTACCGCACCGGCCGCGGCAAGGTTGTCATGCGCGCGAAGTGCCATTTCGAGGACATCGACAAGGGCCAGCGCCAGTCCATCATCGTCGACGAGCTGCCTTACCAGGTCAACAAGAAGACCTTGCAGGAGCGCATGGCCGAGCTGGTCCACGAAAAAAAGATCGAAGGCATCAGCCACATCCAGGATGAATCCGACAAGTCCGGCATGCGCCTGGTCATCGAGCTCAAGCGCGGTGAAGTTCCCGAGGTGGTCCTGAACAACCTGTACAAACAGACGCAGTTGCAGGACACCTTCGGCATCAACATGGTGGCACTGGTCAACGGCCAGCCCAAACTCTGCAACCTGAAGGACCTGATCCAGGTCTTTTTGTCGCACCGCCGCGAAGTCGTGACGCGCCGCACGGTGTTCACGCTGCGCAAGGCGCGCGAACGCGGCCATGTGCTCGAGGGCCTGGCTGTCGCACTGGCCAACATCGATGACTTCATTGCCATCATCCGCAATGCGCCAACGCCACCGGTCGCCAAGGCCGAGCTGATGCTGCGTCCCTGGGACAGCAGCCTGGTGCGCGAGATGCTGACCCGCACCCGCGCCGATGGCGGCGTGGTCAATGCCGACGATTACCGGCCCGACGGCCTGGAAAAGGAATTCGGCATGGGCAGCGATGGCCTGTACCGGCTGTCCGACACCCAGGCCCAGGAAATCCTGCAAATGCGCCTGCAGCGCCTGACCGGGCTGGAGCAGGACAAGATCGTCGCCGAGTACAAGGAAGTCATGGCGGAAATCGACGACCTGCTCGACATCCTGGCGCGGCCGGAACGGGTCTCGACCATCATCGGTGAAGAGCTGTCGGTCATCCGCCAGGAATTCGGCCAGACCAAGCTGGGTGCGCGCCGCAGCCAGGTCGAGCACAGCTCTTTCGACCTCAGCACCGAAGACCTGATCACGCCCACCGACATGGTGGTCACACTGTCCCACACCGGTTACATCAAGAGCCAGCCGCTGTCCGAATACCGCTCGCAAAAACGCGGCGGGCGCGGCAAGCTGGCGACGGCCACCAAGGAAGACGACTGGGTCGACCAGCTGTTCATTGCCAACACCCACGACTACATCCTGTGTTTTTCCAACCGCGGCCGGCTTTACTGGCTCAAGGTGTGGGAAGTGCCCGCCGGGTCGCGCGGCTCGCGCGGCCGGCCCATCGTCAACATGTTCCCGCTTCAGGAAGGCGAAAAAATCACCGTCGTGCTGCCGCTGACCGGCGAAAAACGCAGCTTTCCGGCCGATCAGTACGTCTTCATGGCGACCAGCATGGGCACCGTCAAGAAAACCCCGCTGGATGACTTCAGCAATCCGCGCAAGGCCGGCATCATCGCGGTGGACCTCGATGAGGGTGACTACCTGATAGGCGCGGCACTGACCGACGGAAAACACGACGTGATGCTGTTCTCCGACGGTGGCAAGGCCGTGCGTTTTGACGAAAACGACGTGCGCCCCATGGGTCGCAATGCGCGCGGCGTGCGCGGCATGATGCTCGACGACGGCCAGGGCGTGATCGCCATGCTGGTCGCCGAGGACGAGGAACAAAGTGTGCTCACCGCCACCCAGAACGGCTTCGGCAAGCGCACGTCCATCCAGGAATACACGCGCCATGGCCGCGGCACCAAGGGCATGATTGCGATCCAGCAAAGCGAACGCAACGGCAAGGTTGTCGCAGCCACCCTGGTCCATGTGGACGATGAAATCATGCTGATCACCGACAAAGGTGTGCTGGTTCGCACCCGCGTCAGCGAAATCCGCGAGATGGGGCGTGCCACCCAGGGCGTTACCCTGATCGGCCTGGACGAAGGCTCACAACTCAGCGGCCTGCAGCGCATCGTCGAAAACGATGCCGCGCTGGACGACAACGACATCAACGGCGATCCTGCCAGCACCCCCAACCCGGATACCCCTGAATGAAAAAACTATTGACAGCCCTGCTCATCGCAGGCTGTGCGTTCTCCGCCTCGAGTCAGACCCCCAACGCCGATCCCAAGCTGGAATGGGCCACCAAGGTGGTCGCCCTGCAGCAAAACGACCTGGACGGCCTGGTCGGGCAACTGGTCGCCACCGCCTCGCAGGACATCGTTGCCGGCTGGGCGCCACGCTTTGACAGCAGCGTGCCCAAGGCCAGGCAAGCCAAGGCCACCGAAGAGTTCAATGCAGAACTCGCCAAATTCGCCGCAGACGCCAACAAGATCATCAGCGCCAAGGTGGGCCAGGCCAACAGCGAATCGCTGGTACCCGCCTACATGGAGCGTTTCACACTCGACGAACTCAAGCAACTCGCCACCTTTTTCGAGTCGCCGGTCATCCGTAAATACAAGGCCGCCACCCCCGAACTGGTGGATGTGTTCGTGAAAAAACTCGTGGCAAGCACCCAGCCGGATATCCTCGCGCGGGCCCGGCAGTTTGATACGGCCGCTAGCAAGATCGTGGGTTCTGCGCCGGCTGCCCCGGCAACACCGGCCGCAAAACCGCAGCCCCCCAAAAAATGATTCTCGCGCCCGGGGCTTTGGCGTCCCGCCTCCCGGGGCGGCGCGCCAGACCCAGCCGCCCTCGCCCTGCCTGATACCAAGCTCACATGACCCAGACCCTGCCGCAACTTCGCCAGCAAATCGACGCCGTGGACCAGCAATTGCTGGCCCTGCTGAACCAGCGCGCGGCACTGGCCAACGAGGTGGGCGACATCAAGCGCCTGGAGGGTTCGCCGGTCTTCCGGCCGGAGCGTGAAGCGCAGGTGATTCACGGCCTGCAGGCGGCAAGCCCCGGTCCGCTCAAGGGCGAGAGCATTGCCCACATCTGGCGCGAAGTCATGTCGGCCTGCCGCGCACTCGAAGCACCGCAGCGGGTGGCCTACCTGGGGCCCGCCGGGACCTTCAGCGAGCAGGCCGCCGTGCAGTTTTTCGGCTCCAGCATCGAGCATGTGCCCTGCGCCAGCTTTGACGAGGTGTTCCGCGCCGCAACGTCGGGCACGGCCCAGTTCGGCGTGGTGCCCGTGGAGAACAACACCGAAGGTGTGGTCACGCGCACGCTGGACCTGTTTCTCAGTTCCCCCCTGCATGTCATCGGCGAGATCAGCCTGCTGGTCAGGCACAACCTGCTGCGCCTGTCGCCTTCGCTGGAGGGCATCGAGGTGGTGCTGGCCCATCCGCAGGCGCTGGCGCAATGCCAGGGCTGGCTGGGCATCCACCTGCCGGGCGCAGAACGGCGCGCCGTGTCCAGCAACGCCGAAGGTGCACGCCTGGCCGCCGGCAACCCGGCCTGGGCGGCCATCGCGAGCGAACGCGCCGGCACCGAATTCGGCCTGCACGTCGGCGCGCTGGCGATTCAGGACGATGCCTTCAACCGCACCCGTTTTGCCGTGATCTGCCTGCCACAGGTGCTGGGTGCTCCCGAGGCCTCCGGCAAGGACTGCATCAGCCTGATCGTTTCGGTGCCGAACCGGCCCGGCGCGGTGCACGACATCCTCGTTCCGCTGAAAACCCATGGCGTGTCAATGACACGTTTCGAGTCCCGCCCTGCGCGTTCGGGCCAGTGGGAGTATTTTTTCTACATCGATCTGCAGGGCCACCCGTCGCAAGCACATGTGGCCGCTGCCCTGCAAGACCTGCAGCAGCTCTGCGCCTTCTACAAGGTGCTTGGCACTTATCCTGCAAGCGACTGAACTTCATGATGCAACTGCAAGCCAACCGGGCACTCCCGCATGTTTGAGCAACTCGGACTGATAGGCTGCGGCCTGATGGGCGGCTCTTTCGCGCTGGCCCTCAAACGCGCAGGCCTGGTCAAGCGTGTGGTCGGCTACAGCAAGTCGCCCTCCACCACGGAGCGGGCGCGCCAGATGGGTGTGATCGACGTGGAAGCCCCGTCCGCCCTGCTGGCGGTGTCCGGCGCCGACATCGTGCTGCTCGCCGTGCCGGTGTCGGCCACCGAGGCCACCTTCAAGGCGATCCGCCACCTGGTGGGACCCACCACCTTGATCATGGATGTGGGGTCGACCAAGCGCGACGTGGTGGACGCCGCGCGCCGCGTGCTGCGCGACCACCTGGGCTGCTTTGTGCCCGCACACCCGATCACCGGCAAGGAGGTCTCCGGCGTGGAACATGCGGACCCGGACCTGTACTTCGGCAAACAGGTCATCCTGACGCCGATAGAGCGCACCTTCACCGTTCAGCTCGAAAAGGCCGTCAACGTCTGGACCGCACTGGGCTGCAACGTGATCAAGATGTCGCCCCAGTCGCACGATGCAGCCTACGCTGCGGTCAGCCACCTGCCGCACCTGATCGCCTTTGCCCTGATCAACAGCATTTCAGGCCAGGCCCAGGGCAAGGACTACCTGTCGCTGGCCGGGCCCGGTTTCCGGGATTTCACCCGCATTGCGGCCAGCGATCCCAAGATGTGGCGCGATATCCTGGTGGCGAACAAGGAAGAACTGCTCGAGCAGTCCCGGATTTTCCAGAACACCCTCAAGGACCTGGAAAAGCTGATAGGCGCCGCGGATGGCGATGCGCTGGAGGAGCGTATTGACCAGGCCAGCCACACACGCGCCAACTGGCGTATCAGCCCGCCGAAATCGCTCAAATAGATGTTCGACACCGCCTTCCTGGATATTCCAGCATTGACGGGCGCCGGGGGCACTGTCCACCTTCCCGGCTCCAAAAGCATCTCCAACCGCGTGCTGCTGCTGGCGGCCCTGAGCGAGGGCCGTACCACGGTGCACGACCTGCTGGCTTCCGACGACACCGCCGTGATGCTGGCCGCGCTGCGGCAGCTTGGCTGCGGCGTCGAGGAAAACGGCAGCACCGCCGTGATCACCGGCCTGGGCGGCCGGCCGGCGCAACAACAGGCCAGGCTCTATCTTGGCAACGCCGGCACGGCGATGCGGCCGCTGACGGCGGCGCTGGCCCTGCTGGGCGGCGACTTTGAACTCTCGGGCGTGCCGCGCATGCACGAGCGGCCCATCGGCGACCTGGTGGACGCCCTGCGCGGTCTCGGCTGCGTCATCGACTACCTCGGAAACGAAGGTTTTCCGCCGCTGCGCATAGGCACCGGCAGGCTGGCGCTGGACACCCCCATCCGCGTGCGCGGCGATGTCTCCAGCCAGTTTTTGACCGCCCTGCTGCTGGCGCTGCCCATCGTGGCCACACGTGATATCCACATCGAGGTGGTCGGCGAGCTGATCTCGCGGCCCTACATCGAGATCACGCTGAACCTGCTGGCGCGCTTCGGCATCGCGATCCGGCGTGAAGGCTGGCAGCGCTTCACCATCCCGGCCGGCAGCAGCTACCGGTCGCCCGGCACCATCCACGTCGAGGGCGACGCCTCGTCTGCTAGCTATTTCATAGCGCTCGGCGCAATAGCGGCGGGGGCTGATGGCCAAAATGGCATTGAAATTTCAGGCCTGGGCGAAGCCTCCATCCAGGGTGACATCCGCTTCATCGAAGCAGCGCGACAAATGGGCGCCCGCATAGACGCGAGCGCCAACAGCCTGCACGTGCGCCGCGGCGCCTGGCCGCTCAAGGCCATCACCCTGGACTGCAACCACATCCCGGATGCGGCCATGACGCTGGCCGTGATGGCCTTGTACGCAGACGGCACCAGCACCCTGCGCAATATTGCGAGCTGGCGCGTCAAGGAAACCGACCGCATCGCCGCCATGGCCTGCGAGTTGCGAAAGCTGGGCGCCACCGTCGAGGAAGGCGCCGACTACCTGAGCGTCACCCCCCCCGTGCAATGGACAACAGCCCCCATCCATACCTATGACGACCACCGTGTCGCCATGTGTTTTTCGCTGGCGGCCTTCAATCCGGCGCACCTGCCCATCCGTATCCTTGATCCGCGCTGCGTCGGCAAGACATTCCCCGACTATTTTGAAACTTTTTTTTCCGTGACCCATACCGCCCGGCAACTCGTCCCCGTGATCTGCATCGACGGCCCCACCGCTTCCGGCAAGGGCACGGTCGCTGCGGTGGTCGCCCAGAAACTGGGTTACCACTTCCTCGATTCCGGCGCGATGTACCGCATCACCGCCCTGGCCGCGACACAGGCCGGATTGGCCATCGCCCCGGCGCAGGAATCCGCGATTGCGGCGCTGGCACGGCAGCTTCCGGTGCGTTTTTCGGAGGGCAAGGTGTTTCTGGGGACCCAGGACGTCACCGAAACCATACGCACCGAGGAAGCCGGCATGAATGCCTCGCGCGTGTCGGCCCTGCCCGCCGTAAGGCTGGCGCTGGTGGACCTGCAACACAGCTTCCGGCGCCTGCCAGGTCTGGTGGCCGATGGCCGCGACATGGGCACGGTGATCTTCCCCGATGCGGCGCTCAAGATCTTCCTGACGGCCAGCGCCCGCCAGCGCGCCGAACGGCGCCATAAGCAGTTGATTTCAAAGGGGATTTCGGCTACAATCAGCGGGATTCAAGAGGATTTGGAGGCGCGCGACGCCCGTGACATGTCACGGCAGGCAGCGCCCCTGAAACCCGCTGATGACGCTACGCTACTGGACAACTCCGAGCTGTCGATTGAAGAATCGGTCGATCGGGTGTTGCAACTCTGGCAAGGCACCCGGCCCTTCTGACCCTCATACATTTTTGTAGGCACGCCAGTGCTTCGGTCGGCAGGATCATTAACTTAACCGCGGTCACCCGCACCAAACCGCCGCAGTCAGCTCTAAAAACGATAGCAATTGTGCTGTCGGAATCCTGTGCTGCGGACTAGGAAAACCATGTCTGAATCTTTTGCCGCCCTCTTTGAAGAATCGCTGAAACGCTCCGAAATGCGTTCGGGCGAAGTCATTACCGCCGAAGTCGTGCGTATCGACCACAACCACGTCGTTGTGAACGCCGGACTCAAATCCGAGGCTTATGTCCCCCTCGAAGAATTCAAGAACGACCAGGGCGAACTCGAAGTCCAGGTCGGCGACTTTGTCTCCGTGGCCATCGACTCCGTCGAAAACGGTTACGGCGACACCCTGCTGTCCCGCGACAAGGCCAAGCGCCTGGCGTCGTGGATGAGCCTGGAAAAAGCCCTGGAATCCGGTGAATTTGTCACCGGCCAGACCAGCGGCAAGGTCAAGGGCGGCCTGACCGTCCTCGTCAACGGCATCCGCGCCTTCCTGCCCGGTTCGCTGATCGACACCCGCCCCATCAAGGACTTGTCTCCCTACGAGAACAAGACCATGGAATTCAAGGTCATCAAGCTGGACCGCAAGCGCAACAACGTCGTGCTGTCACGCCGTGCGGTGGTCGAAGCGTCGATGGGCGAGGAACGCGCCAAGCTGATGGAAACCCTCAAGGAAGGTTCTTCCGTCAAGGGCGTGGTCAAGAACATCACCGAATACGGCGCCTTCGTGGACCTCGGCGGCATCGACGGCCTGCTGCACATCACCGACATGGCCTGGCGCCGCGTGCGTCACCCGAGCGAAGTGGTGACGGCTGGCCAGGAAATCGTGGCCAAGATCCTGAAGTTCGACACCGAGAAAAACCGTGTCTCGCTGGGTCTGAAGCAGATGGGCGACGACCCGTGGATGGGCGTGAACCGCCGCTACCCGCAAAGCACCCGTTTGTTCGGCAAGATCACCAACATCGCCGACTACGGCGCGTTTGTGGAACTCGAGCCCGGCATCGAAGGCCTGGTCCACGTGTCCGAAATGGACTGGACCAACAAGAACGTGGCACCGAGCAAGCTGGTGACCCTGGGCGACGAAGTTGAAGTCATGGTCCTCGAGATCGACGAAGACAAGCGCCGCATCAGCCTGGGCATGAAGCAGTGCAAGGCCAACCCGTGGCAGGAATTTGCCCAGGACACCAAGCGCGGCGACCGCGTCAAGGGCCCGATCAAGTCGATCACCGACTTCGG
>CALRTF020000129.1:0-10836 GCA_943370985.1 Paenacidovorax caeni
ATACAGCCCTGCAGCCTTCCCGCCCCCGCCGGACGGGGGTAAGCAGCTATGAAAAACATAGCATTTGACGCTTCCGCCATGGCCGCTGCAGTGGCGGCAGGGGAGGTGAGCGCGCGTGAACTGGTGGAAAGCAGCCTGGCGCAGGTTGCCGCCACCGACGGCCGGGTCAATGCCTTCACCGAAAAAACGGCGGCGCGCGCCCGCGCCGAGGCCGATGCGGTCGATGCGCAGCGGGTCCGCGGCGAAGCGCTGGGCCCGCTGGCCGGCGTGCCTTACGCCGTCAAGAACCTGTTCGACATCGAGGGCCTGACCACGCTGGCCGGCTCCAAAGTCAACCAGGGCCTGCCGGCGGCATCGGCCGACGCCGTGCTGGTCACGCAGATGAAAGCCGCCGGCGCGGTACTCGTCGGT
Organism: Paenacidovorax caeni; assembly: GCA_943370985.1. Lineage (GTDB taxonomy): Bacteria > Pseudomonadota > Gammaproteobacteria > Burkholderiales > Burkholderiaceae_C > Polaromonas > Polaromonas caeni_A. The sequence continues at coordinate 412 of CALRTF020000129.1, forward strand.
GCACTCAACATGGACGAATACGCCTATGGCTTCACCACCGAAAACACGCACTACGGCGCCTGCCACAACCCGCACGACCTCACGCGGATTGCCGGTGGCTCCTCGGGCGGCTCCGGCGCAGCGGTGGCGGCCGGCCAGGTGCCGGTGACGCTGGGATCGGACACCAACGGATCGATCCGTGTGCCTTCGTCGCTGTGCGGCGTCTGGGGTCTCAAACCCACCTTCGGCCGCCTGTCGCGCCGCGGCAGTTATCCCTTTGTGCACAGCATCGACCACCTCGGACCGCTGGCCAGCAGCCTGGCCGGCCTCGGCCTGGCCTACGATGCGCTGCAGCAGCCTGACCCGCTCGATCCCGGCAGCCATGCGCTGCGCGTGCAGCCGGTGTCGCCTGCACTGGGCCGGGGCATCGGGGGCCTGCGCATCGGTGTGCTCGGTGGTTACTTCCACGACAACGCCGGAGCCGAGGCCCGCGAGGTGGTGGCGCTGGCCGCCCGCACCCTGGGGGCGCAGTCCGAGGTGCTCTGGCCCGACGCGGCGCTGGCGCGTGCGGCGGCCTTCATCATCACCGCCAGCGAGGGCGGCAGCCTGCACCTGGGCGATTTGCGCACGCGTGCCGACGATTTTGAACCGCTGTCGGTAGACCGTTTTATTGCCGGCGCGCTGCAGCCGGTCGACTGGTATCTGCGCGCGCAGCGCTTTCGCCGCGCCTACCGCGACAAGGTCAATGCGCTGTTCCAGGACTGGGACGTGCTGCTGACACCAGCCACGCCGGTCAGCGCCACACCGATAGGTACCGAGTGGCTGGAGCTCAACGGCGTGCGCCAGCCCTGTCGCGCCGCCATGGGCCTGCTGACCCAACCGATTTCCTTTGCCGGCTGCCCGGTTCTCACCGCGCCGATGTGGCCGGCAGCCGGCGCCATGCCGCTCGGTGTGCAGATCATCGCCGCGCCCTGGCGCGAAGACCTGGCGTTTCGCGCGGCGCAGGCGCTGCATGAGGCCGGCGTCGCCCACGTCCAACCCGTCACCCTGTGAAACCATGAACCCCACACCTGCCATCAACCTCCCCGACGTCCTGGCCGAAGTCACGGCCGCATTTGCGCGTTATGAAGATGCGCTGGTCCACAACAAGGTCGAGGTGCTCGACGAGCTGTTCTGGAACAGCCCGCACACCCTGCGTTACGGCGCCACCGAAAACCTCTACGGCTACGCCGCCATCCAGGCCTTCCGGGCCGGGCGCCCGTCGCAGGGGCTGGCGCGCAGCCTGCTCAAAACCGTGATCACGAGTTACGGCACCGACATGGCGACCGCCAATGTGGAATTCCAGCGCGCCGGCAGCGCCAAAACCGGCCGGCAGAGCCAGACCTGGATGCGCACGCCCGAGGGCTGGCGCGTGGTCGCCGCCCATGTGAGCCTGCTGGACTGAGCACCACCGCCCCGACCTTCCCGCACCCACAGGTAGCTTCATGCACACTTTCCTTCTCCCCCGTCGCCGCCTGCTCACGCTGGCCGCCACCGCTGCCGTGCTGGCCCGGTCCGGCCTGGCCGGTGCGCAGGCGGCTTACCCGTCGAAACCGGTGAAGATGGTGATCCCGTTTCCGGCGGGCGGTGCCACCGACTATGCGGCCCGCGCCATCGGCACCGCGCTGGCCGAACGCTGGCGCCAGCCGGTGGTGTTCGACAACCGTGCAGGTGCAGGCTCGACCATAGGCACCGAACTCGGCGCCAAAAGTGCACCCGATGGCTACACGCTGGTCATGGGCATTCCCGCGGGGGTGACCATCGCGCCACACATTTACCCCAAGCTGGGCTACAACCCGGCCGTCGACCTGCTGCCGGTGGCGGGTTTCGCCACCTCGCCGCTGGTGGTGGTGGTGCCGGTCGATTCGCCCTTCAAGACCTTTGCCGAGCTGGTGGCCTTTGCGCGCGCCAACCCGGGCAAGCTCAGTTACGCCTCCAACGGCAGCGGTTCGCTGCCGCACCTGACCACCGAGTGGTTTTTGTCGCAGGCGAAGGTGCAGATGACGCATGTGCCGTACCGGGGCAGCGCGCAGGCACTGCCGGACCTGATTGCCGGACGCACGCAGCTGATGATCGACATCATTGTCTCGGCGCTGCCGCTGATCGAGGGCGGCAAGCTGCGGGTGCTGGCGGTCACCGGTGCCTTGCCGACCTCGCGCCTGCCGGGCATTGCGACCGTCGCGAGCATGGGTTATCCCGGCTTTGCCGCCGACCAGTGGTACGGCCTGTTCCTGCCGGCAGGAACACCTGAGGCCATCGTGCGAAAAATCGAGGCCGACGTCGAAGCCGTCACCGCCGATGCGCGCCTGCGCGGCCAGATGTGGCAGCGCGGCGCCGAGATCCGCTACCTGCCCGCCAGGTCGCTGGCCGCCATGGTCCAGGGCGATTCGCGCCGCTGGGCTGTCATCGCCAAATCCACCGGCGCGCGCGCCGAATAGCCCCCTCGTTTTCGCCGCTTCCCATCTTCCACCTCACCAAGGAGCCACCATGAGCCAACTCAACCGCCGCGATTCCCTCAAGACCCTGGCCGCGCTCGGCGCTGCCACGGCAGGAGCATTTACCAGCCCGTTTGCCTTTGCGCAAAAGCCCCTGACCGTGGGCGTCATTTACGTCGGCCCGCGTGACGACTACGGCTACAACCAGGCGCATGCGCAGGCCGCCGCCGAACTCAAGAAGATGCCCGGCATCAAGGTGGTGGAAGAAGAAAACGTGCCCGAGACTGCCGCCGTGCAGAAGACCATGACCGGCATGATTGCGCAGGACGGCGCGTCGCTGGTGTTTCCCACGTCCTTCGGCTACTTCGACCCGCATGTGCTGGCGGTGGCGCCCAAGTTTCCGAATGTGCGTTTTGCCCATTGCGGCGGGCTCTGGACCGAGGGCAAACACCCGAAAAACGCCGCCAGCTTCTTCGGCTACATCGAGGAGTGCCAGTACCTCAACGGCGTGATCGCCGGCCACATGACCAAGAGCAACAAGATCGGCTTCATCGCCGCCAAGCCGATCCCGCAGGTGCTGCGCAACATCAACGCCTTCACCATGGGCGCGCGTTCGGTCAAGCCCGGCATCACCACCAGCGTGATCTTCACCGGCGACTGGTCCATGCCGGTCAAGGAAGCCGAAGCCACCAACAGCCTGGCCGACCAGGGTGTGGACGTGTTCACCATGCACGTGGACGGCCCCAAGGTCATTGTCGAGACGGCGGCCAAACGCGGCAAGATGGTCTGCGGCTACCACGCCAGCCAGGCCAAACTCGCGCCGCAGGCCTACCTGACCGGCGCCGAGTGGAACTGGCTCACGGCCTACACCACCTTTGTGGAAGCCGCGCGCAGCGGCAAGCCGCACCCCAACTTCATCCGCGGCGGCCTGAAAGACGGCTACGTGAAGATGTCGGCCTACGGCCCGACCGTGACCGATGCGGCGAAAAAACAGGCCGACGGGGTCAAGGCCCAGATGCTGGCCGGCAGTTTCGACATCTTCAAGGGCCCGCTCAAGGACAACAAGGGCGGCACCATCGCGCCGGCAGGCAAGGTCTTCAAGCAGACCGACCTCGAGCTCGAGAAGATGAATTACCTGGTCGAAGGGGTCATCGGTTCGGTCTGAGGCCCGTTCGCCCTGGGCCTGTTGAAGGGCCGGGGCGGCAACACCCATGCGCAACTCCCTCGCCAACTTCCTGCTGCCGGTCGCCGCCATCGTTGCGGCGCTGGGGCTGTTCGGGATGTTTGTCTGGTTCGCCGGCGTCAGCCCGCTGGAAGTGTGGCTGCTGTTGTTCAAGGGAGCCTTCGGCGACTGGTATTCCTGGCAGAACACCCTGCAGCGCGCCGCGCCGCTGATGCTGACGGCGCTGTGTGTGGCCATCCCGGCGCGCGCCGGCCTGACCATCATCGGCGGCGAGGGCGCGGTGGTGCTGGGCGGGCTGGCCTGCGCCGGGCTGGCGCAGGGCCTGCCGCTGCCCGCCAATGGCGCCGGCACGGTGCTGGTCTGCCTGGCCGCCGCAGCGGCCGGTGGGCTGTGGATCGCGCTGGCCGGCTGGCTGCGCCAGTACCGCGGCATCAATGAAACCATCAGCAGCCTGCTGCTGGCTTATGTGGCCATCGGGCTGTTCAAACACCTGGTCGAAGGACCCCTGCGCGACCCGTCCAGCCTGAACAAGCCCTCGACCTTTTCGCTGGCTGAAGGTTTGCGCATCGGCGGCATTGCCGGCTCCGATGTGCACTGGGGACTGGTGATCGGCGTGTTTGCCTGCCTGGCGGCGGGGCTGTGGATGCGCATCACGCCTTCGGGTTTTGCGCTGCGTGTGGTCGGCGGCAATCCGCGCGCGGCGCAGCTGGTCGGGCTGCCGGCCTCCAGGCTGATCCTGCTGGCCTGTGTGCTGGGCGGTGCCTGCGCCGGGCTGGCCGGCGCCATCGAGGTGGCGGCCGTGCACACCAACGCCAACGCCTCGCTGATCGCCGGTTACGGCTACGCCGGCATCCTCGTGGCCTTTATTGCTCGCCAGCACCCGGTGGCCATCATCCCGGTGGCCATCCTGTTCGGCGGCTTCGGCGCGGCCGGCAGCCTGCTGCAACGCCGCCTCGGCCTGCCCGATGCCTCGGTGCTGGTGCTGCAAGGCATTGCCTTTGTGCTGATCCTGGCCAGCGAAGCGCTGCGCGATGTCGACTGGAAAACCTTTTTCGCACGCATCAACCGTTTCGGTCCCTCCGAGCCCAGCCCCATCCCGCTACCGCAGGACAAGCCATGAGCGCCGACCAGCTGCTGATCTTTGTTGCCGGCATCGTCGGCGGTGCCCTGCGCGTCGGCGCGCCCTTCCTGTTCGTCAGCCTGGGCGAGTGCATCACCGAAAAATCCGGCCGCATCAACCTGGGCCTGGAAGGCGTGCTGGTGCTGTCGGCGATGTCGGCCTTCGGCGCGTCCTGGCTGTCCGGCTCGGCCTGGATCGGCGTGCTGGCCGCTGCCGCCACCGGCGCGCTGCTGGCCACGCTGCACGGCGTGCTCTGTTCGCTGCCGCGCGTCAACGACATCGCCACCGGCATTGCGCTGATGCTGCTGGGCATGGGCCTGGCGTTTTACCTCGGCAAGCCGCTGATCCAGCCGCAGGCGCCGCAGCTGCCGGCGATCGCGCTGGGCAACTGGAGCGATTCGGCCGCGGTGCGTTCGGCGCTGCAGGTCAATGCGCTGGTGCCACTGGGCATGGCGCTGGCGCTGGCCTTGTGGTGGGCGTTTGCCAACACCCGCGCCGGCCTGCTGGTGCGCATGGCGGGCGATTCGGCCAACGCCACGCGTGCGCTCGGTTATTCGGTGTCCGCGATCCGGATCGCTGCCACCGCCGCGGGCGGCATGGTGGCCGGCCTGGGCGGGGCCTGCCTCACGCTGTTTTATCCCGGCAGCTGGAACGAAGGCATCTCCAGCGGCCAGGGCCTGATCGCGGTGGCCCTGGTGATCTTCGCGCGCTGGAGCCCGATCCGCTGCGTCTGGGCCTCGCTGCTGTTCGGCGGCGCCGGCGCCATCGGCCCGGCCCTGCAATCCATCGGCATCAGCTGGGGTTACCACCTGTTCAACATCGTCCCTTATGTGCTGACCCTCCTGATCCTGGTCCTCACCTGCCGTCCCGGCACGACGGTCAGCGGCAGCCCGGGCGAACTGTCGTCCACACGTTAAATATGACCCACCCCCGAAGCGCCTTCGGCGCCTCCCCCTCAAGGGGGCGCCACCAGCGGCCCGGCACAGCCGGTTCCGCGGTGGCCCCTGAATTAGCCGCGCGCTTGCATCTTTCGCAGGTGACGCGTCGCAAAGGAGAACTGACATGACAACCGGACTCGGCGGACTCAACAAATCGAAACACGGCGTGGTAGTGGGCCTGGTGCAGCTGCAACTGCCGGTGGTCGAGACACCGGCGCAACTGGCCGCGCAGACGCAGCGCATCTGCGACATGGTGGCCAAGGCCAGGCGCAACCAGGGCAACATGGACCTGGTGGTGTTCCCGGAATATTCGCTGCATGGCCTGTCGATGTCGATGGCGCCGGAACTGATGGTTTCGCTGGACGGCCCCGAGGTCGCGGCTTTCAGGCAGGCCTGCGTGGACAACCGGATCTGGGGCTGTTTCTCCATCATGGAGGCCAACCCCGGCGGCAACCCCTACAACAGCGGCATCATCATCGACGACAGCGGTGCCGTGAAGCTCTACTACCGCAAGCTGCACCCCTGGGTGCCGGTCGAGCCCTGGGAGCCGGGCAACCTCGGTGTGCCGGTCTGCGACGGCCCGAACGGCAGCAAGCTCGCGCTGATCATCTGCCACGACGGCATGTTTCCCGAGATGGCGCGCGAGGCGGCGTACCGGGGCGCGGAGATCATTTTGCGCACCGCCGGCTACACCGCGCCGATACGCCACAGCTGGAAGATCAGCAACCAGGCCAATGCCTTCAGCAACCTGGCCGTCACCGCCAGCGTGTGCCTGTGCGGCAGCGACGGCACTTTCGACTCCATGGGCGAGGGCATGTTCTGCAACTTCGACGGCACCGTGCTGGTTGAAGGCGGCGGGCGGCCCGACGAAATCATCACCGCCGAAGTGCGACCCGACCTGGTGCGCGAAGCCCGCAGCGGCTGGGGCGTCGAAAACAACATCTACCAGCTCTACCACCGCGGCTACGTGGCGGTGAAGGGCGGCGCCCAGGACTGCCCTTACACCTATATGCGCGACATGGCGGCCGGCACCTACAAGCTGCCCTGGCCGGTGGAGGTCACCGACGGGACCTCCTGCGGTTTTGCTGCGCCGACCCGCAGCTACAAGGCCTGAGGAGGAGCATCGCCATGCAACGTTTCGTCCAAGCCCAGCCTTATGCCTGGCCGTACAACGGCGACCTGCAACCAGGCAACACTGCGCTGGTCGTGATCGACATGCAGACCGACTTCTGCGGCGCGGGCGGCTACGTGGACAAGATGGGCTACGACATTTCACTGACACGCGCGCCGATTGAGCCGCTCAAGACCCTGATGGCCGCCATGCGCAGCGCGGGTTACCACCTCATCCACACGCGCGAAGGGCACCGGCCCGACCTGTCCGACCTGCCGGCCAACAAGCGCTGGCGCTCGCGCCAGATCGGTACCCAGGGCGTGGGCATCGGCGACGACGGCCCCTGCGGGCGCATCCTGGTGCGCGGCGAGCCGGGCTGGGAAATCATCCCGGAGCTGGCGCCGCTGCCCGGTGAGGTGATCATCGACAAACCCGGCAAGGGCTCGTTCTACGCCACCGACCTCGAGATGGTGCTGCACACCCGCGGCATCGCCAACCTGATCCTCACCGGCATCACCACCGACGTCTGTGTGCACACCACCATGCGTGATGCCAATGACCGCGGCTTCGAATGCCTGCTGCTGTCGGACTGCACCGCGGCCACCGACCGCGGCAACCACGAGGCGGCGCTCAAGATGATCACCATGCAGGGCGGCGTGTTCGGCGCCCATGCAACATCGGCCGCCATGCTGGCCGCACTGGCGCAGCCATGAGTGCAGCCGCAGCCATCGGCAGCCTGCCGCCGGCCACCGGCGCGCTGGCGCTGGACACCTACCAGATGAGCATGCGTTTCGGCAGCTTCACCGCGCTCGACAGCGTCAGCCTGAAGGTGGCGCCGGGCACGGTGCATGCGCTGCTCGGTGAAAACGGCGCCGGCAAAAGCACGCTGGTCAAGTGTGTGGCGGGTTTTCAGCGGCCCTCGGAAGGCAGCATCCTGATCGACGGCCGCGAGCAGGCGATCGCCAACCCGGTGGTGGCGCGTGCGCTGGGCATCGGCATGGTCTACCAGCACTTCACGCTGGCACCCGGCATGACGGTGGCCGAGAACCTGCTGCTGGCCGGCGGAGAAACGCCGGCCCTCATTCACTGGAAGAAAAAACGCGCCGAACTCGAAGCCTTTTTGCAGACCACACCGTTCCTGCTGGACCTTGATGCGCGTCCGATCGACATGGCGGCCGGCGAAAAGCAGAAGCTCGAGCTGCTCAAGCAGCTCTACCTGAGGCCGCGGCTGCTGATCCTCGACGAGCCGACCTCGGTGCTCACGCCGCAGGAGGCCGACGAGGTGCTGGGCCATGTGCGCGAGTTCGCGCGCGCCGGGCACTGCACGGTGCTCATCATCACCCACAAGTTCCGCGAGGTGATGGCCTATGCCGACGACGTGACCGTGCTGCGCCGCGGCAAGGCCGTGCACACCACGTCGGTGGCAGCGACCGACCCGGCGCGGCTGGCACAGGCCATGGTCGGGGATGCGGCGGCGGCCCGCCCCGGGGCCCTGCGTGATGAGCAAAAAAAGCCTCCAGCCCCCGTCAATTCAGGCGGTGCAGCTACAAAAACAGGAGCAGATGCGGTGCGGCTGAGTGTGGACAAGCTCTCCGTGATGGGTGACCGCGGCACGCTGGCCGTGCGCGAGCTCAGCCTGGCGGTGGCTGCCGGCGAAATTCTCGGCATCGCCGGTGTCTCCGGCAACGGCCAGCGCGAACTGGTCGAGGCCCTGGTCGGCCAGCGCGCGCGCGCCGCCGGCAGCGTCCAGGTCCAGGGCCAGCCCTACGACGCCACGCGTGAGCAGAACCACCACCTGAAAGTGCGCAGCCTGCCCGAAGAACCGTTGCGCAATGCCTGCGTGAGCGATCTGAGTGTGGCTGAGAACATGGCGCTACGCGACTTCGACCGGCCGCCCCTGTGTGCCGGCGGCCGCCTGCGCTTTGGGCACTGGCGCAGCCGCGCGCGCGAGTGGATCAGCGCTTACGGCATCAAGACCCAGGGCGAGAATGCGCCGATTCGCAGCCTGTCCGGCGGCAACGTGCAGCGTGCCGTGCTGGCGCGCGAGCTGCATGGCGACATCCAGGTGCTGATCGCCGCCAACCCGGTGTTCGGCCTGGACTTCGCCGCCGTGAAGGAAATCCACACCCGCCTGCGCGGCGTGGCACAGCAGGGCGGCGCGGTGCTGCTGATCAGCGAGGACCTGGACGAGCTGCTGGAACTCGCCGACCGCATCGTCGTGATGAGCGAGGGACGCATCGTCTTCGAAACCGCTGCGGCGGGGGCCGAGCGGCAGGTGCTGGGGGCGCACATGGGTGGGGGGCATCACGCTCCCTTGACAGAGAGCGTGGCATGAATTGCGTCGTGGCTTCTTGCTTGAGGTCGAGCTTGCTCCCGAGGCCAATCACCGTTCGGGCTGAGCTTGTCGAAGCCGTCCTTTCATCCGGCGGTCTGGTTCGCCCAATCCTGCTAGCCGGGGGTTGCCCGGCGGCAACTCACTTTTCTTTGTCTCGCCAAAGAAAAGTAAGCAAAAGAAAGGCGACCCGATGGTCTGGGTCCCTTCGCTTCGCTGCGGGCAAGCTGCGGTGCTCGCAAAAAATTGGGTCGAGCTCGAACTCGCCTTCGGCTCAGACAATCGCGATCCCTGATCCGCTTTGACCTGCGCTCCTCGGCCCAGCCCGACGGGTGGGGAGAGCTTAATACGGGAGCAAAAATCCGGAGTCCTTGAAGCGCGCAGCGCTTCAAGGACGGGACTCCCAACAGACCGTCATGTTTGCACGCGAGCGCAGCACACGCGGCCACATGAGGTCCCCCTCCATCGCCCAGCGGGGCGAGGGAGGGGCTAGGGGAGGGAGTGGGGAGTTGGACCTACTGTCGAGAACGGACCGCAGGCGAAGCGTGATGCCTCTGAGGCGCCTGATCAGGGATACAAACCGCGCAGCTCACGCGTATGCAAAATGCGCTTGCAGGCCACGATAAACGTCGCGGTGCGCAGGCTGACCTTGTGGTCCTGCGACACCTGCCAGACACCTGCGAAGGCTTCCTTCATGATGCGTACCAGTCGCGCATTGATTTCGGCCTCGTCCCAGAAAAAGCTCGAGAAATCCTGCACCCATTCGAAATAACTGACCGTCACGCCGCCGGCGTTGGCGATCACGTCGGGCAGCACCAGGATGTTGCGCTCCTGCAGGATGTCATCGGCCTCGGGCGTCGTCGGGCCGTTGGCGCCTTCGATCACCATGCGTGCCTTGATGCGGCCGGCGTTGTGTTTGGTGATCTGCTGCTCCAGCGCGGCGGGGATCAGGATCTCGCACTCGACCTCCCAGAACTTGTCGTCGGCCAGGGTTTCAGCCTGCGCAAAACCGCCGACGCTGCCGGTCTCAAGCACATGTTTGAGCAGTGAAGGCACGTCCAGGCCGGCTTCACGGTAAATCGTGCCGCCATGGTCCTGCACCGCGACGATGCGCGCGCCGGCCTCGGCAAACAGCTTGCCGGCCACGCCGCCCACATTGCCGAAACCCTGAACCGCCACTCGCGCGGTGCTGATGTCCAGGCCGATGTGTTTGGCTGCTTCGACGCCCACGGTGAATACGCCGCGGCCGGTCGCTTCACGCCGGCCCAGCGAGCCGCCCAAGTCCACC
>CALRTF020000130.1:0-10823 GCA_943370985.1 Paenacidovorax caeni
TTGCTAGCAAACCCGCGTCCGGCCTGATCCTGATCAGATCGCATGGCTACCAAGACGCATATTTTTGGACCCCTTCGACAATGACGACCATTCGTGTAAAAGACAATGAGCCCTTCGACGTGGCACTGCGCCGTTTCAAGCGCACCATCGAAAAACTCGGCCTGCTGACCGACCTGCGCGCCCGCGAGTTTTACGAAAAGCCCACAGCCGAGCGCAAGCGCAAGAAGGCTGCTGCCGTCAAGCGCAACTACAAGCGCATCCGCTCGATGCAGCTGCCCAAGAAGCTGTACTAAACCGTACACGCCTCACGGCAAGCCAAAGCCCGCAAGAGGACGCTCTGCGGGCTTTTGTATTTCTGCCTTCCCTCCTTTTCAATTTCCCTGGAGACCGCCATGTCCCTCAAAGACCAGATCACCGAAGACATGAAAACCGCCATGCGCGCCAAGGACAGCGAGCGCCTGGGCACGATCCGCCTGCTGCTGGCCGCGCTCAAGCAGAAAGAGGTCGATGAACGTGTGGTGCTCGATGACGCGGCCGTGATCGCCATCGTCGACAAGCTGATCAAACAGCGCAAGGATTCGCTGGAAGCCTTCCAGAAGGCCGAACGCAAGGACCTGGCCGACAAGGAAGCGGCCGAGCTCGTGGTGCTGCAGGCCTACCTGCCGGCCCGGCTGAGCGCCGAGGAAGTCGCGGCCGAGGTCAAGGCCATCGTCACCGAACTGGGCGCGACGGGCCCCGGCGACATGGGCAAGGTCATGGGCGCCGTCAAAGCCAAACTCGCCGGCAAGGCCGACATGGGCCAGGTCTCGGCGGCTGTCAAAGCCGCTCTAGCGGGCTAAGAATTGCAACTGCGCTGCGCCTCTTAAAGCCAGTCCGAGCCGCGGAACCGGCTCTGCCGGGCCGCAGGCGGGGCGGCCCCCTCGGGGGGCAGGGAGCTACACGCAGTGAGCGACCGTGGGGGCCAGATTCTTCGGTCGCGGGCATCGAGCCCGCTCCCTCGCTCTTAACTTCGCTGGGCTATCCCCGCAAGCGGGGCCCCTCGCCCCACGCTACGTTAAGAGCCAGCCACTTTCATCCGGTTGATCAGGATGGATCCCACGCTTTTGGCGCCGTAGTTGTAGACATCGGCGCCCACGGCCTGGATGCCCATCAGCATGTCCTTGAGGTTGCCGGCAATCGTGATCTCTTCCACCGGAAAGGCGATCTGCCCTTTCTCGACCCAGAAGCCGGACGCGCCGCGCGAATAGTCGCCGGTCACGTAGTTCACGCCCTGCCCCATCAACTCGGTCACGAACAGGCCGGTGCCCAGCTTTTTGAGCATGGCGTCGAGGTCGTCGCCGGCTTTGGTCTGGCGGCTGCTCATCACCAGGTTGTGCGAACCGCCGGCATTGCCGGTGGTGCGCATGCCCAGCTTGCGCGCCGAGTAGGTGCTCAAAAAGTAGCCACGCACGATGCCGGCGTCGACCACCGTGCGCGCGCGGGTCTTGACGCCCTCTTCGTCAAAAGGCGAGCTGCCCTTGCCTTTTTTGACGAAAGGATCTTCGCTGATGTCGATGTGCGCCGGAAACGCCGGCTTGCCCAGGCTGTTCAGCAAAAACGTGCTCTTGCGGTACAGCGCGCCGCCGCTGACGGCCTGCACAAAACCGCCCAGCAGGCCGGCGGCCAGCGGCGACTCGAACAGCACGGGGCACTGCGTGGTCTTGATCTTGCGGCTTTTCAGGCGCGACAGCGCACGTTCGGCGGCATAGCGGCCCACGGCCTGCGCACTGGCCAGCTCGCTGGCGTCACGCATGGAGCTGTACCAGGCGTCACGCTGCATCTGGCTGCCCTTGCCGGCAATCGCGGCGGCCGAGATGCTGTGGCGCGAGCTCGCATAACCACCGCGGAAGCCGCGCGTGTGGGCGCTGAAAAAATGGCTTTGCTGGGCCGACACACCAGCGCCTTCGCTGTTGGTGATCAGTTTGCTGGTGTCGAAGGCCGCCGCTTCACACTCGAGAGCCAGCGCAGCGGCGCCGGCAGAATCGATGGCCCAGGGGTGGAACAAATCGAGTTCGGGATGCACGCGCGCGATGTCGCGGTCGGCCGGCAGGCCGGAGGTCTTGTCTTCGGCGGTGAAACGCGCAATGTCGTAGGCAGCCTGCACCGTCTGCTCAATCGCAGCTTTGGAAAAATCGCTGGTCGCGGCATTGCCGCGTTTTTGCCCCACATACACCGTGATGCCCAGCGACTTGTCGCGGTTGCGCTCGACGTTTTCGAGCTCGCCCTTGCGCACGCTGACACTCAGGCCGCAGCCTTCGGAGGCCTCGGCAGCGGCATCGGTGGCGCCTATCTTTTTGGCGTGGGCCAGGGCGCTGTCAACCAGGCCTTCGAAGAAATCGCGGTGGTAACTGAAGCCGGACTCGGGGGCGGAAACGGCGGATGTTGTCTTGAGGGTCTTTGGGGTCATATGGGTAGCTATGATACTGACTGCTATGAATACCAAGACTCCCAAGGCCATCAAGGGCTACTGGTCCAACGGACGCTTCGTGAAACCCGAAGAAATTGCGCTGGAAGAAGTCGGCCCGCCCAGCAAAACCCAGCTCAAGGCCGAGGCCGATGAAAAACAGGCGCTCGGCGAAGCGCTGTTGACCCTGCGCGCCGACCTGATGGCCAAACTCGAGCTGCCCGAGAAGTTATTGGACGCGATCAGCGAGGCGAAAAAGATCACCAATTTCGAAGGCCGGCGCCGCCAGATGCAGTTCATCGGCAAGCTGATGCGCCCGCTGGACACCGAACCGATACGCGCGGCCATCGACGAACAGGCCAACGGCTCGGCACAGCTGACGCTCGCGCTGCATCTGGCCGAGCAGTGGCGCGACAAGCTGATCGCTTCCGACGACGCGCTCAGCGACTGGCTGACCGAGCATCCCGACACCGATTCGCAGCAGCTGCGCGCGCTGATCCGTCAGGCCCGCAAGGACGCCAAGCCTGAAAAGCCCGGCGAGGCGCCGCGCCATGGCAAGTCCTACCGCGAAATTTTCCAGCTGGTGCGTGAAACGCTGGCACAGGAGGACACGTGAGCGCCCCTTACGACGCGGTGAGCATCGGCATTGTGTCTGTCAGCGACCGCGCCTCCAGCGGCGTCTACGAAGACAAGGGCCTGCCGGCGCTCAAGGCGTGGCTGGGCCGCGCGCTGCGCAACCCCGTCACCTTTGTGGAACGCCTGATTCCCGATGAGCAGGACCACATCAGCGCGACGCTGATCGAACTCGTCGATGCCGGCTGCTCGCTGGTCCTGACCACCGGCGGCACCGGCCCGGCCCTGCGCGACGTGACGCCCGAAGCCACGCTGGCCGTCGGTCACAAGGAGATGCCAGGTTTTGGCGAGCAGATGCGCCAGATCAGCCTGACCTTTGTGCCGACGGCGATTTTGTCGCGCCAGGTGGCGGTGATCCGCGGCCAGGCCCTGATCATGAACCTGCCGGGCCAGCCCAAGGCCATTGCCGAGACGCTGGAAGGCCTGAAAAACCCCGACGGCTCACAGGCCGTCGCCGGCATTTTTGCAGCCGTTCCCTATTGCATTGACCTGATCGGTGGGCCTTATCTGGAGACCGATGAAGCGGTCTGCAAAGCCTTCCGGCCGAAGTCGGCGATCCGGCCGCCGGTCGTCTGATATTCCGAATCAAATCGGGCTCCAGCCCCCGACTGACAAGCGTGGGCAGCTATTGTTTCGATAGCAAATCTTGCGCCACGCTGCGTTCCCGGTTCGTTCTGGACAGTAGGCGCAACTCCCCACTCCCAACCCCCCGCCCTTCCCTCGCCCCGCTGGGCGAGAGAAGGGAGCCTCATGTGGCCGAGTGCGCTGCGCTCGCGTGCACACATGAACGTTCGTTGGGATTCCCGCAGAAGAAGCGCTGCGCGCTTCTTCTGCTCCGGACTTTTGTCCCCGCATTGGTTTCTTCCCCCACCCTTCTGTATGCGCCGAGGAGCGCAGGCAAAAGCGGATCAGGGCTTGCGATTGTCTGAGCGAAGCGAGCTCGAGCAAGACCCCGCTTTTGACGAGCACCACAGGTTGCCCCTCGCAGCGACAGCGAAGAGGGGACGCAGACAGTAGGGTCGCCTTTCTTTTGCTTACTTTTCTTTGGCGAGACAAAGAAAAGTGAGTTGCCGCCGGGCAACCCCCGGCCAGCAGGTATCAGCGAGCCAAATAGGTTGAGAAAAAGACGGCTTCGACAGGCTCAGCCCGAACGGTGATGGTCTCCGGACATGGATCCGGGATCGGGCTCGCCCGGACTTGATTCGGGGTCCGGGATGACGGCCAGAGCAAGCGGCCTGGTGTCGCGCCTTTATTCCACCCGCGAAACCGCGGAAGGTTTGAACCCCAGATCCGCCGCCTTGCCCTTGCGCGCACGCGCCGCGCGGGCGTTGTTCAGGCTGCGGATCTCCAGCGTTTCCTCGCGGACCTTGCCGCCGCGGCCAATGCCCTCGATCTTCACGCTGCGCGTGTAGGCCGCCGCGCCGGCCAGCGTGTCTTTCGCGTCCAGGTCGATCAGCACCAGGCCGCGGCCGCCGGCCGGCTGGGTCTTGAGCTCGCTGATCTCGAAGGTCAGGATGCGCCCGCCGGTGGAGGCACAAGCGACATGGGTGGCCGGGTTCAGCGGCGCGGCGCCGCTGCTGCCCGAGACATGCGAGGGCTTGCAGATGGTCTCGCCCTCGGCGCAGCTGATGAAGGCCTTGCCGCCCTTGAGCCGGGTCGTCATGTTCTCCACCGTCGCCAGGAAGCCATAGCCGCCGCTGCCGCTGAGCAGCAAGGTGGCGCTGGCCGGCCCGGCGAAATAATGTGCCGGATGCGTGCCGGTCTCAAGGTCGATCAGGGTGGTCACCGGCTGGCCGTCGCCGCGCGCGCCCGGCAGCATGGCGACCGGGATTGAATACACGCGGCCCGCGCCTTTGGCGGCCGTGCCGAACACCAGCAGGGTATCGACCGTGCGGCATTCAAAAGTGCCATAGAGGCCGTCGCCGGACTTGAAGGCGAAGCTCGAGGCGTCATGGCCGTGGCCGTTGCGCGCCCGCACCCAGCCCTTGGCGCTGACCACCACGGTGACCGGTTCGTCCAGCACCTTGACTTCGAGCACAGCCTTCTTTTCGGCCTGGATCAGCGTGCGGCGCGGGTCGGAAAACTGCTTCGCATCGGCCTCGATCTCCTTGATCATCAGGCGGCGCAGCGCTGCCGGGCTGCCGAGAATTTCCTCCAGCTTGCCCTGCTCCTCGCGCAAATTCTTGAGCTCCTGTTCGATCCGGATGGCTTCGAGCCGCGCAAGCTGGCGCAGCCGGATTTCGAGGATGTCCTCAGCCTGCCGCTCGCTGAGCTTGAAACGCGCGATCAGCGCCGCCTTGGGCTCTTCGGCCTGGCGGATGATGGCGATCACCTCGTCGATGTTGAGCAGCACCAGCTGCCGGCCCTCGAGGATGTGGATGCGGTCCAGCACCTTGTCCAGGCGATGCTGCGAGCGCCGCTGGATGGTGGTCTGGCGGAAGCTGATCCACTCGGCAAACATCTGCCGCAGGTTTTTCTGCGTGGGCCGTCCGTCCAGGCCGACCATGGTCAGGTTGATGCTGGCTGAACTCTCCAGGCTGGTGTGGGCCAGCAGCGTGGTGATCAGCTCGCTCTGGCTGATGCGGCTGGTCTTGGGCTCGAACACCAGGCGCACGGCGGCATCCTTGCTGGACTCGTCGCGCACCACGTCGAGCACGGCCAGCACGGTCTGCTTGAGCTGCACCTGGTCCAGGCTCAGCGCCTTCTTGCCGGCCTTGATTTTCGGGTTGGTGATCTCTTCAATTTCTTCCAGCACACGCTGCGTGCTGACGCCGGGCGGCAGCTCCTGCACCACCAGTTGCCACTGGCCGCGCGCCAGCTCTTCGATCTTCCAGCGTGCACGCACCTTGAGCGAGCCGCGGCCGCTGCTGTAAGCGGCGGCGATGTCGGCAGCCGTCGAAATGATCTGGCCGCCGCCCGGGTAATCCGGCCCCGGCACCAGCGCATACAGCTCCTCGTCGGACAGTTTCGGTGTCTTGATCAGCGCGATGCAGGCATCGGCCACTTCACGCAGGTTGTGGCTGGGGATTTCGGTGGCCAGGCCCACAGCAATGCCGCTGGCGCCGTTGAGCAGGGTAAACGGCAGCCGCGCCGGCAGTTGCCTGGGCTCCTCGAAGGAACCGTCGTAGTTGGGTACAAAATCGACCGTGCCTTCATCAAGTTCGTCGAGCAGCAGGGTGGTGATTTTGGCCAGCCGCGCCTCGGTGTAACGCATGGCCGCCGCGCCGTCGCCGTCCCTGGAGCCGAAGTTGCCCTGGCCGTCGATCAGCGGATAACGCTGGCTGAAGTCCTGCGCCATGCGCACCATCGCGTCATAAGCCGCCTGGTCGCCGTGCGGATGGTATTTGCCGAGCACATCGCCGACCACACGCGCGCTTTTGACCGGCTTGGCGCCGCCGGCGCCGGAGAAACCCAGCCCCATGCGCGCCATCGCATACATGATGCGGCGCTGCACCGGCTTCTGGCCGTCGCAGACATCGGGCAGCGCGCGCCCCTTGACCACGCTGAGCGCGTATTCGAGATAGGCGCGCTGGGCGTAGGCAGCCAGCGACTCCTGGTCGGGCAACTCCGGGGCTGCAGGCGGAGGCGGTGTGAAAAGATCGTCCATCGTGGTCGGGTATGTCGCAGGTCAATAAACTGGGGAAGGAAGAAGTGTCGGCCGGCGCGCGGGCAGGCGGCTCAAAAAGTGCTGCTGCCCGAGGCGCTGTGTGGCTTGCGGATATGCCCGTCCGTAAACAGCAGGATGTTGCGTGAGCGGTGGCTGTCCGGCCAGGCGCCGAAATAGTCTGCCAGCCCGCGCAACCAGGCCTGGGCCGCCGGCACACTGGGCAGTGGCGGCACCTTCAGATTGGTGGCGATCACGCGAAACTGCAGCGACACGCCGGGCAGGAAGTCGCTTTCGATGCGCAAGCCGCTGACCACCAGCCGGGTGGCCAGCGAGTCGACCTGCCCGTCGTCTTCCAGGTCCTGCGCCACCACCGCAAACAGCTGCTCGGTGATACGCGCCGCGGTGTCGCTGTCGCTGATGGCGCGGCGTATGCGGTTGGCCGCTTCGAGAATCAGTTTTTCCTGCGCGTCCGCGCCCAGCTCCTTGACCAGGCCGCTGAAATTGTGGATGGCGACCAGGTACAGCGCCCCGCCGTGTTTGATGTTCTGGGCGCGGTTGATGGCAGGCCGCAGCCGGTCAATCAGCACCGCCAGGCTGGACAGGCCGGTCAGCGGGTCGGTCACCTTGGCAGCCAGACCGCGCAAGCGGCCTTCGTTGAGCAGGCGGCTGCGCCAGACCAGCGCCAGGTAGGTCGGCGGCCCTTGCACCAGCAGCAGCATGGCCACCGGCCAGTAAGTCGCGGTGGAATCCAGGGTGCCCAGCAGGAACAGCATGGCCACGACCACGCCGCCCAGATGGCCCAGCAGCAGCCACCATTTCCAGGGGCCTGAAATGCGCCAGGCGGGCAGGCACAGGACCAGCCAGGACAGCAGCAGCAAGGCGCCCAGGCCGTAACTGCTGACGAGGATGGCCAGCGGCGAGTCGTCGACCAGCCGCAGCGCGGTCAGGCCCAGCGCGATCAGCACCGTCGCGGCCATGGCGGCCTTGTCTGTGGCGCCGGTCTTGCGTTTGCGCAGCAACCAGGTGTGCAGGCCGGCGACGGCGGTCGGGCCCAGGATCAGCAGCACGGTTTCCACTTCATGGGCCGGCCAGGCCATCTGCCGTCCGGCCAGCAGGGCCAGGTTGACCCCCAGCAGGTAGCCGCCCAGGGCGAACAGCGTCGGTTCGTCGTAGGCATACGCAATGATCAGGCTCAGCAGCAACACCAGGCCCAGCACGCCGACGGCGATACCGAGCACAAAGGTATCGGGGTTGAAGACCGGATTCACTTATTCGCGCTCGATGCGAAATTCCGGCGCGACCGGTGTCTGCACCACCAGCGCAGGCAGCTGGTTGCCGCGGCCTTTGGCGCCGCCCACCGGCTGGCCGCCCGCGCCGCCCATCATTTCCATCCGGACCCGGCCGCTGCGGCCCGCACTCACCATGCTGGGCGGCTTCAGGTGCGAATAAAGCTGCATCACGGTCTTGACGTAATTTTTGGTCTCGGGATAGTTGGGAATGCGGTTGCCGGCGCGCTGTACCGCGCCTTCACCGGCGTTGTAGGCGGCCACCGCCAGATCGAGCTGCCCCGGGAACATGTCGATCAGGTAGCGCAGGTGGCGCGAGCCGGCGCGGATGTTGGTCCGGGGATCGGTCAGCTTTTTCTCGATCGGCGTCTTCTTGTCGGTCCTGACGCCGTACTGCTGCGCCGTGGGCGGCATCAGCTGCATCAGGCCGATCGCGCCCTTGGGCGAGACCGCATGGGTATTGAAGCCGGACTCGGTGGCGATCAGCGCCTGCAGCAGTTCGTAATCGATGTCCTGCGCCACCGAGGCTTCGCGCAACAGGTGCTTGACCGCCTTGTAATTGGGCGAGACATCAAAAAACGCCAGCAGTCTGGGCGGCGCGCCGGTCGCGCCCGGGCTGTAGGGCGGCAGGCCGCGGTTGCCGCGGCTGGTGTCAAAAGTCTCGCCGCTGCGGAAAAACAGCTGGTAGCGCTCGTCCAGGCGCTCGGCCGAAAAATGCGCGACACCGGCCTCATCCACATAACCCCAGACATCGGCGCGGGCCGGCGCAACCGCCAGCAGCGCCGCCGCAACCATCAAAAATGATAGCAATGCACGCACACCCGACAAGGGCTGGAGCCATTTTTTATGCATGAAGAAGGCCTTGCCGGGGAGACCACAGCGTTTTCATCAAGATCACCTTTAAATATCGATTTCCACGGTATCCCCGTGGAGCTCCATCAGTTCGCGCCGCGCCGCGGCCTCGCCCTTGCCCATGAGTTTGGTCACCAGCGACTCGGTCTGGGCGAAATCCAGATTGCCCAGTTGCACCGGCAACAGGCGGCGGGTATCAGGATTGAGTGTGGTTTCCCACAATTGTTCCGCATTCATTTCGCCCAGGCCCTTGAAGCGGCTGATCGCCCAGGCGCCCTCGCGCACGCCTTCCTTGCGCAATTTGTCGAGAATTGCCAGCAATTCACCCTCATCGAGCGCATACGCCTTGGAAGCAGGTTTCTTGCCGCGGGCCGGCGCGTCGACCCGGAACAGCGGCGGCCGGGCCACAAACACATGGCCGGCTTCTATCAGTTTCGGGAAGTGCCGGAAAAACAGGGTCAGCAGCAGCACCTGGATGTGCGAGCCGTCGACGTCGGCGTCCGACAGGATGCAGACCTTGCCGTAACGCAGGCCACTGAGGTCGGGCGTGTCACTGGGGCCGTGCGGGTCGACGCCGATGGCGACCGCGATGTCGTGGATCTCTGTGTTGGCAAACAGCCGGTCGCGCTCGACCTCCCAGGTGTTGAGCACCTTGCCGCGCAGCGGCAGGATGGCCTGGCTTTCCTTGTCGCGGCCCATCTTGGCGCTGCCGCCGGCGGAGTCGCCCTCGACCAGGAAGACCTCGTTGTGCGCCAGATCCCGGCTTTCGCAGTCGGTCAGCTTGCCGGGCAGGACGGCGACGCCGGAACCCTTGCGTTTTTCGACCTTCTGGCCGGCCTTTTGCCGGCTTTGCGCCGCCTTGATGGCGAGCTCGGCGAGCTTTTTGCCGTAGTCCACATGCTGGTTCAGCCAGAGCTCCAGCGTCGGCCGCACAAAGCTGGACACCAGGCGCACCGCGTCACGCGAATTGAGGCGTTCCTTGATCTGGCCCTGGAACTGCGGGTCCAGCACCTTGGCCGACAGCACATAACTGGCGCGCGCAAACACGTCCTCGGGCAAGAGCTTGACGCCCTTGGGCAGCAGCGAATGCAGATCGACAAAACTCTTGACCGCCTGGAACACGCCGTCGCGCAGGCCGCTTTCATGCGTGCCGCCGGCGCTGGTCGGGATCAAATTGACGTAACTTTCGCGCACCGGCTGGCCGTCTTCGGTGAAGGCCAGGCACCACTGGGCGCCCTCGCCTTCGGCAAAACTGTCGTGGGCCGCATCGGCAAACCCTTCGCCCTCGAACAGCGGAATCACCGGGTCGGCCGGCAGGGTCTGCATCAGGTAGTCGCGCAGGCCACCCTTGTAGATCCAGGTCTGGACTTCCTTTGTTTTTTCCACGGCCAGCGTCACGGTGACGCCGGGCATCAGCACGGCCTTGCTGCGCAGCAAATGGGTCAGCTCGGCCATCGGCAGCGCCGAAGCCTCGAAATACCTGGCATCCGGCCAGGCCCTGACGGTGGTGCCGGACTTGCGGTCGCCCTCGATCGCCTTGCGCAGGTGCAACTTCTCGGTGACGTCGCCGGCCTCGAACACCAGTTTCGCGACCATGCCGTCGCGGTAAGACGTGGCTTCCAGCCGTTTGGACAGGGCGTTGGTCACGCTGACACCGACGCCGTG
The DNA here is from genome assembly GCA_943370985.1 of Paenacidovorax caeni. GTDB lineage: Bacteria > Pseudomonadota > Gammaproteobacteria > Burkholderiales > Burkholderiaceae_C > Polaromonas > Polaromonas caeni_A. The sequence goes on from CALRTF020000130.1 coordinate 10,487, forward strand.
CAGGCCGCCGGAAAAGCTGTAGGCGCCGCCCTTGCCCTTGTCGAACTTGCCGCCGGCATGCAGGCGGGTGAATACCAGCTCGATCACCGGCGCCTTTTCCTCGGGATGCAGGCCGTAGGGGATGCCGCGGCCGTCGTCCTCGATGCTGACCGAGCCGTCGCTGTGCAGGGTCACCTTGATCTTCTTGCCGTGGCCGGCGAGCGCCTCGTCGGCCGAGTTGTCCAGCACTTCCTGGATGATGTGCAGCGGGTTGTCCGTCCGGGTGTACATGCCCGGGCGCTGCTTGACCGGCTCCAAGCCCTTGAGGACGCGGATGGAACCTTCGGAATATTCGGGG
>CALRTF020000131.1:0-10729 GCA_943370985.1 Paenacidovorax caeni
CCACCCGTCGGGCTGGGCCGAGGAGCGCAGCGAAAAATGGATCAGGGCGAGCGATTGTCTGAGACGGGAGAGTGCGAGCTCGACCCCATTTTTTGCGAGCACCGCAGCTTGCCCGCGGCGAAGCGGAGGGACCCAGACCATAGCGTCGCCTTCTCTTTGCTTACTTTCTCCTGGCGAAGCAAGAGAAAGTGAGTCGCCCGCCGGGGCGAGACCCGGCTTGTGGGCGCACTTCAAAGCATGGTGAACGAACATGGATCCCGGATCCAGTCCGGGATGACCTGTGCGGGGAGAGGGCGCCCCCTTTATCACCACGATCCATGCTTTACCCACTTCCCCACCCCCACCTAAAATGGTCCCGTGCTTGCGCAACAAACCCTCGAATCCCTGACCAGGGCGGTCGGGGTGGGCCTGCGCATCGGCAAGCGCTGCGTCGAGACCACGGCCGACAAAAGCCATCCTGGATGGTTCGGCCTCCTCGTGCCACGGGGGGCCGCACGGGAGTCCACCCTTTTTCATGCCTGACTGAAACTGTGCCGCCAGGAGATCTGATGAGAAGCCTCATGTTCTGCGTGCTGCTGCTGGCGGCTTTCTGGGTCGGGCCCACGCAAGCCCAGTCCGCCCGGCCGGAGCAGGCCGAAAAAGTGAGCTGGCCCAGCATGCTGTGCACGCCGACGGCTTGCAACCGGCTGGCCGCCCAGGGCCTGTTGTTTGCACCGCCTGGCGCTAAGAAGGTGGTGCTGATCTCGCACGGATCGCAGGGCATCGACAGCCGCATGTTCGACTATGTGGACAGCCTGCAAAAGGAAGGTTTTGCGGCGCTGGTGATTGACCACTGGAAGCCGCGTGGCATCGGCGTGACGCACGACGACTACCTGGCGGCTTCGGCCCGGGGCGGCAACGAGCTGAACATGGTCTCGGACAGCCTGACCGCCGCAGACTGGTTGCGCGGACGCGGCTACGAAAAAGTGGGCAGCATCGGCGAATCCCAGGGTTCGTCGGCGGCGATTGTGCTGCAGCAAAAGTGGGCCCATGTGCTGGTCGAGCGCAATATCCGGCGCATCTACGGCAGCGACTTCCGCGCCAGGCCGCTGGACGCCGTCGTGGGCCTGTACGGTTTCTGCGGCTTCCGCCATGCCACACGCGATGCGTACTTCGGCACGCCCTTTCTGTTCATCACCGGTGAGGTTGATGACGAAACGCCGAGCAGATATTGCGAACGTTATGTGCCCTGGATGAAGGAGCGCGGCGGCAACGCAAGCATCATCGTGATCCCAGGCGAGGGCCACAGCTTCGACGCGCCCTACAAGCGGCACCGCAATGTGTTCGGACCGCACTATGCGAAATGCGACATCCTGGTGGACGACAGCGGCGTGACCGAACTCAACAGTGGCATGAAGATGCCGGGTGAAACCAATATCAATCCCATGCTGGCCAAATGCGTGAGCAGGATCTACCACAGCGGTTACTGGAAAGACCGTTTTGTCGCGGTGCCGCACTGGACAGGGTTTTTCAGGCAGCACCTGTAGCCGCCGGAGGTGAAGCCCTAAAATAGGCCCATGCTCCAGCAACGCACCCTCAAATCCCTGACCAAGGCGGTCGGTGTGGGCCTGCACAGCGGCCAGCGGGTCGAGCTGACCCTGAGGCCGGCCGCGCCGGGTACCGGCATCGTGTTCCGTCGTGTCGATCTGCCGCAGCCGGTGGACATCGTGATTTCGGCCGAGGCGGTGACCGACACGCGCCTGGCGTCCACCATCTCCAGCGGCAATGCCAAGGTCCACACCGTTGAACACCTGATGTCGGCCTGCGCCGGCCTGGGCATCGACAACCTCTACATCGACATCACGGCCGAGGAAGTGCCGATTCTTGACGGCTCGGCCTCCTCGTTTGTGTTCCTGCTGCAGTCGGCCGGCATTGAACTGCAAGCGGCGCCGAAACGCTTTATCCGCGTCCTCAAGCCGGTGGAGGTGCGTGAAGGGCAGGGCGCGACGGAAAAATGGGCGCGGCTGTCACCCTACAACGGCTACAAGCTGGGTTTCGAGATCGACTTCGACCATCCCGCGGTGGATTCCACTGGCCAGCGCGTGGAGTTCGACCTGGGCACCGGCTCCTACACCCGCGACATCGCGCGGGCACGCACCTTCGGCTTCACCAAGGATGTGGAGATGATGCGGGCCAACGGGCTGGCGCTGGGCGGCGGGCTGGACAACGCCATCGTGATGGACGACTACCGCGTGCTCAACACCGACGGCCTGCGCTACAACGACGAGTTCGTCAAACACAAAATCCTCGACGCCATGGGCGACCTCTACCTGCTCGGCAAACCGCTGCTCGCGGCTTACAGTGCTTTCCGTTCCGGCCACGCCCTGAACAACAAGCTGCTGCGCGAGCTGCTGTCGCATGCCGACGCTTACGAGGTCGTGACCTTCGAGGACGAAAAAAAGGCGCCCCAGGGTTTTGCGCAGCTGGCGCGGGCCTGGTAGGGCATGGCTTTTTTTCGCATCCTCGTTGTCTTGCTGCTGGTCGCTGCCGGCATTTCCTTTGCGTTGTTCGCAATCACTTCCAACGTCCGCTACAAGCGCACCGGTCTGCGGCTACTCGGCGGCACCCTGCTGGCAGCTTTTGTTTTTTTTGCCATCCTGATCGCCGACGAACTGCTCTGGGGATAACACACACGTCAGTGGTGCCGGCCGTCCTTGAACGAGGCGGTCGAGGTCCGGCCCAGCGTGGTGGCGCGCGCCAGAATCGCGGCTGAGCCACCCACATGCGCGTGGGTGATGGCCAGCGCCAGCGCGTCGGCAGCATCCTTGCCCGGCAGGCCCGGCAGACGCAACAAGCGCTTGACCATCTCCTGCACCTCGGGCTTGCCGGCCTTGCCGTAACCGGCGACAGCTTTTTTCATCTGCAGCGGCGTGTATTCGGCGACCTCGATGTTGCAGCTGACCAGCGCCGTCAGGCAGGCGCCGCGCGCCTGGCCCAGCATCAGCGTGGCCTGCGGATTCACATTGACAAACACGATCTCGCAGGCCGAGCTGTCGGGGCTGTAGCGGGCGGTGATTTCGCAGATGCCGTCGAACAGCACCTTGAGCCGGGCCGGCAGGTTGCCGCGGTCCAGATGGGTGGTCTTGATGGTGCCGCTGGCCACATAGGTCAGCGACGGCCCGTCCACATCGATCACGCCAAAGCCGGTGATCTGCAGGCCGGGGTCGATACCCAATATTCTCATCCGAGACGAGCCCCCACGCTTTTCACTGCGTGTAATACGCTGCCCCCCGGGGGGGCTGTGCTTGCTTGGGGCGGCCCGGCGCGGCGCACTTTCCTGATCGTGCTAAACAGGCTCATAAGCCAAAATACCACCGAACCGAGTGGAAAAACACGGGCGCGGCAAAACACAGGGCATCGACCCGGTCCAGCAGGCCGCTGGCGCCGGTGACCGACTTGCCTTCCGTGCCCCAGTTGGTGATGCCGCGGTCGCGCTTGAGCGCCTTCATCACCAGATGGCCCAGCGATCCCGCGACACAGGCGATCAGCGCCATGGCCACCGCCTGCGCCGGCTTGAAGGGCGTCAGGCCCGACATCAGGCCGCCGACAAAACCGCCGACACCCAGGCCGATCAGCCAGCTGGGCCAGTTGAAACTCTGGCTGACGGCGGGCGCGGTCGGCGTGCGCGGCCATTTGCGGTTGGCCAGGTGCTGCACCAGCATGCCGGTCTGCACCACAAACACCAGGAAGAAGACCAGGAAGGCATTTTTGCCGCTGTAGCCGGGAAAGCCCAGCAGCAACAGCGCCGGCACATGGCTGATGCCGTAGACGCAGACCATGATGCCCCACTGCAGCTTGGCATTGCGCTCGAGGAAACGTTGCGGGTCGTTGGCCAGCGCGCTGACAACGGGGATCAACAGGAACACATAAACCGGGATGAACACCGTCACCAGGTCAAAGCGTTTGGTGATCACCAGCCAGAACTGCACCGGCAAGACCACAAAAAACGCCAGCACCAGGCTGCGGTGGTCGCCGTGGCGCGTCGGGGACAGCGTGATGAATTCGCGCAGCGCAAAAAACGCCACGATGGCAAACAGCATGGTCGCCACGGTCTCGCCCGAGGCCCAGGCCAGCCAGAACACCGTGCACATCAGCCAGGAGGTGTTGAGCAGGCTGGTCAGTTCCCGGATGTCCTGGCTGCGGATCTCGTTCTCGCCGTCGTCGCGCAGCGAGATCACCAGCGCCCAGATGCTGGCGGCAATCAGCAGGCCAAACACCATCACGAACAGCAGGCCGACCTGCTGCGAGGGCGTGAGGTTGCGCAAAAAGCTGCTCATCAGGTGTCCCTCAGCGCCATCACCGCCTGCCGCGCGCGTGTCAGGAAGCTGCCGCGCTCTTCGCCGGGCTCCAACACCAGCGGCGCGCCGAAGGTGACCGAGCACAGGATGGGAACCGGCACCACTTCGCCCTTGGGCATCACGCGCTGCACGTTGTTGATCCAGGCTGGCACCAGCACCACGTTCGGAAACTTCTGCGCGAGGTTGTAGAGGCCCGACTTGAAAGGCTGCGGCTCTTCCTGGTTGCCGCGTGTACCTTCCGGGAACAGGATGATGGAGTCGCCGCTGTCGAGCGCGTCGATCAGCGGCTCCAGCGGGTCCTGCTCGGTGGTTTTGGTCCGGTCCACGTAGATGGCGTTGAACACCGCCGTGGTGATCCACTGCTTGAACGGTGTTTTGGTCCAGTAGTCTTTCGCCGCGATCGGCCGCGTGATGCTGCGCAGTTCGCTCGGCAGGGCCGCCCACATCAGCACCAAGTCGGCGTGGCTCTGGTGATTGGCGAAATAAATGCGCTGCTCTGCCTTGGGCGGGCAGCCCTGCCAGCGCGCCTGCGCGCCGGTCAGCGCGCGTATCAGGCCCAGCAGAAACAGGCTCATGGCCTTTGCACGTATGTTCATGGCACCTCCACGCCGCCCATGCGCGCGGCGATGGTGGACGCGCGCGAAGCCAGGTAGCCGGAGCCGGGCCGGGTTTCGAAATACCGGGGGCGCGGCAGCATCACCGCCAGGCGCGCGGCTTCATAAGCGCTGAGTCTGGCGGCGGGTTTGCGGAAATAGTGCTGCGCCGCGGCCTCCGCGCCGAACACACCTTCGCCCCATTCGACATTGTTGAGGTAGATCTCCAGGATGCGCTGCTTGCTGAGCAGCGCTTCGAGCAGCAGGGTGAGCACCAGCTCCTGGCCCTTGCGCAGCAGCGTGCGCTCGCCCGAGAGGAACAGGTTTTTCGCGAGTTGCTGCGTGATGGTGGAGCCGCCCACAATTTTCGGCGGCCTGGCCGCGGCCTTGCCGCTGGCGGCCGGTGCAGCCTTGCTGCCGAGCCGGCTGGCCGCCTTTTCGGCGCGCTGCTCGGCCTGGGTGTTTTTCTCCCACGCTTTTTCGAGCGCTTCCAGGTCCACCCCTTCGTGTTCGATGAAGGTGGCGTCTTCGGACACGATCACGGCCCGTTTGAGGTTGTCGGAAAGGTCCGAATACGGCACCCATTGCTGGCGCCACTGGAGACTGCCTTTTTCGGCCGCCAGGCGGTACATCTCGGAGCGCTGGAAGGCCGTGGACTGCGGATTCACCACTGCCATCAGCGCAATGCGGCCGACAAAATAAAGCTGAACGGCCAGGCCGGCGACCAGCACCAGCAGCAGCCAGCGCAGCAGCGCCTTCATGCCAGCGCCTCGCGCATTTCCTGCAGCACCCGGGCCGACGGTGGCCGCACGCCGCGCCAGAAGGCAAAAGACTCGGCGGCCTGCTCGACCAGCATGCCCAGGCCATCGCGCGGCTGCGCGCCGTGCGCCAGCGCCCAGTCGGCAAAGGTTTGGGCTGCGGCGCCATACATCATGTCGTAGGCCAGCGCGCCCGGCTTGAGCACGCGCGGGTCCACCGGTACCGCGCCGCCGCCCAGGCTGCTCGCCGTGGCATTGATGACCACATCAAAATCGGCCTGCAGCCCTTGCTGGTCAAGCGCTAGCAGCTCTGTTTTTTGTAGCACGGCGCGCAGCGAGGGATGGCCGGCGTGACGCGCCACCAGCGCCAGCGCCTTGTCATGGGTGCGGTTGGTCACCACAAGCCGGCGTGGCCCGGCCATCAGCAGCGGGCCCAGCACCCCGGCCGCAGCGCCGCCGGCGCCCAGCAGCAGGATGTCGCGGCCGGCCAGGCTGACACCGGCGTTGGCCTGGATGTCCTGGATCAGGCCGATACCGTCGGTATTTTCTGCTGCGATGCGCCCGCCTTCATCGAAGCGCAGCGTGTTGGCGGCCTGCGCCAGCGTGGCGCGTTCGCTGGCCGTGCCGGCCAGGCCGAAGGCCTCGAACTTGAAAGGCACGGTCACATTGCAGCCGCGGCCGCCGCCGGCAATCCAGGCCCGCAAGGTGGGCGCAAAACCGTCCAGCGGCGCGAGCTGGCGGCTGTAATCCAGAGCCTCGCCGGTCAGTTCGGCGAAACGCGCGTGGATGGCCGGCGACTTGCTGTGGGCGACCGGGTTGCCGAGGACGCAGTAGTGATCCATCAACGTTCGAGCTGTTTGGTTTCAAGCGTTTCGTCACGCGTGAACTTGAAGCGCGAGACCACCACGATCTGGTCGGCCTTGCGGCGCATCGCCTCGCTGAAGTTGCCGAAGGGCCCGGTGGCGCGCGCGATGCTCTGGGCACGCCGGTCCAGCGTGAGGTTGCCCGAGGTCTCCACCACCTCGGTGGACAGGACGCGGCCGTCAAAATTGATGGTCAGCACCATGGTCAGTTCGCCGTACAGCTTCTTGCCGGCCATCTCGGGGAAGTTGACCGTGCCGCGCTCCTCGATCTTGCGGCGCAGCGCGTCGTAGTAGATCGCGTACACCTCCTCGCGTGTGGCCGGGCTGATGTAACGTTTCTTGGGACGCGCATTTTCCTCGTTGATGCGGCGCTCGATCTCGGCCAGGATCTTGATCAGCTGCTTGCGTTTTTCCTCGCGTTCGGCGTTTGCCGCGTCGTGCGTGGTGACCTTGGGATCGGGCGGCGGCATGGACGCCAGTTCCTTCTTGATCTGGGCCAGCAGCAGGGTTTGCTGTTCCTGCATCGCCTCGATCCTGCGCTGCGCGTCTTCGCTGGCTTCACCAAGCTCGGTCAGCGCCGAGGGCGGCAGCGGGCTGGTGGCACGTCCGCGCTCGGCATCGCCGCCGCCGGCCAGCGAGGCCTGGGCGATGGCTTTGGCCACATCGGGGCGCTCGTTCGATTTGGCATTGACCAGGATCACTTCCAGCGGCGTGTCCTGGAACACGCGGTTAAACCGTTCCGGGTCGACAAAACGCACGGTCAGCAGCACCGCGTGCAGGGCGACGGAAAAGCCCAGGGCGATGTGCAGGGTGCTGGGTGATTTCACAGGGAAGGATTATCGGGGCTAAGCGTTGCCAGCGACAGGGCTGGCATCGGCTGGCGCCTCGTTCAGATCGACGGCAATCGAGATCGGACCGGCGGCGATCTCCGATTCGTTGTCTTCCTCGTCCACCTGTTCGGCGGCGGCTTCGTCCACCACCACGTCGAGGCGTTCGATCACCGTGCTGTTGACGTCGAGCGTGATCTCGTCGATCTCGCCCAGGCGGATGCGCAGCCTGGCACCGCGCGGCAGGCCCTGCGCCCCCATGGCCGGCAACACCAGCGGCAGGTCGTCGGCGCGCACCAGGTTGTCCTTGAACGCGGTCGCGGTCAGCTCGGTGATGCCGTTTTGCTGCAGGTACTTGAGCGTCCAGTAACGCTCGATGCCGGCCTGGAAAGTGTTGTAGGCGCTGTAGGCACCGTCGAAACCCGAGATGATGGAAAACAGCTCCGCATCCTTGGGTTTGAACGGCGCGGCCAGCGCCGCCGTGCGGCCGTGTGTCACGCAGGCGATGATCTGCCACTGATTGACCAGGTCGGTGTAGCGGCGCAGCGGCGAGGTTGCCCAGGCGTAACTTTTGACGCCGATGCCGGCATGCGGCAAGGCCTTGGTGCCCATGCGCACCTTGACGCCGGGCGCGAGGCTGGCCTGGCTGCGGTAGATGCCGGGCACGCCGTGTTCGGCCAGCCACTCGCCCCAGCTGCTGTTGGCCAGGATCATGGCCTCGGCGACGATCAGGTCCAGCGGCGCGCCGCGTTTGCGGATGCTGATACTGACTTTTTCGTCGCCCGCGGGTTCCTGGCCGCCCGGGTTGTCGAGGCTGAAGTTGTAATCGGGCCGGTTGAAATTTTCGGGCTTGCCACGCACGATTTCGCGCTGGGCCTTGAGGTGGCGCGCGAGCCGGTGCAGAAAGGCCAGCTCGACACCCCAGGGCACATCGGCCGGCGCCGCGCCGGTCTGCGCCGCCGCCTCAAAAAATTCTTCAGTGAACACCGCGTCCAGCTTGTCGTGGCGCAGGTTGGCGGCAATCGGCACCTGCTCCAGGCGCGTGACGGTCGCGCTGATGGACAGCGTGGCCTCGTCCAGCGTGACGTACAGCGACAGGGCCGGGCAGTTGCGCCCCTCCTGCAGGGTGTAGCTCTGCACCACCTCGTCGGGCAGCATGGTCAGCTTGTAGCCCGGCATGTAGACGGTGGACAGGCGGGCGCGACCCAGCAGGTCGATGGGGCTGCCCGGCAACACCGCCAGGCCGGGCGCCGCGATGTGGATGCCCAGTGTGACGGTACCGCTGCCCAGGCCCTGCACCGACAAGGCATCGTCGATCTCGGTGGTGCTGGAGTCGTCGATGGAAAAAGCCCGTACATCCGCGGCCAGTGGCAGCGCATCCTTGACCGGCGGCGCCTGCACCGCAGGGAAGGCCGTGCCTTTGGGAAAGTTCTCAAACAGGAAACGTTTCCAGTGGAACTGGTAGGGCGAGGCGATGGCGCCGGCCTGCTGCAGCAGGTCCAGCGGCGCCTTGTGCGCGGCGCGCGAGGCTTCGACCACGGCCTTGTACTCGGGGCTGTTCTTGTCGGGCTTGAACAGGATTTTGTAAAGCTGGTCGCGCACCGGCCCCGGGCAACGGCCTTGCGCGAGCTCCTCGGCCCAGGCCGTGATTTGCGCAAGCACCTGCTTTTTCTTTTCGATGGCGGCCAGCGCCTGCTGCAGGATCTCGGCCGGCGCCTTGCGGAAACGGCCCTTGCCGGCGCGCCGGAAATAATGCGGCGCCTCGAACAGGCGGAACAGGGCGGCAGCCTGCTGTTCGGTGGACGCGGGCTTGGACGGGTCGGCGCTGAAGTAGTCACGCGCGAGCTCGGCAAAGCTGAATTCTTCCTCGCTGGCGAATTCCCAGGCCAGGTCCAGGTCGATCTCTTCACTGATTTTCTGTCCGGCAGCGACCAGTTCCGCCGGTGCGGGCTTTTCAAACTTCAGCAGCGCATTGACGGCCTTGACTTTGACCCGCTTGCCCGAGTCCAGCTCGACCTGCAGCGAGCTGTCGGCCTCGGACAAGATACGGCCGGCCAGAAACTTGCCGGCCTCTTCAAACAATACAAACAAAACAACATCCTTTGCTTACTCTGGCATTGCGCGCTGAACATCGCGCTGCGTCCCGACGGTCTTGTTGTCTAGTGTAATCAGCATGCCTGCGCGTGGCCTCAGGGCAGACCCAGGAAGTCCATGACCGCCGGCAAGTGGGATTCGAAGTCGCTGATGGCATGGTCGCCGCCTTCGAGCAGCCGGATCTGCGCCCCGGGATACCGGCCGGTCATTTCGCGCCAGTCCAGCACCTCGTCGCCTTTCGCAATCACCGCCAGGTAGTTCTCCGGCTGCGCGACCGGGCCGTGGCAAAGGGCGCGCAACTCGTCGACAAAACGCGGTTCGAAGAAAAAGCGCTGGTCCGGGTCATGCCAGGAGGTTTGTTCACCGATGTATTTCGCCAGGTCGCGCGCCGGGTCCACCGCCGGATTGAGCAGCACCGCCTTGCAGCCGCAGGTTTCGGCCACATGGGTCGCGTAAAAGCCGCCCAGCGAGGAGCCCATCACTGCCATCGTGGCTCGCGGCCAGCCCGCGATGCCTTCGGCAAGCATCTGCGCCGCTTCCCGGGGCGAAGGGGGCAGTTGCGGGCACCACCAGACAGCGCCGGGATGCCGGTCCCGCATCCATGCAGCGACCTGCCGGGCCTTGGCCGATTGCGGGGAGGAGCGGAAGCCGTGGAGGTAGAGGAGGTGGGTGGTGGGCATGGCGGGTATGGTACCCGCCGTACCGGTGGATTGGTGGCAAAAAGTGGCTTTGGCCCTTGCCGGGCAAGCGTGAGGAGCTATTGAATTTATAGCGGATTTGGTGTGTGGACTGTCATCCCGGACCTGATCCGGGATCCATGTTCGCGATCCACCGACACCGTTCGGGCTGAGCCTGTCGAAGCCTTCTTCGCCTTGGGCAGTGCGGTTTGCCAACAAGCCGGGTCTCGCCCCGGCGGGCGACTCACTTTCTCTTGCTTCGCCAAGAGAAAGTAAGCAAAGAGAAGGCGACCCGATGGTCTGGGTCCCTTCGCTTCGCTACGGGCAACCTGCGGTGCTCGCCGAAAACGGGGTCGAGCTCGAACTCGCCTTCGGCTCAAACAATCGCTCGCCCTGATCCGTTTTCGGCTGTGCTCCTCGGCCCAGCCCGACGGGTGGAGAGGGAGAAAGAAAAGACAAAATCCCCGAAGACCAAATTCAAATCCGGAGTCCTTGAAGCGCGCAGCGCTTCAAGGACGGGAATCCCAACGTACGGTCATGTGTGCACGGGAGCGCAGCACACGCGGCCAAATGAGGCTCC
>CALRTF020000132.1:0-10648 GCA_943370985.1 Paenacidovorax caeni
TGGGTCGCGCCGTGTTGCAGGGTAGCCTGCCGGCCGATGAAGCTGCCATGCAGGTGGCGCTCGACGGCCTGCTGGAGCGTATCGACGCACTGACGCTGGCATTGCCACCGCACGCGCAGGACGAGTTGTCGCAGCTGTTGTCCCTGCTGGCGAATGGGGCGGGACGGCACCTGCTGGCCGGCCTGGACCGGGACTGGCCCCTGGCCTCCGAGACAGACATTCGGCAGGCATTGGAGGGCATGCGATTTTCTGCGCTTGCCTTGCGCCAGCAGGCGTATGCGGCGCTGCACGACATCACGGCGGCGGCCTACTTCACGGATGTGTCGACCTGGCCGCAGCTCGGCTACCCCGGCCCACTGGCCATTTGATCAGACACGAGAGGCCGCATGAGTCAACTGCAAGACCCGATCCGGGAAGGACTCCAGCGCGGATGGAAAGTCCTGGGAGGCGCCAGGGGCCCGGCGCCGGAAAAGATCGTCTGCGATGTGGCCATCGTCGGCACTGGCGCAGGGGCCGGCATCACCGCCGAACTGATGGCCCGGGCTGGCCTGAACGTGGTCATGATTGAGGAAGGGCCCCTGAAAAGCAGCAGCGATTTCAAGCAGAAGGAGTCCGAGGCCTACCCGCAGCTGTACCAGGAAAGTGCGGCGCGCAAGACAGAGGACAAGGCCATCAACATCCTGCAGGGGCGCTGCGTTGGCGGCTCCACGACCGTCAACTGGACCAGTTCCTTTCGCACGCCGGCGCCTACGCTCGGCTTCTGGCAGGATCGTTTTGACCTGCCGGATTACAACGTCGAAGCCCTCGCGCCGTATTTCGCGCAGGCCGAGAAGCGCCTGAACATCCTGCCCTGGCTGACCGCCCCGAATGAAAACAACGATCTGCTGCGGCGAGGCGCGGCCAGCCTGAACATACCGTCAGCCGCGATCTCGCGCAACGTCACAGGTTGCTGGAATCTTGGGTCTTGTGGGCTGGGCTGCCCGACCAATGCCAAACAATCAATGCTTGTCACGACCATTCCCGCCGCGCTCGACTTGGGCGCGCGTCTGCTGACTGAAATGCGGGTGGAGCGGTTTGAACTGGCCAATGGCAAGGTGACCGCCCTCCATTGCCGAAGTGTGCTGTCAAATGGGGCGCCGGCCCCCGCCGGACGGCGGGAGAGTGCTACAAAAATCATAGCAAGCCATTATGTGCTCGCCGGCGGTGCGATCAACTCTCCGGCGGTCTTGCTGCGCTCGGGCGCACCCGATCCTCATGGCCTGCTGGGCGCCCGGACCTTTTTGCATCCGGTCGTGATGAGTTCGTCGGTGTTTTCGCAGAAAGTGGAGGCGTGGAGCGGCGCACCGCAGACGATTTACACCGACCATTTCCTTGATACACAGGCTATTGACGGTCCCATCGGCTACAAACTTGAAGCGCCCCCGTTGCACCCTGTGATTTTTGCCTCGACTGTTCCCGGCATGGGCAAAAGCCAGAAGGATTTGCTCGAGACCTTCCCCCATAACCACACCCTTCTGGCGCTGTTGCGGGATGGCTTCCATGACCAGTCACGCGGTGGCCAGGTCAAACTGCGTGGTGATGGCTCCCCCGTGCTGGACTATCCGCTGACCGACTATGTGATGGGTGGTGCGCGGCGCGCCATGTTGTCGATGGCGGAAATCCAGTTTGCGGCTGGTGCGCGGCAGGTCTTTCCCCTGCATGAGATGGCACAGCCTTACACCTCATGGGCACAGGCCCGGGATGCGATCCATGCGCTCCCGATGAAACCCCTGCTTGCCAAGGTGGTCAGTGCACACGTCATGGGCGGCTGTGGGCTGGCAGGCGACGAGAAGCGCGGTGTGACCCGCCCCGACGGCATCCACTGGCAAATCGGCAACCTGTCCATTCACGACGGATCGCTGTTCCCGACAAGCATAGGCGCCAACCCACAACTGTCGGTTTACGGCACCGTTAATCGGCTGGCGCAGGCGCTGGTCAAAAAAATAACCGGGCGTGATGTCGCGCTCGCCTGAACCTGCAAGCGACACGGCACCAGGCATGCTGGCGCGTCTGCAACAACTGATCACCGTTTCGCTGCTGGTTGCCGTGACGGCGTGGCTGCTGTTTTTCTGGCACACCTCTGTGGTACTCGCTGTATCTGGAGGGCTGCTGCTTCTGCTGGGGTATTCCGGCTTTCTGGCTGTCGAGTTTTTCCTGTTGCGATTTGTCAACCGGAGCGATCCGGCGCCCCAGCCCTCATGGGGCCAACTGGCGCGGGCGTGGCTGGGCGAAACACGGGTGGCCCCCCAGGTGTTTTGTTGGCGTCAGCCGTTTCGTTCGCGGGCATTTCCCGACGAGGCGGCGCTGCGATCTGCCGTGCCCGGGCGGCGCGGCATTGTGTTTGTCCACGGCTTTTTCTGCAACCGCGGGTTCTGGGCGCCCTGGCTGGAAAAATTGCAGGGAAGCGGACATGCTTACGTTGCCATCAACCTGGAACCGGTGTTTTCATCCATCGACGACTATGTGCCGCTGGTCGAGGCCGCGGTCAGCCGGGTGACGGAAGCCACGGGGATGCCTCCCTTGCTGGTCTGCCACAGCATGGGCGGCCTCGCGGTGCGTGCCTGGCTCAAGGCAACAAAATAAGAAAGCCGCGTCCACCATGTGGTGACATTGGGGACACCGCACCGCGGCACCTGGCTGGCCCGCTTCAGCCGGGTTGCCAACGGCCGGCAAATGCAATTGTCGGGTCAGTGGCAGCAGTCGCTGGATCAGGATATGCCGGCGCATCGCCACGCCCTGTTTACCTGTTGGTACTCAAATTGCGACAACATTGTGTTTCCCAGCTCCACCGCGACCTTGCCCGGCGCGGATAATCGCCTGATACAGGGTGTAGCCCATGTGCAACTCGCTTTCCTTCCGGAAGTCATGCAGGCCACGCTGGCGCTGACAGGCGGGGATCCGTGGAAAAGTACCTAAAGCCATTACATCAAGGACTGGCTTGACGCCAGAAGGTAACAAATTGTGTATGCTGGTGGCCGTGTCGTTGTGAGCTAACCCGCTGGAAGAACAATGCCCCTGATTGTGTTGATGGAAGACGATGCCGCGACGCGTACGCTGGTAGCTTCGGTGCTCAGAAAAGATGGCTATGAAGTTTTGTCGGCAGACAACGGAATGTCGGGGCTGGAACTGGTCCGGCAGAACAAGCCCGACCTGGTGATCAGCGATGTGCAGATGCCGGTGATGGACGGGTTTGCGATGCTGCAAGCCCTGCGTGCCGACCCCTCCATCATGTCCACCCCCGTCGTCCTGCTGACATCACTCCAGGAACGGGCGCACATGCGCATCGGCATGACCAGTGGTGCGGACGACTACATCACCAAACCTTTCAGACCCGGTGAACTGCGCGAGGCGGCCGCTGCCCAGCTCAACAAGCGCCAGGTCCAGGCCGCGCTGCAGACCATGGCGGTGGAGGCCGCGGTGCAGGCGGCGCTGGAGGACCAGAAACATCATCTTTCACGTTTGTACGAACAAAAGCTCGCTTCGGAGCTGAGTGACAAGTGGCCTGCCGCAGATGCGACGAGCGAAGATGAGAAGTTTTCCAATGCCACCGTTCTGTTTGTCGATGTCCTCAACTACGCGGCGCTCGCCGAGAAGTTGTCCAGTTCCGATCTGAGCGATGTTGTGCGCCAGTTCTACAACAATGCGGGCGATACCGTGCATTTGTTCGGGGCGCGGCACATGCAGTTTGTCGGTGAAGGCCTGCTGGTGGTGTTTGTTGACAGCACGGACACCACCTCCGTCAATCACGGCCTGCGCGCTGCGCGCGCCGCTCTGGGGCTGCTTGACTCGGCACGGCGCGTGCAGAAATTTCTCAACAGTCGTTTCCCCAATCAGGGGCTTCCTCGTTTCGACGTCAGTGTGGCCTTGAACAGCGGGCCCGTCGCGCTGGCCAGGCTTGAGGATCCCCTGCACGGGGGTGTGCATGTGCTGCCGGTGGGCGACACGGTCAGTGCCGCGTTGCAGCTGCAAAAGCAGGCGCACAAGGCCGGCTGGCAGATTGCGGCCAGCGTTGCCATGTTGCGCAGCGTCACCGGCGCGGTGAGTATTGGCGGGCGGGCGCTCATCTCGCTGCCGGGCCGCACTGCGGCGCTCGATGCTGCGGAGTTGTTGGGCCTGTCCCTGCAGAGTTGATCGGTGCGCCAGACACATCCACAGCAGTTACCACGGCCGGCTACATGAGCAAAAGAACGCTTTCGCTGCGCCGCGTTCTGGTTGTGAGCCTTCTGCTGTTCGCACTCGTTCCCGCAGGGCTGGTTGCGTGGCTGATGGCGCGCAGCAGCGCACAGGCGGTCCAGGACCTGGCGGGAGGGATTCTGTTCAATGTCGCCGCAAAGATCCAGGCCGGCACCGAAGCGCATCTCGGACAGGCTCACAACGTTCTGAATGGTCTTTTTTCGGAACGTCTCAATATCGGGCAAACAGAACAGGCGCGGGACTGGTTGCGTCACGGCGCCGCTTTCGAACCGATGGCGTTTGCCTTGACCCGGCAATCCCCGGACGTGCCGCATCTGTATTTCGGCAACAGCCGCGGTGAGTATTTTTCGGTCGAAAACGCCGCCAATGGTGCGACGGTGATGCTGCGCGCTTCGGGCGATACGGTTCTGCAGGCTTTCGCCGCCCGGCGGCCTGGCGACAGGAGTCGGCCGCTGCCGGTGGCGCAGCCGGGCTTCGAGCCTCGTACCCGCCAGTGGTACCAGGGGGCTCTGCTGGCCAAGGGACGCGTTTTTTCGCCCATCCTGCCGGTGCCCGGCAAACCCCAACTGCTGGTGACGCTGTCACAGCCTGTGTATGACAGCGACGAAGGGGCGGCGGGGGTGTTTGGCGTCGATCTTTACCTGCAACAACTTTCCCGCCTGCTGCAAACGCAAAGCATCAGTGCCCGCGGTGCTGCATTTATCGTGGACGAAGCTGGTCTGCTTGTCGCGGGATCGGCAGGCGACCCCCTGTTCCAGGATGAGCCGGGCGGGCGGGTCCGGCGCAGTCCGCAGGACAGCGCCAACCCGGTCATCCGCGAGAGCTTCGCCGCACTGCTGCTTGAGCGTGCCCGCAAGCGCGAGGATTCAGTCGCCAGCAGCACCGCCCTGCAGAGGCTCGCCATGCGGGGGGACACCCTGATGATGGTTCAACGCCCCTTCGGCGAGTCGCTGGGTCTGCGCTGGACGCTGGTGGTGGCGGCGCCCGAAAGTGACTTCACTGCAGAGATGGACAAGGCGTGGAAACTGTCCCTGGGCCTGATCGGCGGGCTGGTTTTTCTGGGCGCCCTGGCTGCCCTGTATGTAGCGAACCGCATCGGCCGACGGCTTTACCGCCTCAGCATGGCCGCCAGGCAGCTCGGCCGTGGCGAGGTGCCCAGGATAGACCGGCGTACCCACCTGAGAGAGGTGATGGAGCTTTCGCAGGTGCTGCACGACAGCGCGGAGCAGCTTCGGATCTACAGGGCAGAGGTGCAAACCAAAACCCGCGCCATTGAGGAGGCCAACGAGATGCTGGAGCAGCGTGTCGCGCAGCGCACGCAGGAGTTGCTGGCGTCCCGTGAAGAGGCCTTGCAGGCCGCCCGGGCGAAGGCCTCTTTTCTCGCGACCATGAGCCATGAAATCCGCACGCCGCTCAACGGTGTGGTCGGGATGAGCACCCTGCTGGCCGAGACGGCGCTCGATGCCGAGCAAAGTGATTATCTCCAGACCATCCGTTTGTCGAGCGACCAGTTGCTGGCGGTGATCAACGACATCCTGGACTTCTCGAAAATCGAATCCGGCAAACTCGATCTGGAGGCCGAACCGTTGAGCCCCCTCGCAGCCATCGAAGAGGCCTGTGACATTGCTGCGCCGCGGGCCCGGGAAAAAAATCTCGAGCTGATCGTGGATGTGCCGGAGGCGGCGGTCAGCGGCGCCCCTGAACTGCCTGCTGCCATCGCTGGGGACATCACGCGTATCCGGCAGGTGCTGATCAACCTGATCAACAACGCCGTCAAATTCACCGAAAAAGGCGAAGTGGCCGTGAGTGTCCGGCGGCTGCCGGGGGCAGGTGACCCGAGACTCGCTTTGCTTGAGTTCCGGATTTCGGATTCAGGTATAGGCATACCGCCCGACCGCATCGGCTCGCTTTTCCAGGCATTCACCCAGGTCGATACGTCCACGACCCGCAAATATGGCGGCACCGGACTGGGGCTGGCCATTTGCAAACGCCTTGTCGAGCTCATGGGGGGAGACATCGGCGTGGACAGCGAGCCTGGAAAGGGCTCAACGTTCTGGTTCACCATCCAGGCCCCGGTGGCGGACTTGCCGGTGGTGCCCGGTGTCCTGGACGCAACAACGCTGGATGGCAAACAGGCGTTGATCGTGGACGACCATATCACCAATATACGGGTGCTCACACGGCAGCTTCAGATGTGGGGCATGCGGGTGGCAAGCGCCGAGTCCGGGGCCCAGGCCTTGCAGGATCTGGCGCGGGACAAATCGGCGCTGCCCGACATCATCGTGACCGACATGCACATGCCGGAAATGGACGGTGTCACATTGGCGCGGGCCATCAAGGGCAGCAGCAAGCTGGCCGGGATCCCCCTGGTGCTGCTGACTTCGGGCTTCATGCCGCCCGGCCACGAAGCCGCGCGACTGTTCGAGGCGCGCCTGCTCAAGCCCGCCAGGCAGAAGCAGTTGTTTGATGCGCTGGCCCGTTGCCTGTCCGCGCAGCAGCTGCAGAAGGCGCCGGAAGACATTGCGGCAGCCAGCGCGCCGGCCGCCGCGAAAAACCTGACCCTGCTGGTGGTTGATGACAATGCGGTGAACCTCAAGGTGGCTTGCGCCATGCTTGCCAGGCTGGGGTACCAGACCGAGACGGCCCTGGATGGCCGGGAGGCTGTGCAGGCGGTGGCACGGGCCCATGGGGCAGGCTGGCGGTTCGGTGCCGTGTTGATGGACGTGAACATGCCCCGTATGAACGGGTTTCAGGCCACGCAGCAGATCCAGACCATGATGGGCAGCAAGGCGCCGCCCATCATTGCCCTGACGGCTGCCGCGTCGCCGGAAGACCGTGCCCGTTGTGCCGCTGCTGGCATGGACGACTATTTGACCAAGCCGCTGCATGTGGCAGCCCTGGCACAGGCGCTGGAGCGCTGGCTGCCCAGGATGACTTCGGCAGCGGGAGGTTCTGGCAAGCCGGAAAAAAGGGTGACCGTGCGGGATCGGCCAGCTGATGCAGTGGCCGAGGGCTTGGCGTGGACGGCCAAAGCCGGTCCGGCTCCGGTGCCGGAGCTGAAATTGATGGATATGGAGCGGCTGGCCCAGTTCAAGGAGTTCGACGATGACCACCTGACCATGACCCGCGAGGTGATTGGACTGTTCATCGCCGACGCCTCCCAAAAACTCGATGCCATCAACCAGAGCATCCGGGCCGCAGACCCGGTGGCGCTGGCGTGGGCCACCCATGCGCTGATCGGCGCTACGGGCAATGTGGGCGCTGTTGCGATGCAGGCGGTGTGCACCGAGCTCGAGCAGTCGGCCAAAACTGGCAGTGTCCCCGCCGACGCAGGTCAGCAATTTGAGAGACTGCAGAACTACTGGACGCAAACCCGGGCTGTCTTGAACACCTGGGTTTAGCTGACTGACGCCGGCTTTTGGCCAGGTGCCGCCTGCAGGTCCTTGGAGGTCCAATTTGCTCGTTTGTGCACACTAACTTGGCGTTTTGAGCCGCGTTGAACTACTCGTTTCGCAAATAAACAGCATCTTCGCGACCTCTGGTTGTGAAATTGTTCACACAAAAGGAGCGCCATATTCACTGGTCACATTTGCTCAGGCTTCATACGCTTAACAACTTGTAACGGCTACAAGGCGCATGAAATGAACACCGTGTTGAATGCCGGATTTGCGGACCCGGCCCTGCTTATTGCCACCCCGGGGCTTGCCGAGCCTGGCCCGGATGTGCTCTCCGCCCTGATTGATGTGCTGGCGCACGGTCTTGTCGTTCTCGGTGAGCATGGCCAGCTCGTCCACGCCAACCAGATGGCCCGCATGGAGCTGAATCGCGGCAGGGCTTTGTGCAAAGTCGGCGACGAGGTGCAGGCGGTGGCCCCCGCCGACAACAAGACACTGCAACTGGCGCTGAGCAAAGCCGCTGCCGGAAAACGCAGCCTGATCAACGTGTCCGGGGGGGGCTTGAGTCTTATGCTGGCGGTGGTCCCCCTCAAGCCCGAGGCAGATTCCTGGAAAAGCCGGATCGCACTGTTCTTTTCCCGCGCAGAGGTTTGCGAATCGGGGATGTTCGGATTTTTTGCTCGCAGTTATGGGCTCACGCAGACCGAGGAGCAGGTCTTGACCATTCTGTGCCGGGGCCTGAGCACCCCGGAAATCGCCCTGCAGCTCAAGGTGGCTGTTTCTACGGTACGCAGCCACGTGCGCAGCCTTTGCGCCAAAACCGGCTCCAGCGGCGTTCGTGAGCTGGTCAACCGGGTGGCGGTTTTGCCCCCAGTGGCTCCCTGCCACCTGGTGCAGATCCACTAAAAATTCGCGGCCGGCGGCGCCGGCAGTCCCACCGGCGGCACGCCACGTGCTAGATTACGGCTCATCATGAGCACGTCAATCCCTTCCGCCGAAGACCTGTATACCCCCCTGGTTCCCGAGTTGCGCTCGTTGGCGCGCCGTGGCGTGCAGCGCACCTATCGCAAAAATGCGGTTCTCATCAACGAAGGGGAGTCCGGTGACAGTCTTTTTGTGCTTCTCAAGGGCAGTGTCAAGGTCTTTGCGATGGACGAAAGTGGACGCGAAATCACCTATGGCACCGTCAACGCAGGTGACTATTTCGGCGAAATGTCGCTGGATGGCGGCCCCCGTTCCGCTTCTGTGATGACGCTGGAGCCGTGTACTTGCGCGGTGCTCAGCCGGACTGATGTGAGCGAACACTTGGTCGAAGAGCCTGAATTCGCCATCAACCTCGTGGTTCAGGTGATCCGGCGCGCCCGGGCTGCGACCGAAACCGCCCGCAACATGGCCCTGCTCGATGTTTATGGCCGCCTGGTCGCGCTGCTTGAGGAGCGCCGCGGCGATGCGGCCGAGGGCGCCGGTAGCGCCGCCATGCTGGAATCCATCACCCACCAGGACATCGCCAATCGCGTGGGTGCCTCGCGCGAGATGGTGAGCCGCCTGCTCAAGGACCTGGAAAAGGGCGGCTACATCGAGCTGGGCATCCGGCGGATCACGCTGCTCAAGAAGCTGCCCAGCCGCTGGTGACGGCACTGGCCTGACGGCCTCGTCGACGCGGAGGACATGCGCCAATCGGGGAGTCGCGCTGCCCGCCAGTCCTGCCTCCAAAGGAAAAACCGTGACATCTGTTTACCGGTGTGCCTGTTTTGCAGTGCCTTCCAAGCTGCTTAAAAAAATCGCGGCCCGGGCCGCAGAAGCCGACCGGCACGTGATGCATGGCCATATCGAGAGCACAGCGCGTCTTCGCTCGCTGCGAAGCGCCTGGAGCGCGCCGGCACCGGTACCCCAGCGTATGGCGACTGCCGTCCGCAAGGCAGCTGCGCCTTGCCAGCGCGCTGTGTTTGATGCCGGCGCAGGCATGCAGCTTCCGGGCAAGTCCGCGCGAACCGAGGGCGGCAAGCCGGTCAGGGACGCGGCCGTCAACCAGGTCTACGACAACACCGGCATCACGCTGGATTTTTTTCGCCAGGTTTTCGGCCGTAACTCGATAGACGACCGCGGGATGCGCGTGACCTCGGCGGTGCACTTCGGGAAAAATTTCAGCAATGCCATGTGGACCGGTGAACAGATGGTTTACGGTGACGGGGATGCCAATGTGGGCGGCTTCACCCAGGCGCTCGACATCATTGCCCATGAACTCACGCATGGCGTGACCCAGCATCTCGTGCCGGGAGGACTGGGGGTGATCCGCGTGCCGGCCAGGAACCGGGAGTTCAAGGAGCAAACCCATGCGCTCGAGGGGCAGGGCGGCGCGCTCAACGAATCGTTCTCCGATGTTGTCGGCTGCATGGTCAAGCAATGGCATGCCGCCCAGGACGTGACCCAGGCCAGCTGGCTGCTCGGTGAACACATGCTCGCGCCGGAACATGGCCGGGCGATCCGGTCGCTCAAGGACCCGGGCAACCGCAAGCTCACCTGGTACGAAGACGATCAGTTCAGGAGCATGGATCAATATGTCGAAGGTGCCGATGTCCACGACAGCTCCGGCATTCCCAATCGGGCCTTTTACCTGGCTGCACGGAAAATCGGCGGCTTTTCCTGGGAAACCGCGGGCCCGATCTGGTATGCGGCTTTTTCCTCGCTGTCGCGCAAGTCGGGTTTTCAGGACGCCGCAAAAGCGACGCTTCAGGCCGCCCTGGCGCGTCACGGGATGAAGTCCAAGGAGTACAGGGCGGTCCAGGCGGCCTGGCGGGCGGTCAAAGTGCTGCCCTGAACGTTCGTATGCCCTTGCATTGTTTCAGGCACCGTGCAAGCATCCGGGTTGCCCAAGTCGCAAGTTGCCGAGTACCCACATAAAGATGCCCTTGCATTGCCCATCCTGCCTGTCCACCAATCCGGACGCCAACCGATTCTGCGGTTACTGCGGAACCCTGCTTCATGCCGGTGGCGAGCTTCACAACCGACAGGTGCCGCCA